>JBJXGF010000113.1:0-3189 GCA_046153015.1 Acidimicrobiales bacterium | reverse complement strand
CCGTCGCACCGATTCGATACCGATTCGGCGCGTGCGCGGCAAAATCGGCGGCGGCGGCGCCGGCGGGCGGCGGCCGAGGGCGCCCCGAGGGTGGGGCTGGGGCCGGGTGTCAGGCGCTGGGGGCCAGCGAACGGCGCAGCACCGGCGCAGCGCCCACGGCGCCGGCGACGCCCAGGACCGCGGCGTAGAGCGCCCAGCGCAGCTCGCCGACGCCGCCCCAGACGGCCAGCTCACGAACGTTGGTGAGCAGCAGCAGCGCCGCCACCGCGATGCCCATCGCCCGAGGCGGCAGCAGCCGCACCACCCAGGCGGCGAGCGGCGCGCCGGCCACGCCGCCGATCAGCATGGCCGCCACCACCGGCAGCTCGAGCGCCCCGCTGGCCAACGCCGGCCCCAGGGCGCCGAGCGAGGCTGCGGCCACCGCCACCTCGGCGGTGTTGACCGAGCCCACCGTGACCCGGGGCGGGACGCCGCGATGCAGCAGGAACGGGGTGACGACCGGGCCCCACGCGCCGATCAGACCGTTGGTGACGCCGCCGGCGGCGGCCACGAATTCGGCGCCCCGGCTGGCCTCCGCAGTGGCAGAGGCGCCCACCGCGGACGGCGCCGCCACGGCCAGCGGCTTGCGGAAGCGGAACAGGATGCGTACGCCGACGGCGATCAGCATCACGGCCAGCCATGGCCGCAGCTCCTTCCCGTCGACCCGGGCGAGCAGGGTCACGCCGAGCAGGGCGCCCGCGCAGCCCGGCAGCGCGAGGCGCACCACCAGGCGACGGTCGATGTTGCCGAGCCGCCAGTGGGAGATCCCCGCCGCCGCGCCGGAGGCCGCCTTGGCGATGTTGACCGTGGCCGACACGGCGGAGGGCGCCATGCCCCCGCTCAGGAGGATGCTCGACGAGGTGGGTCCGAAGCCCATGCCGAGCGCCCCGTCGACCATCGAAGCAGCGAATCCGGCGGCGGCGACCAGCAGCAGGCTCTCCATAGCCGGAAAAACCTATCGGATTAGTCGACAATCGCCAATCCCGACCGTCGGCCCGCACCGGGCCGAACCGGCCCAGGTCGGGGCCGGCGCCCTCAGCTGGGGCGGGTCACCTCGGCCCCGCCGTCGGCCACGAGCCGCTCCCCCACCAGCACCCGCTGGTCGAGGCGGATCACGAGCAGGCCGTCCTCCCCGCTCAGGCCGGCCACGACCGCCTCGCAACGCACGGTCTCCCCCGCCGCCACCATCGAGCGCAACCGGAACCGCAGCCGGCGCACGAACGCCCGAGGCCCCGCCCAGTCCAACGCCTGCTCGGCGAGCAGCGCCCCGAGCATCTGACCGTCGACCACCGGCGCGGCGAGACCCCGAGCTGCGACGTAGGCCTGGTCGTAGTGCAGCCGGTGCCAGTCCCAGGTGGCGCCCCCGTAGGCGACCATGTCGGCCAGCTCGATCGTGCGGACCAGGTCGGGCAGCCGCTCCCCCGCCGCCGGGCCGGTGGGGTTCAGCGCCGTCGCCATATGAGCGTCTCCTCGTTCACCGCCAGCAGCTCCCCGTGCTGGTTCGAGCAGGAGGCCTCGGCCACGCCCACCACCATCGGCGCGCCGTCGCCGCCCCGCTTCTCCTCGAGCGAGCGCAGCGTCCACGTCACGTGCAGCACGTCGTCGGGGGTGACGGCCTGGAAGAACCGGTAGTCGTGGCCGCCGCGGATCATCGTCACCGGCTCGGCGAAGGTGAGCCCCCAATCGTGGCCGAGGTAGCCGTTGGCGTCGCGCCGGCGGCCGGCGGCGTACTGCAGGGTCTCGCACACGAAGGTGGGCGGCGCGATCACGCCGGGCCAGCCGTGCTCCCGGGCGTACGCGTCGTCGTGATAGAGCGGGTTGTCGTCGCCCACGGCCAGCGCGAAGTAGCGGATCGACGCCCGCCCCAGCGGCTCGGGCGCCGCGTAGGACACTGCGGCGCCCACCCGGGCGAGGGCTTCGGCGGTGAGCAGGGTCATGCCTCGATCGCCGCGTAGGAGCAGATCTCGATCAGGTAGTCCGGCTGGAGCAGCGCCTCCACGAGCACGCCGGTCGAGGCGGGGTACGGCCGGCTCAGCACCCGCTCGCGGACGGCGCCCACCCCGCGGTAGCCCTCCATCGCCTTCGGGTCCACGAACTCCACGGTCTTGACCAGGTCGGCGACGCCCCGCCCGCCGGCCGCCTTGACGATCAGGTCGAGCTGCTCGAGCACGTACTCCGCCTGGGCGGCCACGTCCCCCTTGTGCACCACCTCGCCCCGGTTCCAGTCGAGGGCGGTCGTGCCCGACAGGAAGACGAGGTCGCCCGCCCGCACCCCGGGGCTGAACGTGAGCCGCTTGTAGGCGTCCCAACCCGGGTTCACCACCTGTTTGGGCGAGCGGCTGGCGATGACGTCGAGCGTGATCATCGCCCCGCGCTTGGCGTGGGGCACGGTCGGCATCAGCACCCCGGTGGCGGCCGGGAAGGCGGGGCCGAGCAGCTCACGGCGCACCTCCCCGGTGGCGCGGTAGGCCGACCGGGTGGCCGGCATCGTGCACTCCACCGTCTTGACCACGTCGGCCAGCGTCAGGCCCTCGTCGGCCAGCAACGCCGCCGCCCGTTCGAGCACGGCCCGGACCTGCCCGCCGAGATCTCCCGGCGCGATCACCTCGCCCCGCTCGTCGAGCGGGGTCAGCGAGGGCAGGTGCACGGTGTCGTCATTGCCGCCGCCGAGGGTCACCTCCACCTCGAGCAGCGCCGCTGGGCGCAGCAACGCCGCCACCGGCACGACGCACACGGCGGGCGCCGCCCCCGATCCGGCGAGGCGGCGCTCCCGCACGGCGGCGGCCTCCGCGTGGCGGGCCAGGCCCTCCGGCGTGCAGTACTCCACCACCCGGGTCACATCGGCGAGGGAGAACGCGCCGGTCTCGGCGATCCGTTCGATCTTGTCCCACGCCGTTTCGGCCTGCTCGGCCATGTCGCCGACGACGGCCACGCGCCCGGTGGCCGGGTCGAGCGTGGAGGCGGTGTGGCCCGAGAGCCAGGCCCGGCGGCCGGCGCGCACACCGAGTGAGAACGAGTAGCGGGCGTACGGCAGCCACGGGAACTCGGCGGGGGTGATCGCGACGAGGCTCATCGGCGGCTCCTTGCTCGGCGGGCGAGCTTAGAGGATTCCCCCCGCGGCGCGGCCCGGGCCCAGACCCCGGGCCGCGC
>JBJXGF010000099.1:0-13389 GCA_046153015.1 Acidimicrobiales bacterium | reverse complement strand
TGTCGCTGGGGGCTGCGCCCCCAGACCCCATCGCCGCCCGGCTCGCTGGCGCTCGCGCGGTCGGCCGGCCTCGCTGCGCTCGGCCTAGTTGTTGCTGGGGGAGGGGCCCAGGAACAGCCCGGGAGGGGGCCGGGGTAGTGTCGGCCTGTGGGCAAGCCGCGGTCGCCGAAGGGTCGGGCTCGGGAGGCGGCGAAGCGGCTGGCGCAGGAGTACCCCGACGCGTTGTGCGAGCTCGATCACCGCAACGCCTTCGAGCTGCTCGCCGCCACCATCCTCTCCGCGCAGACCACCGACGCCCGGGTGAACCTGGTGACCCCGGCGCTCTTCGCCCGCTACCCCACGCCCGAGGACCTCGCCCACGCCGAGCCGCAGGAGCTGGCCGAGCTCATCCGCAGCACCGGGTTCTTCAACGCCAAGGCGAAGAGCCTGATCGGCATGGCGAACGGCGTGGTCGAACGCTTCGGCGGCGAGGTGCCGACCAGCCTCGACGACCTCGTGACCCTCGACGGGGTGGGCCGCAAGACCGGCAACGTGGTGCGCAGCGTGGCCTTCGGGCTGCCCGGCCTCCCGGTCGACACCCACGTCACGAGGCTGTCACATCGCCTGCAGCTCACCACGCAGAGCGATCCCGTGAAGATCGAGCACGAGCTCAACGCCCTGATTCCGGCCGCGGAGCGCGGCGCGTTCAGCCTCCGACTCATCCTCCACGGCCGGCGCGTCTGCCTCGCCCGGAAGCCCCGCTGCCAGGACTGTGTGCTGGCCGAGATCTGCCCCTCACGCTGCGTGTAGACCCCGGATCGGGCGCCTCCGGGGCGGCCGTCTAGCCCGCACAGGTCAGGCTTGAGCAGGAAATTTTCCTGATTTCGGTCGTTTTGCGTGCACGCGACGGCGATATGTGGTTACTATGTCATGCACCAGGTTCCCGCCACCTGGTACATGGCGACATAGGGATCCGCCGCCCAGTGTCGCCCCGTCAGCGCCCCCGTGGGGGGCGCTGACGCCGTTTTCCGCTCAGGGCGTTCGAGCCGGTTAGACCCCGCTTCGACCACGGTCGGCGCCGCGCCCGAACGGTTCGGGCCCTCAGCGCAGGTCGCGCACCAGGCGGTCGAGCCGGCGGATCGCGCTGCGAAGCGCTCGTTCGACCTCGTAGAGCTCCCCGGCGAGGCTCTCGGTCGATTCGTCGCCGGCGTAGCCGTCGGCCACGCCGCTCACGCGGCGAGCCAGCTCGTCGAGCGAGGCGGAGACGGAGCTGAGCTGCGCCTCGTCGCCCACGGGGTCACGCCCCGGCGAGGGCGGGCACGTCGGCGGAGACGAGGATGCGGGCGGCGGCGAACGCGCCGATCCCCGCGTGGCGGCCGTCGATCTCGACCGTGAGCGTGCCGTCGGGCGACGCGCTGGTGACCACCCCGCGCCGGCCCGGCGTGAGCAGCGACCGCTCGAGGTACTCCAGCAGCCCCGGCGTGAACTCCAGCTCCTCGAGGATGCGCGACACCACGAAGCGGGTGCTGACCGCCACGGCGGAGAGCGGGCGGGTCTCGGGCGCGGTGTAGCTCGAGCCGGGGATCGGGTTGCCGTGCGGGCAGGTGGTCGGGTCGCCCAGCAGCTCGAACATGGCCAGCTCGACCTTGTCGGAGATGACGTGCTGCCAGCGGCCGGCTTCGCCGTGGGCGTCGGCCCAGGTGAGGTGGAGCACGTCGGTGAGGAAGCGCTCGGCCAGGCGGTGGCGGCGCACGGCCTTCTCGGCCAGGTCGCGGCCGTGGACGGTGAGCGACACCTTGCCGCCCTTCACGGTCACCAGGCGCTCGCCCTCCATCCGCTTCACCATCTCCGACACCGCCGGACGGGACACGGCGAGCCGCTCGGCGATGCGGGCCTGGATGACCGACACGCCGTCCTCGGCCAACTCGAAGATGGTGGCGCAGTACTCCTGGAAGGCCGGGCTCTGATCCACCGCGTCGAGTGTAGAGCGCGGCACGCTACCTTCGGGGACGTGCTGAGCCTGCTCGACCTGCGCGCCGTCGACCACGGGCTGGCGGGCCTCCTGCCCCGGCCCAAGGTCGACGGCGAGGGCCCGGTCGCCGCGGTCAAGGCCATCCTCGCCGAGGTCGAGGCCGGGGGCGACACGGCGCTGCGCCGCCTCACCGAGCGCTTCGACCACGTGCGGCTCGGGGCGCTGGCCGTTCCCCCCGGCGAGGCGCAGGCCGCGCTCGACTCGCTCGACCCGGCGCTGCGGGCGGCGCTGTTCGAGGCGGCCGAGTCGATCACCGCGTTCCACGAGGCGCAGCGCCGGCCGGCGCACGTGCACGAACGGGCCGGCATCCGCATCGCCGGCCGCCGCCAGCCCGTCGACCGCGCCGGGCTCTACGTGCCCGGCGGGCGGGCCGTGTACCCCTCGACCGTGCTGATGACCGCCCTGCCCGCCCGCGCCGCCGGCGTGGCCGAGCTCGCCCTGTGCTGCCCGCCCGACCCGGCCGACCCGGCGGGGCGCCCGCCGGCGGTCACTCTGGCCGCCGCCGCGGTGGCCGGCGTGGAGGAGATCTACCCGATCGGGGGCGCGCAAGCGATCGCCGCGCTGGCGTACGGCACCGAAACGATCCGACGGGTCGACGTGATCGTCGGCCCCGGCAACGCCTACGTGGCGATCGCCAAGCGGGAGGTCGCCGGCCGGGTCGGCATCCCCTCGGCCTTCGCCGGGCCGAGCGAGGTGGTGGTGGTGGCCGACCGCACCACCCGGCCGGACTACGCGGCGATCGACCTGATCGTGCAGGCCGAACATGGCCCCGACGGGCTGGCCTGGCTCGTGTGCTGGGAGCCCGAGGTGGCCGAGGCGGTGGGCGCCGCGCTCGGCCGGCTCCTCGAGCACGCGCCCCGCCGAGCCGACGTGCTGGCCACGTTGGCCGAGGGCGGGCACACCGCGCTCTGCCGCGACCCGCAGCAGGCCATGGAGGTGGTGAACCTGATCGCGCCCGAGCACCTCGAGCTGCTGACCGAGGCGCCGGAACGGCTCGTGCCGCTCGTGCGCCACGCCGGGGCCGTGTTCTGCGGGCCGCTCGCCCCCGCCTCGATCGGCGACTACCTGGCCGGCCCGAGCCACGTGCTGCCCACCTTCGGCTCGGCCCGGTTCTCCTCGGCGCTCACCGTCGACGACTTCCAGAAGCAGCTCCACGTGATCACCGTGACCCCCGCCGGCTTCGAACGGGCCGCCCCCCACGTGGCCGCCCTCGCCGCCGCCGAAGGCCTCGACGCCCACGCCCAGTCGGTGCTCCTGCGCAGGGCGCAGCGATGAGCGGCGCCGATGCGCCCCGGCGGCCGGCGGTGCGGGAGGAGGTCGCCGCGCTGGAGGGCTACCACTCGCCGCAGGTGGAGGTGGCGGTGCGGCTCAACACCAACGAGGCGCCCGAGCCGCCGCCCGCCGAGTTCCGCGCCGCGCTGGCCGACGAGCTGGCCCGGGTCGAGTGGCACCGCTACCCCGACCGGGCCTACACCGCGTTGCGCGAAGCCATCGCCGCGCAGCACGGCGTGGCCCCCGAGCAGGTCTTCGCCGCCAACGGCTCGAACGAGGTGCTCCAGACCCTCTGCCTCGCGTACGCCGGCCCCGGCCGGCGGGTGGCGGTGTTCGAGCCCACCTACGCGCTGCACAGCCACATCGCCCGGATCACCGGCGCCGAGGTGGTCACCGGCGAGCGGGCGGCGGACTTCACGCTCGACCTCGGGGAGGCCGCCCGGCTGGTGCGCACCGCCCGGCCGATCCTCACCTACCTCTGCTCGCCCAACAACCCGACCGGCATCGTCGACCCTCCCGACGCCGTCGCCGAGGTGCTCGGGCTGGCCGCCGAGGTGGAGGGGCTGCTGCTCGTCGACGAGGCGTACGGCCAGTTCGCCCCCCACTCGGCGCTGTCGCTCGTGCGGGACGACGCCCCCCTGGCCGTGGCCCGCACCTACTCCAAGACGTGGTCGATGGCCGCCGCCCGCCTCGGCTACCTCGTGGGCCCGGCCTGGCTGGTGGAGCAGCTCGAGAAGGTCGTGCTGCCCTACCACCTCGACGTGGTGACCCAGCTCGCCGGGCGCCTCGCCCTCGACTACACGGCCGCCATGATCGCCCGGGTGGCGGCGCTGGTGGAGGAGCGGGGCCGGGTGGCCGCGGCGCTGGCCGAGCTGTCGGTGCAGCAGTGGCCCTCCGGCGCCAACTTCATCCTGTTCCGGCCGTTCTCCCGGGCCGGGGAGCTGATCGGCGAGGAGGTGTGGAACGCGCTGCTGGCGCGTTCGATCCTCGTGCGAAACTGGGCGTCGTGGCCGCGGCTCGAAGGCTGCTTGCGGGTCACGATCGGCACGCCGGCGGAGAACGACGCGTTCGTGGCCGCCATGAAGGAGATCCTCTCGTGAGCGAGCGCGTGGCGGCCCGGCGCCGCACCACCAAGGAAACCTCGATCGAGGTGCGGGTCGGCCTCGACGGCGGCGGCGCCGGCGACGCAGCATGCGCGACCGGGCTGGCGTTCTTCGACCACATGCTCGACCAGCTCGCCCGCCACGGCGGGTTCGACCTGACGGTCAAGGCGGTGGGCGACCTCGCCGTCGACGCCCACCACACGGTGGAGGACACCGGCATCCTGCTCGGCGCGGCCTTCGCCGAGGCCCTCGGCGACAAGGCGGGCGTACGCCGCTTCGCCAGCATCCGGGTGCCGCTCGACGAGGCGCTGGTCGAGGCGGTGGTCGATCTCTCGGGCCGGCCCTACCTGCACTACGAGATCGACCCGCCCGGCGGGCCGATCCTGGGGGAGCCCCCGTTCGACGCGCAGCTCGCCGAGGAGTTCTGGCGGGCGTTCAGCACCTCGGCGGGACTCACCCTGCATCTCACGCTGGTGCGGGGCCGCAACACGCACCACATCATCGAGGCCAGCTTCAAGGCCGCCGCCCGCGCCCTGCGCGACGCCGTGCGGGTCGACGGGGGCGGCGTGCCCTCCACGAAGGGGACCCTGTGAGCGGCGGCGGAGAGCGCGAGGCGCCGCTCGTGGCGGTGCTGGACTACGGCATCGGCAACCTCGGCTCGGCCCAGAAGGCGCTGCGCAAGGTGGGCGCCGACGCCCGCTTGACCGACGACCCGGGGCTCGTGGCCGAGGCGGCGGGCGTGGTGCTGCCCGGCGTCGGCGCGTTCGGGCGGTGCATGGAGGCGCTGCGGGCCGCTCGGCTCGACAAGGTGGCGCTCGACGCGATCGAGGCCGGCCGACCCTTCCTCGGCATCTGCATCGGCATGCAGATGCTCTACGAGGGCTCCGACGAAGCGCCCGGGGTCGCCGGCCTCGGCGCGTTGGCCGGCCGCGTGGAGCTGCTCCCCGAGGGCGTGAAGCGCCCGCAGATGCAATGGAACGTGCTCGACCCGGCGCCGGGCCGGCCGGCGCACGCGATGCTGGCCGGCATGAGCGTGCCGCGCTGGGTGTACTTCGTGCACTCCTACGCCCCGGTCGACGCCGAGAACACGGTGGCCACCTGCGACTACGGCGGCCCGGTCACCGCGGCCGTCGCCCGGGGGCGGCTGTGGGCCACGCAGTTCCATCCCGAGAAGTCGGCGGCGAACGGGCTGCAGCTGCTGCGCAACTTTCTCGCCGGGCTGTGAGCGCAGCGAACCGCCCGAGCGGCGGAGAGCGGGGAAGACTGTGAGCGCAGCGAACCGCCCGAGCGGCGGAGAGCGGGCAACATCGTGAGCCTCGACCTGTACCCGGCCATCGACCTGAGGGGCGGCCGCTGCGTGCGCCTCTACCAGGGAGATTACGGCCGCGAGACGAGCTACGACGTGGACCCGGCGGAGCAGGCCCGGGCCTTCGCCGGCGCCGGCGCGCCCTGGATCCACGTGGTCGACCTCGACGCGGCCCGCACCGGCTCGCCCGTGAACCGGGCGGTGGTAGGCGCCATTGCCGCCGCGGTCGACACCCCGGTGCAGACCGGCGGCGGCGTGCGCTCCGAGGCCGCGGCCGAGGCGCTCTTCGAGGCCGGCGTGGCGAGGGTGGTGATCGGCACCGCGGCGCTCGAGCAGCCCGGCCTGGTGCGCCGCCTCGCCGCCCGCCGCCCGGTGGCGGTTGGGCTCGACGTGCGGGGTCGGGAGGTGGCCGTGCGGGGCTGGACGCAGGGCTCGGGCCGCGACGTCGTCGAGGCGGTGGAGGAGCTCGCCGACGCCGGCGTGGCCGCCGTGATCGTCACCCAGATCGCCCGGGACGGCACGTTCGAGGGCCCCGATCTCGAGGGTCTGGCCCTCGTGCTCGAGGCGACCGAGCTCGACGTGATCGCCTCCGGCGGGGTGGGTGAGCTCGAGCACGTGCGCGCCCTGGCCGAGCTGCGCGCCGGTGGGCGCCGCCTGGCCGGCGCCATCGTCGGGCGCGCCCTGTACGAGGGCCGCCTCGACCTCGCCGCCGCGCTGGCCGTCGCCGCCGGCCGCCAGCACCCGTAAGCCGCCCGGTTTCGCCCGTTTCGCCCGTTTCGCCCTGCCGGCGAGCGGGAACCTGACGCGCCGTCCCGGGGCGGGGGGCTCGGGACGGAAGCGGAGGCCTCCATGGTGCAGCTCGAGCGCAGGCTGGCCGGTGCGGCGCGATGACCGCCTCGGTGCTCTCCTACTGGCGGGACTGGTTCGACCCCGGCGGCCGGGCGTGGGGCGAGAACCACTCGACGGGCCTGATCGCCGCCAACCTGCACCGGCTGCTGGCCCGGCGGGGACCGGTCTCCTACCTCGACCACGCCGAACGGCCCCGCGGCTTGGAGGCGGACCTGTTCGTGGGCCACTTCTGGGCGTTCGCGCCGATGGTGCGGGCCAACCGGTTCCGCCGCTCGGCCGCGGTCTACGTGCTGTCGGATCCGACGACGGCGCGCCGCGAGCTCGCCGAGGCGGCCGCCGCCGCCGGCGTGCCGATGCCCGACTGGGACCTCCCGCCGGCCGAGTTCGACCACGAGGCGACGCTCGCCCTTGCCGACGCGGTGCTGCTGTGCGGCAACGCCGCCACGCGGGCCTCGTTCCCGGCCCGTTGGCGGCGCAAGGTGCACCTGTTCAACTACTCGCTCGACCCCGCCCGCTGGTCGCCGCCGGCGGGGCGGCCGGCGCCCCGCCCGACCGAGTTCGTCTACGCCGCGTCGACCTGCGGGTTGCGCAAGGGCTTCCTCGACCTGATCGCGACGTGGCGGGGGATCCCGCCCGAGCGGGCCCGCTGCCACGTGGTCGGCCGGCTCGACCCGCCCTACGACAAGCTGCTGGCCGAGGCCGACGCCCCGAGCGTGGTCGTCCACGGCTGGGTCGACTCGGCCAGCCCGCAGTACCGCGACCTGCTGCGTTCCTGCGCCTTCGCCTACGTGCCCACCTGGGTCGAGGGCCAGATGGGCACGCTCCTCGAGACGATCTTCGCCGGCTGCATCCCGATCACCACCGCGGCGTGCGGCGTCGACGACGAGGTGCTGCGCCACTGCGTGCTCGTCGAGCCGCGCCGGCCCGACCAGCACCGGGCCGCCATCGCCGCCGTGCTGCGCTGGACCCCGGCGGAGCGCCGCCGTCGCCAGGAGGCGCTGTGGGCCGCCGCCCGCCGCCGCCACGACTGGGCCGTGTTCGACGCCCAGGTCGACTCGGTGCTCGACGAGGTGCTGGCCGCAGCGGCGAGCGGGTCGCGCCGGGTGGGCGACGATGGGTAGGGCCTCCTCGCCCCCGCGGGCTCGGCGCCGCGGAGAGGTGTGCGTCGTGGTGCGCCCGGGGTTCCTCGACGCCGCCGCCTGCGCGGCCGTGCTCGACGGTGTGGCCCGCTGGCGCGCCGAGCACCCGCTCCCGCTCATCCACCGCTCGGGCCCGGGCCGCGACCTGCACTACCGGGTGATCGACGGCGAGGCCTTCGCGGCGGCGGTGCCCGGCGCCGGGGCCCTCGTGGCCCGCGTGCGGGCCGAGCTCGAAGCGGTGTGGGGGGCGCCGCTGGCGCCGCTCGACGACGCCCGCGCCGCCTGCAACGTGAACATCACGCCGCCGGGCGGGGAATACCGGTGGCACTACGACCGCAACCGGGCGACCGCCATCGTCTACCTCAACGTGGTGGAGGGCGGCGAGACCGAGCTGTACCCCGGTTACCGGGCGTGGCTCCCCGGCGGGCGGCCCGCCGGCGCCCAGGCGGCGCTCGACCGTCTCGCCGTGACCCGCGCCGCTCGGGTGACGCTCGGCCGCCGCCAGGTGATCGCCCCCGCCCCCGGGGCCCTCGTGGCGCTGCGCGGGGACCGCACGCTGCACAGCGTCCGGCGGGTGCGCGGCGACCACGAGCGCGTGAACCTGGTGCTGGCCTTCGACGAGCCCGGCGCGTCGCGGCGCCGGCCGGCCCTCGACCGGTACCTGTACGGCCCCGGCCAGCGGTAGCTACGCGCTGGCGGCGGGCACGTTGAACTGGACCCGGGCGATGGCGCCGGCGTCCTCGCCGAGGCGGGACGCCCATTCGGCGATGGCCCGGTCACCGGTGGCGAGGATCACCTGGTGGCCCATGGCCAGCCGGCTCACCACCTCGAGCATCTTGGCCCGCTCGGCGGCGGTCATGCCCGAGAACGGCTCGTCGAGCACCAGCGGCAGGCGTTCCCGGGTGATGCCCTGGGTGCGCAGCACCACCAGCCGGTCGATCAGCAGGCGTGCGGTCTCGCCCAGCGTGCCCTCGAGCTCCTCCAGCCCCTCGAGCTCGCGCCGGCCCGCCCCGTCGGCGCGGCGGGCCGCCAGCCGTTCGATCGGGTCGCGGTTGGACTGCGCCCATTCGGCGGGGATGTCGCCGGCCACCGCTCGCCAGCGGGCGTCGGCCTCGTCGACCTCGGCCGCGACGGCCAGCAGCTCGCCCCGTGCGCCGGCGTCGGCCAGGCGGCCCGACAGGCTGGCGTAGATCTCGTAGTCGTGCTGGCCCACGGCGGCCAGCACGGCGCGTTCGGCCTTCGCCGCTCGGGCCGCGTGGCGGCCGTGGAGCAACGTCACCACCAGCGCCACCGCGGCCAGGCCCAACAGGCCCTTGCCCGTCCAGGGGTCGACGAACCAGGCGCCGCCGCCCGCGGCCCCGCTGGCCAGCGCCACGCCGAGGCCGAGCTTGAGGATCTTGGCGTGCACGGAGCGGGCGGCGAGCGTGCGTTCGTGAGCCGCCGCCGCCGACTCGAACGCGGCCCCGGCCGCGGCGTCGGCCCCGCCGGCCGCCTCCTGGGCCGAGGCCAGGCGGTCGTGGGCCTTCGACAGCCGATCCGCCGCCGCCCAGAACTCGTCCTGGTCGACCGCGGCCAGCGTGCGGGCCCAGCGGTGGTTGTCGGTGCCGGTGTCGAGGCCCCGGTCGAGATGGTTGGCGCCGATGTGGCCGAGCCGAGCCCACGCCGCGGGGTCGAGGCCGGCCCGGCCCAGGATGTCGACCCGGTCACCGGGCGCCAGGTACAGCGCGCTCAGATCCTCCGAACGCTCGATGTCGACCACCCGGTGGCGCCCGCCGCTCGGGCGGAACACGGCCAGGCGGCGGCTCTCGGAGTCGGTCAGCTCCACGTGGACGCCGGGCCGGGCCGGGCCCAGCGCGTCGATGAGCTCGGCGATCACCCCCGAGCGGATGACCGGGTTCTCGTCGACGAGAACGGTCAACCGGGGGTGGAAATCGACGGCGAGTGAGTTGTTGCCGTCTTCGACGACCAGGCGCTGGATCTCCACTGCCTCCCCATCGGCGCGACCACCGCCCAAACTTAACCGCCGCCCGGCGGGCCCGACCCCGGCCCGGCCGCCGCCGCTAGCGTGGGCCATCGTGCGCACCGCCCGCGTGATCCCGTGCCTCGACGTCGACGCCGGACGCGTGGTCAAAGGCATCAACTTCGTCGGGCTGCGCGACGCCGGCGACCCGGTGGAGCTGGCCGCCCGCTACGACGCCGAGGGCGCCGACGAGCTGGTGTTCCTCGACATCACCGCGTCGTCCGACGCGAGGAGCACGATGGTCGAGGTGGCCGCCCGGGTGGCCGAGGAGGTGTTCATCCCCTTCACGGTGGGCGGCGGCATCCGCGCCGTCGAGGACGCCCGGGCCCTGCTGCGCGCCGGGGCCGACAAGGTGTCGGTCAACACCGCCGCGGTGGCCCGCCCGGGCCTCGTGACCGAGCTCGCCGAGGAGTTCGGCGCTCAGTGCGTGGTGGTGGCGATAGACGCCCGGAGGGCGTCCCATGACGCGGCCGCCCCGAGGGCGACCCATGATGCGGCTGCGTTCGAGGTGTTCACTCACGGGGGGCGCACGCCGACCGGGATCGACGCGGTCGAGTGGGCGAGGCGCGTGGAGGCGCTGGGAGCGGGCGAGATCCTGCTCACCTCGATGGATCGCGACGGCACCCGGGACGGCTTCGACGTGGCCCTCACCCGCGCGGTGGCCGATGCCACCAGGATCCCGGTGATCGCCAGCGGCGGGGTCGGCGAGCTCGCCCATCTCGCGCAAGGGGTGCTCGAGGGCCGCGCCGACGCCGTGCTGGCCGCGTCGATCTTCCACTTCGGCGAGCGCACGATCCGCGAGGCGAAAGAGGCGATGGCCGCCGCCGGGATCACGGTCCGCCCGGTCAGCTGAGGCGGCCGGCGAAGTCCACCGCGAGGCGGATCACCTCCGAGCCGTGGCCCATGAGGAAGTGGTCGGCGCCGGGCACGGGGGCGACCTCGGTGTTCGTCCAGCCGGCGGTGGCGGCCGCCGCCTTGGGCGGGGGGTTGAACTGGTCGTGCTCGGGCTGGGCGAGGCGCTTGGGCCGCGGGTCGGCGGCGATCTCGGCCATCTCGGCCAGCGGCTGCACCGACAGGGGCGGGGCGATCAGGAACCAGCCGGCCAGCTCGGCCAGCGGCGTGCACAGCGACACGTCGGCCCCGAAGGACCACGCGGCCACGAACACGGGCGCGCCCTGTGCGCGCTGCGCCGCCTCGGCCACCGCCGCGGCCACGTCCTGGCGTTCGGCCACGCCCTTGCCGTGCTCGCCGCCGGAGCCCTCGACCCCGCGGAAGTTGAACCGCAGCGCGGCCACGCCCTGCGCGGGCAGCGCCCAGAACAGCTCGTCGATCACCCCGGCGTGCATCGACCCTCCGTAGAGGGGGTGCGGGTGGCACAGCACCGCCACCGCCCGGGCCTCGCCGTCGGGCGCGTTCCACTGCGCCTCGAGGCTGATCGCGTCGGCGGTGCGGAGGGTGAGCTCGGCCGGCATGGCCGGGCAGGTTAGCCCGAAGCGGCTACCGTTCAGGGGGTGAGCACCACCGACACGCCCGCCGCGGCGCCCGCTCCGAGCTCAGCCGAGGTTCCGGCGGCCGGCGGGCACTCCCGGCGCAGCGCGAAGGTCGCCTCCCGAGAGAAGCTGCCGATCAAGATGCTGAACGACCGCATCCTGGTGAAGCTCGACAACGACCACGGGGAGCGCAAGTCCGCCGGCGGCATCCTCATCCCGGCCACCGCCAACGTCGGCAAGCGCCTGGGCTGGGCCAGGGTGGTGGCCAAAGGGGCCAACGTGCGGGCCATGGAGGTCGGCGACCGCGTGCTGTTCAACCCGGAGGACCGTTACGAGGTCGACGTGCGGGGGGAGGACTACATCATCCTGCGCGAGCGAGACATTCACGCGGTGGCCGCCGAGCGGCTCGACGAGACCAGCCCCGGGCTCTACCTGTAGCCGTGGCCGGCCTGCTCGACTCGCACCGGGCGCTGCGCGAAGCCGTCGGGGCGGTGGAGCTCGGCCGAGAGTTCGTGCTCGCCGCCGGGCCCGATGCCGAGGCCTTCCTCCAGGGTCAGCTCAGCCAGGACGTCGCCGCCCTCGCCGAAGGCGGCTCGGCCCGCTCGCTGCTGCTCTCGCCCGAGGGCCGGCTGGTGGCGTGGCTGCGCGTCTCCCGACTGGCCGCCGACCGCTTCGTGCTCGACGTCGAGGCCGGGGCCGCCGAGCCGATGCTGGCCCGCCTGCATCGCTTCAAGCTCCGCACCAAGTGCGAGCTCACCCGGCTCGACGGCTGGCGGGCCGTGGCCCTGCGGGGGCCGCTGGCGCCGGCCGCCGCGGCCGACGCCCGGGCCGTGGTCCGCGCCGACGCCGGCTGGCCGCTCGTGCCCGGCGTCGACCTGCTCGGCCCCGACGCCGCCGCGCCCGCCGGCGTGCCGAGCTGCTCCCCGGCCGCGTACGACTGGCTGCGCATCGCCAACGGCGAGCCCGCCTGGGGCCGGGAGCTCACCGAGGGGCTGATCCCGGCCGAGGCCGGCATCGTGGAGGCGTCGGTGAGCTGGACCAAGGGCTGTTACACGGGCCAGGAGCTGGTGGCCCGCATCGACAGCCGGGGCGCCAACACCCCCCGGCGGCTGCGGGGCGTGCTGCTGCCCGAGCTCGGCCTCGAGGCGCCCGACCCGCCGGCCGACGCCGAGCTCGAACCGGTCGGCGGCGGCGCCCCCACCCGGCTCAGCTCCCTCGGCCGGCTGCCCGAGCACGACTGCGGCGTCGGCCTGGCCTACGCCCACCGCTCGATCACGCCCCCGGCCGACGCGGTGCTGCGCTGGGCGGGCGGCTCGACCCCCGCCCGCATCGTCACGCTGCCGGTCTCAGCCGCCTGACCCGCCCGCCGTCGGCGGGGTCGGGACCGCCGGCAGGCGCACCACGAGGCGGGCGCCCCCGCCCGGCGGGGCCTCCGCGTGCACGACCCCGCCCATGGCGGCCACCAGCTCACGGACGATGGCCAGGCCGAGGCCGGACCCGGACTCTTTGCGCCGCGGTCGGCTCCTCGCCACGTACAGCCGCTCGAACACGTGGGGGAGGTCCTCGGCGGCGATGCCCGGCCCGTCGTCGGCCACCTGCAGCCAGCCCATCCCGTCGGGGCCGGGCCCGGCTCGCACCTCCACCTGCGACGCGGCGAACCGCAGGGCGTTCTCCACCAGGTTGGCGATCACCTGGGCGAGGCGGTCCCGGTCGGCCAGCACCCACGTGGGCTCGGCCCGCACCGTGATCCGCCGCCCGGCCGCCTCGGCCGCCGGCGCGAACCCCGCCGCGCCGTCGGCGGCCAGGCGGGCGAGGTCGAGCGGGGCGGGCGACAGGCCGAACTGGCGGGCCTCGAGCCGGGCCAGCTCCAACAAGTCGGCCACCAGGCGCTCCAGCCGGGCCGCCTCGGAGCGGATCACCCGCGCGCCGTGCTGGGGCTCGTCGAGCGCGCCGTCGAGGATGGCCTCGGCGTAGCCGCGGATCGAGGTGAGCGGCGTGCGCAGGTCGTGCGAGATCGACAGCAGGAACTGCTGCTCGAGGCCCCGGGAGCGTTCGAGCGAGTCGGCCATGGCGTTGAGCGACCGGGTGAGCGACTCGATCTCGGCGCCGCCCGCGGCGGCCTGCGCTTCGTCGGCCCGGGCGGCGAGGTTTCCGGCGGCGATCCGCTGGGCCACGTCTCCGGCCTGGGCGAGGGGGGCG
>JBJXGF010000088.1:0-14608 GCA_046153015.1 Acidimicrobiales bacterium | reverse complement strand
CGCCCCCTCGGTGTAGGCCACGTCCTTCAAGCCGTTCATCTCGAACTTGATCCGGTTCGCGCCGGTCCCCAAGTTCAGCGGATGGTCGAACTTCAGCGAATACGACGCCAGCATGATGTTGGTCTTCGTGACCCCGCCGGGGAGCTCGGCCGCGTTCTTCATGATCTGCACCAGCGGCATCGCCCACCAGATGCCGTAATTGTTGTTGAACTCGTTCTCGTCGAGCCCGGCCTTCTTCAGGATGTCACGCGCCTTCAGGGCGTCCGGGTCGTTGGCGTAGGTGGGTCCGTCGCTCGTGTCCTTGCGCCAATACGAGCCCACGAAGTCCCCCGCCGCGGCGCCCGCCGCAGTGAGGAAGTTGCCGGTGCAGGTGGAGGTGATGACCTTGCCCTTGGGCTTCCACGAGCTGGTGGCCAGGGCGTTGATGCCCTGGGTGCAGGTGGCCCCGGCGGACATGATCACGTAGACGTCGGCGTTGGCCGACGCCACCGTGGTCAGCTCGTTCGTGACCGTCGCCGCCGTTGCGTCGAACAGCTCGGCCTTCACGAGGCTGATCCCCACCTCCTTGGCCTTCTTCTCGAAGCCGGACCGGTACGCGGCGCCGAAGTCGTTGTTCAGCACGATGGCGCCCACCGTGGTGCCCTTGCCGAACGTCTTGGCGATGTACTCCGCCAGGATCGCCCCCTCCGGCGGATACAGCAGATAGCTGTTGGTCACCCAGGGATGGTTGATCGGATCGGCGAAGGCCGGATGGCCCGAACCGACCAGGAGGTCGGGCATGCACTGCTCGTTCAACTTGTCGTAGGTGGCCAGGTTCCCCGGCGTTCCCGCCATAGCCGGCATCGCCACCGGCCTCACCGTTTCGAGCAGCTCGTCGGTGTTCGACTTCATGCGGGCCGGCTCGTAGCCGTCGTCCTTCGCCGTGAAGCTGAACTTCTTGCCCTTGATCCCGCCCTCGGTGGCGTTGACGTGCTCGAGATAGGCCTTGATGCCGAGCGAGATCCCGCCGTTGGCCGCCAGGTTCCCCGAGAACACGAACGTGTGGGCCAGCTTGATCTCGGCGTCGGTGACGCCCTCGGTGTCCTTCCAGCCCGCCGGGCACTTCGACGTGTCGATCTTGTAGCCCTCGGGCCCGAGGATGATCTTCGGGTTGTCCTTGCTCGGCCCGAAGCTGGCGCTGGTGGCGCCCGCCGCCGAGGTGGCCGCCCCCCCGCCGGCCGTCGTCGGCGCGGCGGCGTCCCCGTCGCCGTCGCTGCCGCATGCCAGCACGGTCAGTCCCAGGACCGTGCACAATGCGCCGGCCCGCACTCCTCGCCGTACCCCCATCGAATCCCCCAGTCCGCGCTGTTGTGTCAACCGTCACACCGGGCCCGTCGGCACTGTAGCGCGGCGGCGGGCCGGGGCACCGCCGCCATGGCGCCCCGGCCTGCCCGGCTCGGCTCAGCTCAGGAGAGGGCTGGCTTCACTTGCAGGTCTTGCCGTCCCACGAGCAGTTGGTGGTGGTCCCGTTCTGCTCGATCACGTCGCCGAACTGCACCCAGCGCCCCTTGCCGTCGCCGCCGAGCGTCCAGCGCTGCATCTGCGCCCCCTCGGTGTAGGCCACGTCCTTCAAGCCGTTCATCTCGAACTTGATCCGGTTCGCGCCGGTCCCCAAGTTCAGCGGATGGTCGAACTTCAGCGAATACGACGCCAGCATGATGTTCGTCCTGGTGACCCCGCCCGGCATGGCCGCCGCGTTCTTCATGATCTGCACGAGCGGCAGCGTCCACCAGATGCCGAGGTTGTTGTTGTACTCGTTCTCGTCGAGCCCGGCCTTCTTCAGCACGTCGCGCGCCTTTTGCGCGTCGGGATCGTTGGCGTAGGTGGCGCCGTCGCTCGTGTCCTTGCGGTACGAGGCGCCCACGTAGTCGCCGGCCGCGGCGCCGGCGGCGGTGAGGAAGTTGCCGGTGCACGTGGCGGTGATCACCTTGCCCTTGGGCTTCCACGAGCTGGTGGCCAGCGCGTTGATGCCCTGGGTGCAGGTGGCCCCGGCCGACATGATCACGTACACGTCGGCGTTGGCCGAGGCCACCGTGGTCACCTCGTTGGTCACCGTGGCCGCTGCGCCGTCGAAGAGCTCGGCCTTCACCAGGCTGATCCCGACCTCCTTGGCCTTCTTCTCGAAGGCCGTCTTGTAGGACAGGCCGAAGTCGTTGTTGAGCACGATGGCGCCCACCGTCGTGCCCGTGCCGAACGTCTTGGCGATGTACTCGGCCAGGATCGCCCCCTCCGGCGGATACAGCAGATAGCTGTTGGTCACCCAGGGGTGATTCACCGGATCGGCGAAGGCCGGATGGCCCGAGCCGATCAGGATGTCGGGCATGCACTGCTCGTTGAGCTTGTCGTAGGTGGCCAGGTTGCCAGGCGTTCCCGCCATGGCCGGCATCGCCACCGGCTTCACGGTCTCGAGCAGCTCGTCGGTGTTCGCCTTCATGCGGGCCGGCTCGTAGCCGTCGTCCTTCGCCGTGAAGCTGAACTTCTTGCCGTTGATCCCACCCTCGGTGGCATTGATGTGCTCGAGATACGCCTTCATCGCCAGGGAGATCCCGCCGTTGGCCGCCAGGTTCCCCGAGAACACGAACGTGTGGGCCAGCTTGATCTCCGTGTCGGTCACCCCGTCGGTGTCCTTCCAGCCCGACGGGCACTTCGACGTGTCGATCTTGTAGCCCTCGGGCCCGAGGATGATCTTCGGGTTGTCCTTGCTCGGCCCGAAGCTGTTGCTGGTGGCGCCCGCCGCCGAGGTGGCCGGCGCCGCAGCGGCGGTGGTGGGCGACGCCGCCTCGTCGCCCTCGCCGTCGCTGCCGCAGGCGAGGGCCACCATCCCGAGGAGAAGTCCGAGCGCAGCTCGTCGTGCCGTCCGGTGTGCGGTCATGCGGCCCCCCGTTACCTGTGTCAGGCGTCACACCGGGACCTGCGTGCACCGTAGCCCACGCCGCGGGGGCGGCGCCGGCGCCTCGTCCTGATCAGCCGGCGGGTTCGGCGTCGAGCCGGGCGGCGATGCCCTCGAGGCCGGGCCCGGCCGGGGGGTAGCGGCGCAGCACGAGCGGGTCGTGGCCCGGCACCACCAGCTCCTCGCGGTCGGCCAGGCGGCGGAGCCGGTCGTGGCCCTCGAGCATGGCCGCCACGTCGACCACCGTGGGGAAGGGCCGGCCGGCCTGGAGGTTCTCGTAGTAGTGGGCGGCGTCGGAGGCCAGCACCAGCCAGCCCAGCCGGGTGCGCACCCGCACCGATTGGAGCCCGGCGGTGTGCCCCCCGATCAGGTGGAGCGACAGGCCGGGCGCCGCCTCGTCGTCGCCGTCGTGGAACACCACCCGGTCCCGGAACACCTCGAGCACGAGCCCGGCCACCTGCTCGGGCGTGAACGCGTGCCGCAGGGCCCGGCGGGTCATGCTCCGCCCGGTGGCGAAGGCCATCTCGCGGTCCTGCAGGTGGAAGCGGGCGTTCGGGAACTCGGCGAAGCCCCCCACGTGGTCGTAATGGAGGTGGGTGAGGATCACGTCGCTCACCTGCGCCGCGTCGACGCCGACCGCGGCCAACCCGTCGGCGGCGGAGCGCAGCCAGGTGCGGCCCCGCCGCTCGCCGTCGCCGCGCTCGAAGCCGGTGTCGACCACCCAGGTGCGCTCCCGGCCGACCGCCGCCCACACGAAGTAGTCCATCGGCATCGGGCCGTCGTGGCGGTCGCCGCCGATGAAGTGGTCGCGACGGCGGGCGTCGCGCTCGCCGTACTTCACCGCGTAGACCTCGTACACGTCGGGCTGGCTCACGCGCGCACGCTACCGCTGCGCAGGCGGCCGGGGCTGCCTACAGTGCGGCGATGGAGCGGGCCGTGGGGCACGACCGGCGCATCGTGGAGCAGTTCACCCTCCAGGCCGAGGGCTTCGCCGCGTCGCCCACGATCACCGACCATGCGGCGTTGGAGCTGCTGGCGGATCTGGCCGGGGCGGGCCCGGCCGACGTGGTGGCCGACGTGGCCTGCGGCCCGGGGGTGGTGGCCGCCCACCTCGCGGCGACGGCCGGGCGGGTGATCGGGGTCGACCTCACCGCGGCGATGCTCGAGCTGGCCGCGGCCCGCGCCGGCGAGCTCGGCCGCTCGCAGCGCTGCGCGTTCGTGCTCGGCTCGATGCTGGAGCTCCCCTTCGGCGACGGCGCATGCTCGGTGGTGGTGTCGCGCTACACGCTGCACCACGCGCTGGACCCGGCCGCCGCGCTGGGTGAGCTCGTGCGGATCTGCCGCCCGGGAGGGCGCGTGGTGGTGGTCGACATGGCCGCCGACCCGGACCCAGCTGCTGCGGCTGCGTACGACGCCGCCGAGGTGCGGCGAGACCCCTCGCACGTGCGCAACCTCACCCGGCGGGAGCAGCGCGAGCTGCTCGCCGCCGCCGGGCTGGCCCCCGAGCGCGAAGGCGGCTACCGGCTCGACGCCGACCTCGAGACCCTGCTGGCCCGCTCGTTCTCGCCCGACCCCGACGCGGTGCGCCGCGCCTTTCACGACTCGCTCGGGGGCCACCGCCTGGGCGTGGCCGCGCGAGTCGAGCAGGGTCGGCTTCGGTTCACCTATCCGATCGCGGCGTTCTCGGCCCGCAAGCCGGAGCGCTAGCCCTCGGCGCAGGCCACCAGCACCGAGCAGGGAGCAGCGCGGGCGACCGCGGCGGCGGTGGAGCCCACCCGCAGCCGGCGAATACCGGTGAGCCCGCGAGTGCCGAGAGCCACGAGATCGGGCCGGCGCTCCTCGAGCAGGCCCTCGATCACCGCCGTCGGCTTGCCCGCCCGGGTGAGCAGCTCCGCGCCGGGCAGGCGGCGCTGGGCGGCGGCGGCCGCGTCGGCCACCGCGCTCCGCCCGTCGTCGACCACCACCACCGAGACGGCCGCGTCGCCCAGCCAGGGCAGCGCGGCGAGCGCGGCGAGCGCGGCCTCGGAGTGGCTCGAGCCGTCGTGCGCGGCGAGCACCGTGCGCACCGGCTCGCCCCGGCGGGCGATCACCAGCGGCGAGGGAGGATGGGCCAGCAGCCACTCGGCGGTGCTGCCCAGGTGGAGGCTCTTCCACAGGCCGGGGCCGCGGGGGCCGATCACCACCAGGTCGGCCGGGCTGGAGAGCGCCAGGCGAGGGTCGAGCCGCGCCGTGAGGTGATCGATCCGCTCGAGCGCTGCGGACGGGCGGGGGCGACGGGGCGACGGGGGCTCCCAGGGGTGGAGCTCGGCCGCCGCCGGGTCGGGCGGGGGGCCGAGCGGATCGGCGGCCGTGACCACCTCCACCCGCCAACCAGGCCAGCGTTGGGCTTCGATCCACGCCCACGCGAGATCGGCGGCTGGCGACGAGTCGTCGCCGAAGAGCAGGGTGCGGCCCTCGCTCATGTCGGCTCCGCGTCGATCGCCTTGGCCGCCAACGAGTCGGGGCTGTCAGGCGGCGGCGGCTCTCGGCGCTCGGCCCGCAGGGAGGCCACGATCGTGACCGTCAGGACCACCGCGATGATGCCGAGCGAGAGCCAGGTGGGAAGGTGATACACCTCGACCAGCATCATCTTCACGCCGACAAAGGCGAGGATCACGCCGAGGCCCACGTTGAGGTAGCGGAACCGGCCGGCCATGCCGGCCAGCAGGAAGTACAGCGCTCGCAGCCCGAGGATGGCGAAGGCGTTGGACGCGAACACCACGAACGGCACGCGGGACACGGCGAGGATCGCCGGGATCGAGTCGACCGCGAACACCACGTCGGTGCTCTCAACGAGGATCAGGACCGCGAAGAGCGGGGTGGCCAGGAGGCGCCCGCTGCGCCGGGTGAACAGCTTCTGGCCGTCGTACTCGGGCGTCGAGGGCACGACCTTGCGAACTACGCGCAGCACCGGGTTGTTCTCCGGATGGACCTCCGCCTCCTTGTGGCGAGCCACCCGGATGGCCGTGATCAGCAGGAACGCGCCGAACACGTACAGGATCCAGTCGAAGGCCTCGAGCAGCGCCACGCCGGCGAAGATGAAGATGGCCCGCAGCACGAGGGCGCCGAAGATGCCCCAGAACAGCACCCGGAACTGGTACTTCGGCGGCACGCCGAAGTAGCCGAATATCACCGCCCACACGAACACGTTGTCGACCGAGAGGCTCTTCTCGATCAGGTAGCCCGACAGGTACTCGCCGGCGGCGCCGCCGCCATGCCAGATCCAGAACACGAACGTGAACGACAGGCCGACCGCGATCCACACGGCCGACTCGACCCCCGCCTCCTTCAGCGAGATGTCGTGCGGGGTGCGGTGCACGATCAGCAGGTCGCCGACGAGCAGCACGGTGATCACCGCGATGAGGGCGCCCCACGCCCACAGGGGGACCTCGAAGTCGGCGAAGTTGGCCTTGGCCGACTCGGCAGCCAGCAGCGCGATCATCGCCGCTCGGCTCGCGCCGACAGGCGGGGCAGGGACATAGCTGGTGCGGCTCCTCGTACGGTCGGGTGGGGGCGAATTCGGGGCGGCCGCAGCGCGCGCCCGACCAGGGCCCGAAAACTGGTCCGCCCCCAACCTACCCGCCCGGCGGCGGCCCGACTCGTCTCACCGGCCAGGAGCTGAGCGCCGGCGCAGCGGGCGCCGACCCACGCCGGCGCCGCTAGCCTCGCCGCTCGTGCGTGCGCTGGTGGTGGCGGCCTTCGAGCTCGGGCGACAGTCCTTCGCCGTCGCCTCGGCGGTGGCCGCGCTGCGCGGCGCCGGCGCCGAGGTGGACCAGCTCGACCTGTCGCTCGACCCGCTCACGCCCGAGGCGGTGCGTGGCGTCGACCTCGTGGCCTTCCACCTGCCGATGCACACCGCCGCCCGCCTGGCGGTGGCCGCCGCGGAGCGAGCCCGCGAGCTGCGCCCCGGCATCGCGCTGTGCTTCTTCGGGCTCTACGCGCCGCTGAACGGGGCGCTGCTGCGCCGCCGCTTCGACGCGGTGGTGCTCGGACCGGAGTTCGAGGCCGGCCTGGCCGAACTCGCCGAACTGCGCGCCGGGCGCCGGTCCGCCGACGGGGGCCTGCCGCGGGGGCGGCGCCGCCCACTCGCCGCGCCGGATCGGCGGGGCGCGCCGGGCCTCGATCGTTACGCCAAGCTCCGCGTCGAGGGCGCCGAGCGCCTAGTGGGCGCCGCGCAGGCGTCCCGAGGATGCCGCCACCGGTGCCGCCACTGCCCGGAGCCCCTGCTCTACGACGGGCGGATCCGCCTCGTGCCGGCGGCGGTGGTGGCGGCCGACGTGGCGCAGCTGGTGGAGGCGGGCGCCGGCCACGTGAGCCTCTGCGACCCCGACTTCCTCAACGCGCCCCGCCACGCCCTGGCCGTGCTGGAGGCGCTCCACCGCGCCCACCCCGACCTCACCTTCGACGTGACGGTGAGAGTGGAGCACCTCGTGCGCCACGAGCACCTCCTCGGCCACCTGCGAGACCTCGGCGTGCTGATCGTGACCACCGCCGCCGAATCGGCCGACGACCAGGTGCTCGCCCTCCTGGACAAGGGCCACACCATGGACGAGTTCCGCCAGGCGGCGCGGGCCTGCGCCGCCGCCGGCCTCACCCTCAACCCCACGTTCATGCCGTTCTCGCCGTGGACCACCGCGCTGAGCCTGGCCGCCCTCGTCCGGCTCGTGGCCGAGCTCGACCTCGTCGAGCACGTCGCGCCCGTGCAGTACACCGTGCGCCTGCTGCTGCCCGCCGGCTCGGTCCTGGCCGGGCCGGCCGCGGAGGTGGCAGAGGTCGGCTGCTTCGACGAGGAGCTGCTCGGCTTCCCGTGGCGCCATGGCGACCCGGGGATCGACGAGCTGCACCGCGCCGCCACCACCCTCGTCGGCGCGGCCGTCGACGCGGGCGCGCCCCGCCGGCAGGTGTTCCGGGACCTCGCCGAGCTGTTCGGCGCCCCGCTCGATCAGGCGCCTGCGGCGCGCGACGAGCTGACGCCGGCGTCCTCCGTGGCGCAGCTCACCGAGCCGTGGTTCTGTTGAGCGGAGCCCACCGGCGAGCAGTTCGCTCGCATCTAGCGGCCATCTAACGGCGCCCGCTCAGGTCCGCAGCTGCCAGGTGGTGCCCTCGGGGGCGTCACGCACCTCCACGCCGGCGGCGACGAGACGGTCCCGCACCAGGTCGGCGTCGGCGAAGCGCTTGTCGGCCCGCGCCGCGCGGCGCAGCTCGAGCAGCGTGTCGACGAAGGGCGCCAGCGCCTCTGCCGGGTCCTTCGCGCCGGTCTCGGCCAGCTCACCGAGCCGCACGATCATCGAGCGCAGCGCCGCCCGGGAGCGGTCCCGCTCGGGCCCGGTGTTGGTGTCGGTCGCCCAGGCCGCCATCGCCGCCTCGAGCTCGAGGATGGCGGTCACCGCGCCGGCCACGTCGCGGGCGGCGAGCGCGTGGTCGAAGGCTGCCTCTTGCGCGGCCACCGCCTCGAGCAGCGGGTTGTTCAGCGTGGCCGGCGATGCGGCGGTCGTCGGCGAGGCGGCGTGCGCCGCCGCCGTGGCGTGGTGCTGGTGGCGGCCCGCCGCCATGGCGGCCAGCGCCTCGATGGGGGTCTCGCCCCCGGCGGGGATCTGGCGG
This sequence comes from Acidimicrobiales bacterium, assembly GCA_046153015.1. Classification (GTDB taxonomy): domain Bacteria; phylum Actinomycetota; class Acidimicrobiia; order Acidimicrobiales; family CAIXPF01; genus JBJXGF01. The sequence goes on along the minus strand of JBJXGF010000088.1, from coordinate 6,039 downwards.
CTCACGCCGTCCTTGCGCACGGTGAGCACGCCCCGGCCGGCCACGTGGGCCGACCCGGCGTCGAGGTCGAAGAGCACCACCGTGTGCTCGTCGACGCCGAGCACGAACGTGTCGGCGTCGAGCTCGCGTTCGAGCATGGCCAACCGGCGTTCGCCGAGGTAGCAGAACCTCGTGTCGTGATGGCCGCCCTCGGCGTTGTCGTAGTGCGGGATCAGCGCCGCCGACAGGCCGATCTCGGCCAGCAGGTCGAGGCCGTCCAGCCAGAACGGCTCGGCGCCGACCTTGTAGATCTCGTACACCGGCACGGTCTTCACGCCGAGCGTGAGCGCCGCCGCGCTGGAGAACACCACCGCGCCGCCCTCGGCCAGCTTGTCGGCCAGGCTCCGGCGGAAGGCCGGCATCTGGCGCCACTGCCGCAGGGCGTAGGTGGGGCTGCCCGGCCCGGTGAAGACCCAGTCGGCCTCGCGCACCGCGCTGAGCATCGACTCCACCTCGAACGCGCTGGCGCCGTTCACATCCCGCAGCGTGGCCACGTCGACCCGGCGGCCGACGCTGTCGGCGAAGTACTGCACCGCCTTCTCGGTGACCTCGCCGGCGTTCTCCTGGAAGCCGACCGGGGTGTCGAGCACCACCGCCCTCGGCGCGGCGAGGCCGAGGCGGTCGAAGACCTCGCGGTGAGGCTTGATCATCGTCGGGGCGGTCTCCCCCGAACCCATGATGGCCAGGAGGCGGGGCGGGCTCATGCGGGGCGCCCGGCCAGGGTGAGCAGCACGTCGGCGACCCGCTCCGGGTGCTGCGCGTGCAGGTCGTGGTCGCCCTCGAGCCACTCGGCGCGGGCCCGCTCGGCGCCGAGCGCGGCGACCGCGGCCTCCACGCCGGCCCGCTTGTTCGCCGTCCAGGTCACGTCGCCGGAGTCAGCCACGAGGAACAGCACCGGCGCCTCGACGCCGGGGTAGCTGAGCGACGGACCCTCGTCGTACATGGCCCGCAGGATGCGCAGGTGGCGCTCGAAGCTGAGCCACGGGGCGGCGGTGCCGTCCTCGAAGCGCTCGAAGTTGGCGAGGCTGCCCTGGATGCCGGACTCGGGCCAGCCCCGGTGGAACGTGCGGACCCGGCGCTCCAGCTCGTCGAACCGGCTGCCGGCCAGCTTCGGCGGAGCGAGGACCTCGACGCAGGCCTCGAAGCTCTCGAAGCGGCCGGCGAGATCGATGAACCCGCCGTCGATGGCCGCCACCGCCCGCACGCGCTGGGGGCGGCGGGCGGCGAAGCTGATGGCCACGTTGCCGCCCCACGACTGGCCGGCGACCACCGGCCGCTCGAAGCCGACCTGGTCGGCCACCGCGGCGAGATCGGCGCTGAGCGTGTCGTAGTCGTAGCCGTGATCGGGCTTGTCGGAGCGGCCGTGGCCCCGCTGGTCGACCGCGGCCACCGCGTGGCCCTGCGCCGCCAGGCGCTCGGCGACCCCGGCCCACAGCAGGGCGTTGGACGCCAACCCGTGGACGAGCAGGAACTGCTCGCCCTCCCCCGGCCACCAGCACACCGACAGGCGGGCGCCGTCGGCGCCTTTCACGTTGCGGCGTTCCGGCTCCACTCCGGCGAGGCTACACAGCCCGGCCGGCCCGAGCAGGCCCGCCGCTCGTGCTATTCGCCGTCGAGGTAGTCGCGCAGCTTCTGGCTGCGATGGGGGTGGCGGAGCTTGGCGAGGGTCTTCGACTCGATCTGGCGAATCCGCTCGCGGGTCACGCCGAACTCCTTGCCGACCTCTTCGAGCGTGCGGGCCTGGCCGTCGTCGAGGCCGAAGCGCAGCCGCACCACCTGCTTCTCCCGGTCGTTGAGCTCGCTCATCGCCTCGATCACCGCCTCGCCGAGCATCATCTTCGCCGCGATCTCCGCAGGGGCCTCGGTGCCGAGGTCGGGGATGAAGTCGGCCAGGTTCGAGTCGTCCTCCTCGCCGACGGGTGAATCGAGCGACAGGGGATCCTGCGAGATGCGCAGGATGTCGCGCACCCGCTCGGGCGACATGTCGACCCGGGTGGCCAGCTCCTCGATGGTGGGCTCCCGCTCGAGCTCCTGCACCATCTGGCGCTGCATGCGGTGCACCTTGTTGAGCGATTCGACCATGTGCACGGGGATGCGGATCGTGCGGGCCTGGTCGGCGATGGCGCGGGTGATCGCCTGGCGGATCCACCACGTGGCGTAGGTGGAGAACTTGAAGCCCTTCGTGTGATCGAACTTCTCGACCGCCCGCATGAGCCCGAGGTTGCCCTCCTGGATGAGGTCGAGGATCTGCATGCCCCGCCCCATGTACCGCTTGGCGATCGAGACCACGAGGCGCAGGTTGGCCCGGGTCAGCTCGGACTTGGCCCGCTCGCCGTCGTCGATCTCCCATTTCAGCCGGCGCCGGGTGGCCGGATCGAGCTCGCTCTCGCGACCCTCCGCGGCCAGCTCGGCCAGCTGCTCGGCGGCCAGGCTGCCGGCCTCGATCCGCTTGGCCAGCCTCACCTCGTCTTCCCCGGTGAGGAGCGGCACCTGGCCGATCTCCTTCAGGTACATGCGGACCGGGTCCGACGTGCCGCCGCCGCGCATGCTCGGATCGATGCGAATGACGCCCCGGTTGCGCGCCGCCCGCCGCTCCTGCGCGGCGTGCACGTGCTCGGCGGTGACCTCCACCTCCACGTAGTCGCGCACGGCCTTGGTGCGGGCCTTTGCCCGGGCCGGCGCCGCGCCCTTGACCGGCATGCCCTTGACCGGCCCAGCAGTGGCCGGCACGGCCTTGACCGGCACAGCGTTGGCGGGCACAGCCGGCGCGGCCGGCGCGCCGGAGAGGGTGATGCCCTCGTTGGCCAGCAACGCGCCGACGGCGAGCAGCACCTCGGGCGCCAGCTCCCGCGAGATGGCCTGGTGCAGCTCATCGACCGAGATGGCGCCGCGCTCGCGCCACGCGGCGAGCAGCTTTCGCAACTCGGCGGCTGTGACGCCCGACAGGGCTGGAAGTGGAGTGGATCGCTGATTCATGCCCTGTCCTCAGCCTGCTCGAGAAGCCAGGTTAGCAAGCGGGCGCCAGCGTCCAGCTTCGAGTCGAGGCTACCGTCTGCGTCATCTAGCGCTGCGCCGCTGGCACTCAGTTCGGCCATCTGCCGGTTGAGTTTGAGCGGATCCCCCCCATTGCGGCTTTGCGCCTCGATCTGGCGCTTCGCCCGGCGGTGCGCTTCCTGGCAGAGCCGCACGAAGCATTCCTGGGCGCTGGCGGCGGTCTCCTCCTGGGCCGCCTGGCGCAGCACGTCGGCCGCTTCGGCGTCGGCCGCGTCGAGCGCCCCGAGCAGGGTCCCCGCCTGCGCCAACGCCGCGAACGCGCGGGCGTTGACCGGGTCGGCGAAGAGCACCTCGTCGAACCAGTCCACCGCGTCGTCCACCGCCGCGACCGCCACCCGCAGAGCGTCGCGTTCCGCGTCGTCCCGGCGGTGGACCGCGTCACGCGGCCGGTCCAGCGCCACCAGCGCTCCCCGGGGGAGCCGCTGGGGGGCGCCGCTCGCCATGCGCCGGAGCTGGTCGGCCTCGAGGCGGCAGCGTTCGGCGATGCGCACCACGTACTGGTCGCGCACGAGGTCGTCGGGGTGCTCGGCCACCATCGACAAGGCCGCTTTGGCGGCGCGGGCTCGGCCCTCCGGGCTGGCCACGTCGGCCGCGGCCAGGGCGCGCTCCACCCGGAAGCCGAGAAACGGCTGGGCGCCGCTCACGGCGGCGGCGAGCGCCGCCGGGTCCCGCCGGGCGAGGTCCCCCGGGTCGACCCCATCGGGCAGGACGGCGACCTTGACCGTGATCGCGTACTTGCGCTCCCACTCGTAGAAGCGGGCGGCGGCGGCCTGGCCGGCGGCGTCGGCGTCGAAGGCGAGCACGATGCGCCGGGCGAAGCGGGTGAGCAGGCGCACGTGGTCCTCGGTGAGCGCCGTGCCGCAGGTGGCCACCGCCCGCGGCACCCCCGCGTGGTGGAAGCCGATCACGTCGGTGTAGCCCTCGCACACCACTGCTTCGTCGGCCTCGACGATCGGGTTCTTCGCCCAGTTCAACCCGTAGAGGGTCTTGGACTTGCTGTACACGGGCGTCTCGGTGAGGTTCACGTACTTGCCGCCCTGGCCGCCGGGCAGGATCCGGCCGCCGAAGGACACCACGTCGCCCTGCGGGTCGAAGATCGGGAACATGACCCGGGCCCGGAAGAAGTCCTGCTGGCGGCCCCGGCGGTTGAGGAAGCCGAGGCCGGTGTCCTTCAGCAGGTCGTCGGGCAGGCGCAGGCGGCGGGCCAGCTCGTCCCACCCGTCGGGCGCCCAGCCGAGCTGGAAGCGGCGCACCTCGTCGCCGCCGATGCCGCGGCTGCGCACATAGCCCCGGGCCGGGCCGGCGTCGGGGGCGGTGAGCAGGCGTTCGTGGTAGAAGGCCGCGGCCCGCCCCAGCGCCTCGATGATCCGGCCCCGGCGGCGGCGGTGCTCGCCCTCGTTGCGGTCGGTGTAGCGCAGGGAGACGCCCGCCTTGGCCGCCAGGCGCTCCACGGCGGCGGCGAAGTCGAGGTGCTCGACCTCACGCACGAAGGTGATCGCGTCGCCCGAGGCCTGGCACCCGAAGCAGTAGTAGAGGCCCTCCTCGGCGTTGACGGAGAACGAGCCGGTCCGCTCGGCGTGGAACGGACACAGGCCGACGAACCGCCGGCCCACGCGGCGCAGCTGAGTGTGCTCGCTCACCACGGCCACGATGTCGGTGGCCTCGCGGACACGGGCGACGTCTTCGTCGAGGATGCCCATCAGCGACCGCCGCCCGCGCCGCCGGCCGCCGGCCCGGTGCAGGCCGGCGGCTCCCGATCGGCGTCACCGCCGCGGGGCGCCGCGTTCATCGCCACCCTCGGACGGTAACGCGCCCGCCGGGCCCGCGGCGCCCGTATCGCGACCGACTGGCCGGCGCAGGCCGGCGCAAGCCGGGACCCCTGAGCCAGGATGTACGTGACCGCCGCCGCCGGGCTCGTATGGGCAGAACGGTTCGCGGCGATGAGGGGAGGAGGAGTCATGACCGATCTCGGGATCCCTGGGCTCAGGGCCGCGGTGGAGATCGGCCGAGGCGCCTCCTCGATCGTGTACCGCGCCGAGCAGCCCAAGCTCGGCCGCACGGTAGCCGTGAAGGTGCTGACCGCCGGCCCCGCCGACGACGCCACCCGGCGCCGCTTCAGCCGGGAGTGCCGGGCGCTCGGTGCGCTGAGCGGCCACGCCAACATCGTCACCCTCTACGACGGCGACTGGCCCGAGGGCGGGGCGCCGTACCTGCTGATGACCCACCTGTCGCGCGGCTCCTTGGAGGATCGCCTGCGCCGGGACGGGCCGCTTCCCTGGTGGGAGGCCGCCGAGATCGGCGTCAAGCTGGCCGGCGCCCTCGAAGCCGCCCACCGGATGGGCGTCCTGCACTGCGACGTGAAACCCTCGAACGTGCTGATCTCGGACTTCGGCGAGCCGCAGCTGGCCGACTTCGGGATCGCCCAGATCGCCGAGCCGCACGCCGCGCCGGCCCGTTCCGCCCAGGCGTCGGGAACGCCGCTGTACGCGCCGCCGGAGGCCTTCGACGGCACGGCCCCCGCGCCGGCCCGCGACGTGTACTCGCTGGCCGCCACCATCCACGCCCTGATCGCCGGTCGGCCGCCGGTGCGCATCGAGCGCGCCGCCGACCTCGACGAGCTGGTGGCGCAGCTCCGCCAGACCCCGCCGGCCGACCTTCGCCCGCTGGGCGTGCCCGAGCAGCTCGCCCGCGCCCTCGAGCGTGCGCTGGCCAAGGCGCCCGAGCACCGGCCGCAGACGGCCACGCTCTTCGCCGAGTCGCTGCGCCACGCACTGGCCGCGGAGCAGCGCAGCACCGCGGCGTGGAGCCCCCCGGCGCCCGCGGGCCCGCCTTCCGGCTCGACGCCGGCGTGGGGGGGCGACGACGAGAGCCCGACCGTGGTCGTGGCGACCCCCCGGGGCGGCCCACCGGCCGCGCCGGCGTGGGCCGACGCGGGCGACGCCCCGC
>JBJXGF010000086.1:0-9748 GCA_046153015.1 Acidimicrobiales bacterium | reverse complement strand
AGGCCCGGCGAACAGCAGCACGACGAGCACGCAGCCGGCCGACACCACGCTGGCGAGCTGGCTGGCGCCGCCGGTGGCGACCGCGAGCGCCGCGCGGCTGTCGGACGATGACACGGGGAACCCGCCGACGAGTCCGGCGAGCGCGTTGGCTCCTCCCAGGGCCAGCAGCTCCTGGTCGGCGTCGATGCGTTGAGCGCCGTTGTGCGCGAACGCCCGGCCCGTGAGGATGTCGCCGCTGAACACCACGAGCGCCACCCCGGCTGCGTCGACGACGATGCGAATCCACAGGCCGACCGGCAGGGAGGGGAACGTGACCTGGGGCAGGCCGCGTGGGACCGAGCCGACGGTCTGGATGCCATGTCGCGTGAGTTGCAGGGCTGAGGTGATGACCGTCGCCGCCAGCACCACAATGAGCGCACCAGGTGCTCGCTTGAAGCGCTGCGCCACGAGGAGAGCGGCCACGACCGCGGCGCCCATGAGCAGTGGGCGGGGGTCGAGAGCACGGAACCCGCTCACGGTGTCGCGGGTCCGACCGAGGGTGTCCCGATGGTCGACGGCGATGCCGGTGAGCGTCGGCAATTGGGACGCAATCATCGTGATGGACACACCGGCGAGATATCCAACCAGCACCGGTTTGGAGAGGAGGTCGGCAAGGAATCCGAGCCGTATGACCCAGGCGAGTAGGCAGATGACGCCCACAGCGAACGCCAGGGCGGCCGCGATGGCTGGAGCGTTCACGCCTGGCCGCGCGAGGCTCGCGACTGTCGATGCAACGATGAGCGCGGACGCGCTTTCGGGCCCGATCGAGAGCGCAGGACTGGTGCCGAGCAGGGCGTAGGCGAGGAGCGCGGGCAGCGCCGCCCACAGCCCCGCAATCGGGCGGAGGCCCGCCAAGCGAGCGTACGCGAGGCACTGCGGGACCAAGTAGGCCGCGACCGCGAGACCGGCGATCAGATCGCCGCGACCGGTAACACGCCACGTGCGCCACAGGCCGACGCCGGGCAGGCGCAGGCTTGGCACACGGGTCACCGGAGCCATCGCTGCGCTCAGCACACGGTTCCTACTGGGCTTACCCACCATGACCGATCGTACGCCCGCTGCAATCGACGCGACGGCGCGACCCGCGTGCGGGGCCAGGCAACGCAGCCTGCCGAGAGGGCCGTTGCGTCAGGGCCAGACGCGAGCGGCGATGTCGGCCCACAGGCGCCGGTAGGCGATCGCGACCGCAGCGCGAGGCGCGTACGCCGCGACCGGGCCCCGCTGGCTCCCCATGCGCTCGACGACGGCAGTGTCGGCAATGACGGTCGGAAGGAACTCGGGCACGGCCTCGGCGAGTCGGGCGACATGCTGGCGGTGGAGGGTCTTGCGCCGGTCGACCATCGAAGCGAACGGCAGCACGAGCGGCGGATCGGGTCGGTCCCGGAGGAAATCGTCGAGCTGTTCGAGCGTGCGGTGCGATAGTGCGGAAGGGACGACGGGCACGACCAGCGCATGAGCGGTAGCGAAGACGCTTTCGCTCGTAAGCGTGATGCCTGGCGCGCAGTCGATCAGCACGACGTCATACGCGTCCGTGAGCGGCTCGAGAAGCATGGCAAAGCGCCGTCGCGGATGCTCGGCTTGGCGGAGGTGGATGTCGAGGTGGCGTAGGGAGAAGTCCGCCGGCGCCAGATGCACCGCAGGGTCGTCGGTCGCGCGAATGGCGGCGCCGAGCTGGCCGCGGCTGCCTGCGAGCCGAGCGGCCCCGCCTTTGAGCGACGGCCGGACGCGAGCGATGAACGTGGCGGCGCCCTGCGGGTCGAGATCCCACAACAGCACGCGTGCCCCAGCCACTGCGGCTTCGTGCGCGAGGTTGACGGCCGTCGTCGTCTTGCCGACGCCGCCTTTGATGCTGTATGTCGCGACGATCTTCACGGGGCGATCGCCGCCAGCGTCTCCTTGAGCGCCCGCCGCGCCGCCCGCGTGTCGAACGCCGCGAACCGTTCGGCGAACTCGGCCCGCGCGTCGAGCCGTTGTCGGTCGAGGCGTTCGGCGAGTTGGCCGATGGCGACCATCGTGTCGGCGGACGCGCCGGCCTCGTGGAGCTCTTGCGCGACGCCCCGCAGCATCGCGGCGTGCACCTCCGCGTCCTGAAAGGCGCCGAGATTGTCCTGGAGCGCCTTGAGGCGGTTAACGAAACGCCTCCGAGAGGCGTCGGGCAGCAGCGAACCGAAGCACTCCACCAGATACCGGAGGCGCTTGGCGTCCTTACGGAGGCCGTGCACCTCGTCGGCCGGCGTAGTCGGCTCGATGAGGCTTCCGCGCTCGATCACGATCGCATGGTGCCGGGCGATGCGCTTCGCGACGAGCACTCCCATGGGACGACCGGCGTAGCGCTCGCGGTCAGTCTCACCGATCGGTTCGCTCAGCCACCGGGTCCACCCACCGATGAAATCCGAGGCGCCCTCCGACCGCAGCGCCGCTTCGAGCTCCGCGTGTGCGTTCACCGTACGCCGCATGAGGAGCGACCGCACCGGCGCGAGAGCGCTGGCGACGCCGGGCTCGAGCGGGTTTACGTACAGATCCCACTCGAGAAGGTACACGTCGAGGTCGCGGGCGGGGCCGGTCAGACCGGCGAGCCACCCGAAGCGTTCACGGGCGCCGTCGCGCACGTCGGGCGCCAGCACGCCCTTCGCGGCGCCGAGCACCGTGCGGGTGCGCCGCAGCGCGATCCGCAGGTCGTGGAGGAACTCGGTGTCCATCTGGTCGATCGTGCCCTGCCAGTTCGCTCTGATCGTCCGAGCAAGATTGGCCAGCACCATCCGGAACCCCTCAACGGCCGGCGCCGCTGGATCGAGCGGAACCGCAGGACTCGAACGGAACCCACCCGAATCCACGCCGGCCGCACGCGCATACAGCGCCGCGGTGTCCCCCTCGGTCCGTGCGACGCCCAGCGCGGCTACCCGCTCGACGGCACGTTGCGCCCACTTGGGATAGCCGGCTACGTCATGGATCTCGAGCGTGACCGGCAGCGCGGCCGACGACGCCGGCATGAGCAAGCGGGTCTCGTTCTCCAGGAACGCCCGAGCGACGATCTTGCCGTCGTCGTTGCACCAGGCGCCGGCGCGACGACGGGTGACGCGCTCCATCTGCGGCATCAGGGCACGCAGGCCAGTGATCCGTTCGAGCCGCGACCGAAACGGTCCCACGGGTAGGTCGCCGGGCGACCTCGGTAGGGCCACGACGCCAACGCGCGCCGGCACGACGCCCCGTCCCGAAAGGGTGAGTTCGAGCCTGCCGGACTCGTCGAGCTCGTCGAGGTCGAGGAGGAGACCGGCGCGGTGGAGCCGACCGTCGAACGTGTCCAGGGTGGTCGTCCTCGCCTGGCGCGCCGGCTCGAACACGAAGCCCAACTCGGTCAGCGACGCGACGACACCACCGCAGTCCTGGGCATCGATCGTGAATGTCACCGGAGCCATGATGGTCGCGACCGTACTTGAGCGCCGGTCCACTCTGAACCGATGACCGGTATGAGAATCGAACGCAGGTTCCCGGTTACAATTTCAGCCGGCGCTCACGCGCCCGGCTGGCCGGCTGACGGCGCCTGTGGGTGCCTACGGCGGGCGTCTGGTAGCTGGCGCTGAGTTGGCCGTTACGGTCGCGCTCGATCAGCCAGACCGACGCCTTCGCGCATTCGACGAACGTGGGGCCGCTAGCAGTGTGGAGGTCTGCGAGAAGGCCGGGGATGATCTCACCGTGGCTGCACACGACGCCGTTGACGCCCCGGGCGAGGAGCTGCCGGGCGAGTTCGGCGGCGGCGGGCCCCGCGTGGGGGAGCAGCTCGGCCCGGGTGCCGACCTCCAGGTGGAGCTCCGCCGCAAGAGGCAGCACAGTGGAGACGCAGCGGACGGTGGGGCTGGCGACGATCACGTCGAGACGTGGCCGGCTGAGGAACCACTGCGCCAGCTGTTGGGCCTGCACGACCCCTGGATGTGATAGCGGCCGCAATGCGTCGTCGGCGGCCCACCGGTGCTTGTCGACCGCGTCCGCATGGCGGAGGACATAAAGGCTCAATGGGGCCACCTCCATGTGTCCCGGACATCGCGCTGTGGTCGGCGAACAGTAACCAGCAAGCGAAATGCCGGCAACCGTCGTGTGAACAACACTGCGGCTGGCGGGCGCGCTACGGTCGGCGGCGACGAGACCCACCACATCCGCGGGAGCTGCCGGCACGTGGCGCAGAGCGACGAGCACGAGGTGCTCACCTGGGAGGCCTACGGGCGAGGGGTGCGGGAGCTGGCCGAGCAGGTGGCGGCGTCGGGCTACCGGCCCGACGTGATCCTCGGCATCGCCCGAGGCGGGCTGATCCCGGCCGGCTCGCTCGGGTACGCGCTGTCGGTGAAGAACTGCTTCTTGATGAACGTGGAGTACTACACCGGCGTCGACGAGCGGCTCGAGGCGCCGGTGATCCTGCCGCCCCACCTCGAGCTGGTCGACCTCGAGCACGCCAGGATGCTGGTGGTCGACGACGTGGCCGACACCGGGCACACGCTGCGCCTGGTGCGGGACTTCGTGGCCGGCAAGGTGGCCGAGACGCGCACGGCGGTGCTCTACCAGAAGCCGCAGTCGGTGATCGACTGCGAGTACGCGTGGCGGCGCACCGACCGGTGGATCGAGTTCCCCTGGTCGATCGAGCCGCCGCTCGAGATCCGCCCGGCGGGCTGAGCGGCGCCGGCCTGCTACAGGCGGCGGGCCCGGCCTCGTCGGGGCGCGTAGCGGGGCGGCGCCGGGCCGCCGAGCAGCAACAGGCGCAGCACCCGCCAGCGGTGCCCGCCGTAGGGGGCGAGCAGCTCGAGCATGCGGGCGTCGTCGCACCGGGCGTCCCCGGCGAGCGCCCAGCCCACGTGGCGGGGCAGGTGCAGATCGCCGAGGGGGACCGCGTCGGCGTCGCCCCACGCCTCGGCCATCGCGAACCCGGCGGTCCACGGCCCCACGCCCACCACGCTCAGCAGACGACGGTAGGCCTGCTCGCGAGGCTCGTCGAGCGCAGCCTCGAGCCGGTCGGCGTGACGGCCGATGCGCACCAGCACCTCGGCTCGACGGCGCTCGATGCCGCACGGGTGCAGCTCGGCGTAGCCGATCTCCGCCAGGCGCTCCGGGCCGGGGAGCAGGTGCACGCCGTGGTCTGCGCCGAGCGGACCCGGCGCGGGCGGACCGAAGCGGCGGGCGAGGAGACGCAGGCTGTCGGACGCGTCGGCGGTGTGCACCCGCTGACCAACCGCCGCCGCCACCAGCGCCTCGACCATCCGGCCGGTGCGGCCCACCCGCTCCGAGTGCACCCGGGCCAGGCGGGCGAGGAGCGGGTGGCGCGGCTCGAAGCCGGCCGGGTCGTCGGCCGCCCCGAGCAGCGCCGGCGCCCGCTCGACCAGCCAGGCGCCGCCCTCGCCCCACGCCTCGGCCCGCACCCCGGGCGCGCCGCCGGCCTCGGCCCGGAGCAGCACCGCGCCCGGGCCCTCGGGCGTGAGCGACGACCACCACAGCCCGCCGGCCTCGGCCCGACGCAGGCCGTGGCCGAGGCGATGCAGGCGCGCGAGCACGACGGGATGCGCCAGCGCGAAGGATGCCCACCGCGTGGAGCCCGCTGTGCTCACCCGCCGAACGGTACTCGGGCGGATGCGGCGCACCCGGGGCCCCGTGAGGCAGCATTGACGGCATGCTGTTGCAGAGGGGGAAGCCGCCGACGGGCACGCGTTTCGACGGCGGCAAGATCGTGTGGAGCGGGGCGGCCATCCAGGCCCTGCACAGCGGCGTGGTGTTCAACGTGTTCAACCTGCTCGCGGTGGAGCTCCACGACGAGTTCGGCTGGTCCTACAGCGTGCTCGGCCTGGCGTTCACCCTCAACCGGGCCGAGAGCGGCATGCTCGGCCCGCTGCAAGGCTGGATGACCGACAAGTGGGGGCCCCGGACGAACCTCCGGCTCGGCGCCGTCGTGATGGCGATCGGCCTGCTGCTCTTCGCCACGGTCGACAGCGTGCTGGAGTTCTACGGCGCCTACCTCCTCGTATCGCTCGGATCGAGCCTGGCCGGGCACCTGCCGATCACGGTCGCCATCGTGCACTGGTACCGCCGGCAGCGCTCCAAGGCGCTGGCCTACGGGCAGATGGGCTTCGCCGTCGGCGGCATCCTGGCGTTCCTCTACGGCGTGGTGCTCAACGCGATCGGCTGGCGGGCCACCTCGGTGTGGGCCGCCGCGCTGACGCTGGTGGTGATCCTGCCGCTCTCGCGCTATTTCCACCACCGCCCGAGCGACGTCGGCCAGTTCGTCGACGGGGTCGACCCCGCGGCGGCCGACGAGGCCCCGCCGATCCCCGCCTCGCAGGCCAAGGTCGACTTCACGCCGACCGAGGCGATGCGCACCCGGGCGTTCTGGTTCATCTCCCTCGGCCACGCGTCGGCGCTGCTCGTGGTCGGCGCAGCCATGGCCCACCTGGCGTCGTTCCTGAAGGACGAGCAGGGCCTGTCGTCGCTGCACACGGCCGTGGTGGTGGGCGTGCTCCCGCTGATGATGGGCGCCGGCCAGCTGCTCGGCGGCGTGGTCGGCGAACGCATGAACAAGCGCCACCTCGTGACGATCGCCATGCTCGGGCACGGCGTCGGCCTGCTCGTGCTGGCGGTGGCCGCCAACCCGGCGATGGTGTGGCTGTTCGTGCTGCTGCACGGCCTGGCCTGGGGCATCCGGGGCCCGATCCAGTCCTCGATGCGGGCCGACTATTTCGGGGCGGCCGACTTCGGCAAGATCATGGGGTTCTCGTCGCTGATCATCATGCTCGGCATGATGATCGCCCCGGTCTTCGCCGGGGTGCTGAAGGACGCAACCGGCAGCTTCACGCTGCCGTTCCTGATCCTGTCCGCGTTCGCCGGGGCGGGCAGCCTGTGGTTCTTCTTCGCCACGCCGCCCTCCGCGCCGGTCCGGACCGCCCGCCTGAGCGACGCGGTGCCCACCGCGTCACCGGCGTAACGGCGCTCAGCCCGCCTCGGCCGGGGGCGCCACGCTCAGGCCGGCCACGTGGTGCTTGTCGATGAGACCGGCCACGAACCCGCTGGCCTTGGCGTCTTCCACGAAGGCGCGGAGGTAGGCGATGCCCGCCTCGTCGCGGCCCCTCGGCGTTCCCATCGCCTGCTGCACGGCGGTGAACTGGCCGTCGAGGATGCGGGCGCCGGGCAGGCGCTCCACGTCGGTGATGAGCCGCGGCCGCAGCCCGGCGAGCGCGTCGAGGCGCTGCTCGACGAACGCGTTCAACGACTCGTCGAGCCCGGTCACCTGGATGAGCTCGGCCTGGGTGATGTTGCGCTCCAGCCACAGCCCGTAGGCGCTGCGGGCGGCGCACACGATCCGCATGCCGGGCCGGTCGATCTCATCCACGGTCCGCACGGGGGAGCCGGCGGGCACGATGTAGGTGGCCTCGATCTCACAGTACGCAGCGGTGAAGGCGATGCTCTGGGCCCGGGCCGGCTCGGCGCCGATGTTGCCGATGTCCCACACGCCGCTGTCGGCGGCGTCGGCCAGCTCGCCCGGCGACTTGTAGCGCAGCAGCTCGATCCCGACGCCGAGACGGGCGGCCAGCTCCCGGGCCATGTCGGGCGACACGCCCTCCGGGTTGCCGTCCGCCCCCCTGCCGGTCACCAGCAGGAAGTTGCTGAGGTTGATCGCGGCGCGCAGCGTGCCGGTGGGGGCCAGGGCGGCGATCGTGGCGGCCGAGGGTGCGGGAAGGGCCATTCCGCCAACGTAGTTGACGCTCCGGCGCGGCCAGACGCCTTCGGCCCAACGGGCTCTGGTGGGGGCTCAGGTGGCCAGGAGGTCGGCCAGCTCTGCCCGGGTAGGCCCCGGCCGTGGCCGCCGGGGCTCGTGGTCGCCGATCTCGAGCACCCGTTCGACGACGCCCGGCTGGCGAAGCAGCTCGCTCGGCAAGATCTCGTTCCCCGCCAGCTCCAACAGCCACGTGGCGACGGTGAGGTCCTCCTCCGCCGCCTGTTCGAAGGCCCGGTTCAGCACCTGAGCCCGGTCGGCGGGATCGACCGCGGGGGAGGGCGCCTCCCAGGCGGCCCGGGCCGCGGCGGCGAAGCCCCGACCGGCGGCATTCGCCGCCGCGAGGTGCGGCCCGACGGCCGACGTGAACCGTTCGTCCCACGCTCGAGCCAACGCCTGCGGTTCGGCGTCGAGGTGGTCTCGCAACGTGTCCCGCAACGCCGTCGCGCCGAACAGGGCGTAGAGCGTGCCTCTGCCCAGCCGCGGCTCGGTGAACGCGTGGGCGTCGCCCACGGCGACAAGACCGGTGACGACCGGCGCCCCGTCCACCACGAAGCGGCGGGTCATGTCGGCCGCGGAGGCGCACGGCATGACGTCGCTGACCGGTTCGCCCTCGGCCAGCCACTGCTCACGGTCGGGGAATCGGGACACCACCGCGTCGAAACGCTCCGCGCCGCGCAGGCCGCCCAGCAGCGGATCGTCCAAGAGGCCCCATACCGCCAGAGCCCACGTGTCGTTGTCGCCGGGGAAGCAGAACAGGCCGATGCCGTGCCCGTTCTGGAACATCGGCCCGCCCTTGTACACGGGCCGTCGATCGGCGCGAAAGCGCACATGGCGCGTGTAGTAGATGGCCGCGTTGTTCGAATGCGACTCCGCCGGCGCACGGGCGCCGATCTCGGAAAGGCGAGCCACGATCCGGCTACTTCGGCCGGTGGCATCGACGACGAGATCGGCCTCGATCTCCTCGCCGCCCTCGAGGCGCACTCCCCGCACGCCGGGCACGCCGGGTGGATCGTCCCGCCCGGTGAGCAGCCCGACGACGGCGATGCCCCGGCGCACGTCGACCTTCTTCTTGGCCGCCATCGCCTGGGCGAACGCCAGCTCCATCACCGGACGGCGGGCGGTCAGCGCCACCCGATCCTCCCGAGCCATCAACGCCTCCCGCTCCGGGAAGTGCGCCTCGAGCTGACAGAACCAGGGCAGCGCCGAGGCGCCGAGCTCACGCAGACCGGCGTTGACCTCCGGCAGCTCCGCCTCGATCAGGCGGGTGACGCGAGGCTGCACCGCGTACGCCTGGTGGAACTGCCCCACGCCCCGCCGGTTCCAGGCGGTCCACGCCGCCTCGGGCGTGCTCGGCGCCGGGGACGCGTCCCGCTCCAACACGATCACCTCGTGACCGTCGTCGGCCAGCAGCATGGCCGTCGCCGAACCGGCCAGGCCGGCCCCGATCACCACGATGCTCGCCATCTGCTCGCCCCCTCATTCCGCCGATCCCGGCCCGTTTCCGGGATGGCAGCTCGGCAATGGAACGGCATTCGGCGACCCTGCTGACGCGGGCTCTACTTGCGGCAGATGTAGTAGTTGTTGAACGAGTCGCCGGGGATTCGGCGGACCTCGACGGCGGCGAACCCGGCGGCGCCGAACAGCTCGCGTGCCCGTTCCTCGCCCCACATGGCGCCGAGCCCCTCGCCGTCATAGGCCAAGGACACGGTCATGCAGTGCATCGTCGAGGTCGCATAGAAGAACGGGGCCATGGGGAGCTCCCGGTCGCCGGCGAGATGGCTCGACCCGGCAATGTCGACGCAGACCCACGTGCCATCATCGGCCAGCGCCTGGGCGATCGAGGCCACCATCGCCTCGGGGTGGGCCTGGTCGTGCACGGCGTCGAAGGTGGTCATGAACTGGAACGGGCCGACCCCGGCCAATCGGGCCGCGTCCGCCACGTCGAAGCGGGCGTTGGCGAGG
>JBJXGF010000083.1:0-11638 GCA_046153015.1 Acidimicrobiales bacterium | reverse complement strand
GGCGCTGGCGGCGCGGGCGGGGGCGGGCCGCCTCCGGCTGCGGGTGGCCGCGCCCGGGCCGGCCGACAGTCCAGAGCCGGCGGGCGCCGAGCTGGGCGGGATCGGCGCCGCCCGTCGGCTGCTCGTGGCGCCGGCCGATCTGCGCCTCCCGGCCCCCGCGTTCGATGCGCTCGTGGCCCACGAGCTCGGCCATCTCCGTCGCCGTCACACCCTGCGCCGCCTGCCGGCCGCCGCCCTTGGCGCGTTGGTCCTCTTCGGCGGTCTGGCTGCGGCGGGCCGCTCCGAGCGCCTGCTGGCCGCCGCCGGCGCCGCCTCGCTGGGCGACCCGAAGAGCCTTCCCGCCGCGCTCGGCCTCGGTTGGGCGCTCCAGGCTCTGGCCGGGCTCGGCCTCGCCCGCCAGGCGCGCCGCCACGAGCGCGAGGCCGACGCCGCGGCCTTCGCCCTCTGCGGCCGGGCCGACGGCCTCGTCGAGCTGCACCGCCTGATCGCGTTGCGCGACCTGGCCGAGCTGGCCCCCGGCCGCGTGAGCCGCCTGCGCGCCGCGCACCCCCCGGCGCCGGAGCGCATCGCCGCCGCGCTCGCCCTCGCCGCCGGCGCGAACGATCAGCCCCGCTGCGGCCCCGCCGAGCCCTACGCTGTGGACGTCGGACCGCCGAGGCGCCGAGAGGGGTGAGTGAAGCGTGGCCGAAGATCTCCGCAAGGCGTTCCATCACGACCTCGACGCGCTGCGGGCCGACATCATCCGGCTCGGTGCGCTGGCCGGCGAGGCCATCACCCGCGGCACCGAGGCGCTGCTGTCGAGCGACCTCGACGCGGCGCAGGCGGTGATCGACGGGGACGACGTGCTCGACGCCCTCTCGCTGGCCATCGAGGAGCGGGCGTTCATGATCCTCGCCCGCCAGAGCCCGATGGCGGGGGACCTGCGGGCCGTGGTGGCCGACCTGAAGATCAACGCCGACATCGAACGCTCGGCCGATCTCATGACCAACGTCGCCAAGGGCGCCCGGCGGCTCTTCGGCGCCCGGCTCACACCCAAGCTGCGCGGCGCCCTCACCGCGATGAGCGACGAGGCGGGTCGCCTGTTTCGCCTCTCGCTCGACTGCTACGCCGAACGCAACGGGGGCCTCGCCGCCGCGCTCGACGACATCGACGACCTCCTCGACGACTTGCACGTGGAGTACATCCAAGCCGTGTTCCAGGCGCACGCCGAGGGCGCGATCGACCTGCAGGCCGCGGTGCAGCTCGCCCTGATCGGCCGCTTCTACGAGCGGATCGGCGACCACGCGGTGAACGTCGGCGAGCGGGTCCGGTTCATGGTCGACGGCTGGACGCCCGAGCAGAGCGGGGCCGCCCGTCAGCACGAGCGGGAGCGCCGTCTCGACGGGGTCGACGCCGCCGCCGGCGACTGACCGATGGCCTGGATGGCGGTGCTGCTCGCCGGCGCGTTGGCGCTGGTGCTGGCGCTCGGCCTGTGGGCCCGCCTCCGAGCCATCCGCCATCTCGACCGGATCATCGCGGTGTCACGCGTCGAGCCGGTGGTCCCGCCGAGGGGCGCCCATCAGCGCCTCGAGCACCTCGAGCGGGTGGCCCGCCGGGCGGTGGAGAACGCCGCCGACGCCACCGTGGCCCGCGCCCGGCTCGACGCCGCGCTCGGGGTGTTCTCCCAAGGGGTGATCGTGAGCGGCGGCGACGGACGCATCGTGTACTCCAACCCGGCGGGGCGGGTGTTCCTCGACGCCCGGCACGGTCACGCGCTCGTCGAGCGGGCCGTGAACGAGCTGTTGGCCGCCGCCCTCGAGGGTCGCCCGTCGGAGCGCCGGGTGGAGCTGGCCGGCCCGCCGCGGCGCACCTTCGACATCGCCGCGTCACGCCTGCAGCCCTCCGACAGCTTGGCCGCGGCGATCGCGATCGTCGACGACGTGACCGAGCGGCGCCGCCTGGAAGAGGTCCGCCGCGACTTCGTCGCCAACATCAGCCACGAGCTGCGCACCCCGGTCGGCGCCATCGGCGTGCTGGCCGAGACGATGGTTGACGAGCCCGACGACGCGGTGGTCCGCCGCCTCGCCGACCGCCTGCACCACGAAGCCATGCGGGTCGGCCAGATCATCGACGACCTGGTCACGCTCAGCCGGATCGAGGCCGAGGACGACCCGGTGCGCCAGCCCGTGCCGGTGGCCGAGGTGCTGGCCCTCGCCGCGCAGCGGGTGTCGGCCGCCGCGCAGGCCCGCGGCATCGAGGTGAAGGCGCAGCTCCCCGGGCCCGACGTGGTGGTGCGGGGCGAGAGCCGCCAGCTCGTGTCGGCGGTGTTCAACCTGCTCGACAACGCGGTCAAGTACTCCGACCCGGGCGGGGTGGTCGAGCTGGGCGCCGAGCTGCGCCGCCGTCCGGGACGCGGCGCGGTGGTCGAGATCGAGGTCGAGGACCACGGCATCGGCATCCCCTCCCGAGACCTCGAGCGGGTCTTCGAGCGCTTCTACCGGGTCGACCAGGCCCGCAGCCGCGCCACCGGCGGAACCGGTCTCGGCCTCGCCATCGTCCGACACGTGGCGGCCAACCACGACGGGGAGGTGGAGGTCCGCTCCCGGGAGGGCGAAGGGTCGGTCTTCACGCTGCGCATCCCGGCGGAGGCGGCCCCGTGAGCCAGAACCCCGAGACCGTCGTGCTGCTGGTGGAGGACGAGGCCTCCTTCGTCGACGCGTTGAGCGTGGGCCTGGCCCGGGAGGGCTTCCGGGTGGAGACCGCCGCCGACGGGCTCGACGCGCTCGCCCGGTTCGACCAGGTCGGGCCCGACATCGTGCTGCTCGACGTGATGCTGCCCCGCCTGTCGGGCGTCGACGTGTGCCGGGAGCTGCGCCGCCGCTCCAAGGTGCCGATCATCATGCTCACCGCCCGCAGCTCCGAGATCGACACGGTGGTGGGCCTCGAGGTGGGCGCCGACGACTACGTGACCAAGCCGTACCGCCTCCGCGAGCTCGTGGCCCGCATGCGGGCCGTGCAGCGGCGCAGCGCCGAGGCCGCGGCGGCCGCCCCGCGGCGCCCCTCGAGCCCGTCGGAGGAGGCGGCCGGCGGCGATCGGATCACGGTCGGCGACGTGGTCGTCGACCTCGACCGCCACGAGGTGCAGGTGCGGGGCGAGGCCGTCCGCCTCCCGCTGAAGGAGTTCGAGCTGCTCGCCGCGCTGTGCGAGAACGCGGGGCGGGTGATGACCCGGGAGGCGCTGCTCGACCGGGTGTGGGGTCTCGACTACGTGGGCGACACCAAGACCCTCGACGTGCACATCAAGCGGCTGCGGGCCAAGATCGAGCCCAACCCGGCCGAGCCGGAGCGGATCGTCACCGTGCGCGGCCTCGGGTACAAGTACGTGCCCGGCGGCCCCACGTAGCATTGGCGGCGATGGCCTCCGCCCCACTCGACCCATCGGGCGCGCTCGGGCGCCTGCGGGGGCTGGCCTGGCTGGTCGACGCGAACGCGCCGCCCTTCGCCCGCCTGGCCCGGGTGCACGCGCTGTCCTCGGCCGGCGACGCGTTGATCGCGTTGGCGCTGGCCGGGTCGCTGTTCTTCTCGATCGATCCCAATCAGGCCCGCTGGCGGGTGGCCCTCTACCTGCTGCTCACGATGGCGCCGTTCGCGGTGGTCGCCCCGCTCATCGGCCCGCTCATCGACCGCACGAGCGGCGGGGCCCGCTGGATGCTCATCGGCTCGGCCGCGGTGCGGGCGGTGGTCGCCCTGGCGATGGTGCGGGATCTTTCGAGCCTCCTGCTCTTCCCCGAGGCGTTCGTGATGCTGGTGGCCGGCAAGAGCTACCAGGTGGCCCGAGGCGCGCTGGTGCCCTCCACTGTCGAGGGCCACGACGCGCTCGTGCAGGCCAACTCCAAGCTCGCCGTGCTCGGCTGGCTCGCCGCCACCGCCGCCTTCGTGCCCGGCGGCCTGCTCACGCTGCTGGGGTCGCGTTGGGTGGTGGCGCTGGCCTGCGTGGTGTTCGCGGCCGCCACCGCTGCCGCGTTCACGCTGCCCACGGCCGAGGTGGCGACGCGTCCGGCTACTCCCGCGGAGGAGGCCGAGCTGCGCTCCGCCGGCATCCTCCTCGCCGCCCTGGCCATGGCGCTGCTGCGGGGGATGGTCGGCTTCCTGACCTTCCTCGCCGCGTTCGAGCTGCGGGCGCACGACGCAGCGGCGTGGCAGTTCGGCATGATCTTCGCCGCCACCGGCGCCGGCGCGCTGTCGGGCGCGGTGATCGCTCCCCGCCTGCGCCGGTCGATGTCGGAGTCGACCATGCTGCTGGCGTCGCTCGGTCTGGCCGGCGGGGCGGCGGTCGCCGCCGCGCTCTGGCGGGGGCTCGAGGGCGCGGCGCTGCTCGTGGCCGCCGTCGGCTTCGCGTCGAGCGCCGGCCGGGCGGCGTTCGACTCGTTGGTGCAGCGCGACGCGCCCGACGCCAACCAGGGCCGCGCCTTCGCTCGGTTCGAGACCCGGTTCCAGATCGCGTGGGTGCTCGGCGCCTTCGTGCCGGTGGCGGCGCCGCTGCCCGGCTGGCTGGGCTACGTGGTGATCGCCCTGTCTGCGTTGGCCGGCGGGGCGTCGTTCTGGCTCGGCCGGCGGGCCACGCAGAGCCGGCCCGGGGAAACGCTCGGCGGGGCGGCGTGACCCGGGTCGCGGTGCTGGCAGACACGCACCTGAAGCGGGGCTCGGCCCGGCGCCTGCCCGCCGCCGCGCTGGCCGAAGCCGCCGCCGCAGACGTGATCCTCCACGCCGGCGACGTGACGATCCCCGAGGCCCTCGACGAGCTCGCCCGCCTGGCGCCGGTTCACGCCGTGCTCGGCAACAACGACGCCGAGCTGGTCGGCGCCCTGCCCGAACGGCTCGAGCTGGTGCTCGGCGGCGTGCGGGTGGCGCTCGTGCACGACAGCGGCGCCAGCGCCGGGCGCGCCGGGCGGCTGCGCCGCTGGTTCCCGCACGCCGCGTTGGTGGTGTTCGGCCACTCCCATCAGCCACTCGACGCGGCCGGCGCGGGGGGCCAGATCCTGTTCAACCCGGGTTCGCCGACCGAGCGCCGCCGCGCCCCGCGGCACACGATGGGCCGCCTCTTGCTGCGCGACGGCGCCGTGCTCGAGCGCCGCCTCGTCGAGCTCTAGCGAGGGCCGCGCTCGCCCGGCTCGCTGGCGCCTGCTAAGGCTCGTCGGTCAGGTCGATCCGGGCCAGCCAGAGGCCCGGCGCGTCGACCTCGGCCGGGGTGGGCAGCGTGCGCGCCTCGAGCCAGAGCCGGTCGAGCCCCGCCGCGCCGGCCCGTTCGATCACGCCGGCCACGAACCGCTCGCCGCGGTCGTACTGCGCCTGGCTCAGCTCCAAGCCCAGCAGCCGCTCCACGAACCGGTCGGACTGGCTGGCCTCGACCCGACGGCGGTGCAGCGCCTCGGTGAGCTGACCGTACGAGCCGATCAGGCGTTCACCCACGCGATCCATGGTGTGGTCGACATAGCCCATGAGCACCGCCACCAGCGCGTGCAGCTGGGGGAGCATGGCCCGCTGCTCGGGGCTCTGGATGGCGCCGAGGATCAGCTCGGGGTCGTTGAGCAGGGACTGGAGGCCGGCGAGGTTCGCCATCGACGACGGGTCGAAGGCCGCCAGCTTGTCCTCTAGGACCGTCGCGTCGGGCCGGAACCCGCCGACGTAGGCGGCGAGCAGCTCCTCCAGCCGGGCCCGCACGTGGCCGACGCTGAGCACGGCATGCATGGTGATCTCGTGGAGGCAGACCCACATCCACAGGTCGTCCCGAGGCAGGCTCCACTGCTCCCCGAAGTGGTCGACGTTCGGCGCCACCAGCATCAGCTCGCCCGAGGCGGGCCGAGGGATGGGCAGGTCGTACTGGCCGAGGGCTCGCTGCGCGAGGTGGCCGAGCATGCTGCCGGTGGTCATGCCGAGCATCATCGGGCCCATGAGCTGCATGACGTTGGCGAACATCGCCGACATCGGGTCCTGCTCGTCGATCTCGCCCCCCGCCGGCCGTCGGCCGAGGGCGGCGGTGAGCTTCTCGAACAGCGGCTGGTAGGCGGGCAGCGTGCGCTGCACCCACTGGGCGCGGGTGACCGGCAGCACCTGCAGGGCCCCGGCGGAGAGCCCGGTGGCGTCGGCCACGTGCAGCTCCGCGGCGCGAGCGAGCTGCTCGAGGCGGATCCGGTCGAGCGGGTCCACGTTGGGCTCGGGCTTGCCCTCGGTGGCCAGGGCCATGGCGAGCTGGCGGGCGGTGTCCCAGCTCATCGTGCCCTGGCCCTGCAGCAGGCGGGCCAGGTCGGCGAACATCGGAAGCCCGGCGAACGGGTTGAGGCCCTCGCCGCGGGGATCGTCGTTCGGGTTGTCGTCGTCCTGGCCGCTCGGGCCGAACTCGCTCACACGGCGATGGTAGGGCTCCGGGGCGGCGAGGCGGGCTCGTTAGGTTCAGGACGGCGCGGGCTGCGGCAGAGACCGGGCGTCGCTCGGCGGCGCGCCCAGGTAGGCGATGGTGGCCTGGGGCTGGCCGCCCCGGGTGAGCTCGATCCGCAGCAGCTGCCCGGCCCGCCGGGCCCGCAGGAGGCGCACGAGGGTGGCCATCGAGTCGACCGGGACGTCATCGACGCCGACGATCACGTCGCTGGCGGCGAGCCCCGCCGCCGCCGCCGGGCTGTTCGCCCGCACGTCGGTCACGAGGGCGCCTCCAGCGGCGCCGGTCGCGCCGCCGCCGGCGTTCATGCCGTAGATCCCGAGCCACACGTTCGAGGGGTACCCGTAGGTGATGAACGACGCGGCCACCTCACGCGCCGCGCCGATCGGAGCGGCCAGGCTTCCGCCGCCGTCGGTGTCGGCCGGGTTCGTGACCGTGGTGATCAGGCCGACCACGAGGCCCGACCGGTCCACCAGCGCCCCGCCCCGCACGTTGGGCGCCACGCTGGCGTCGGTGCGGATCAAGCCCTGGAGCTCCACGCCGAGCGCGGAGGTGGTCTGCTGGTCGAGGGCGCTGATCACCCCGGACGACACGGCCGGCGAGCGGGCGTCGGGCGCGGCGGTGACGACCACGGCGTCGGCGCCGAGCACGATGCCGCTGCCCGAGCCGAGCGTCGGCACCCGCAGCGATTCCCCGGGCAGGGCGAGCACCGCCACGTTCGTGTACGGGTCGCTGCCGATCACTCGGGCCTTTCGCCGACCCCCGTCGGCCAGCACCACGAACACGTCGGCCTGCTCGGGGATCAGCTCCGCGCTGGTCACCAGGTAGCCCTCGCTGCGCAGCGCCAGCGCCGAGCCGGTGACCCGGCCGGCCGCCGCGTCGGTCTCCACGAGCGCCATCACCGGCGCGATCTTGCGGGCCACGTCGGGCACGTCGATGCGGGCCTGGCCGCCCACGGGCACGTCGACCGCGCTCCACGCGCTCTCGGGGCGCGCCGTCACGCGCTGCACGACCGTCCGGTCGAAGCCCCCGAACGCGCCCACCACGCCGACCGCGCCGACCGCGCCGACGAGACCGCTGAGCAGACCGACCACCCAGAGCTGGCGCGGCGGGCGGGTGCTCGGCGCGGGGGCGTCGGTGCGGGAGGCGGTCGCGCCGCGCAGCTCCGAGGGGTGGCGCCAGAGCCGGTCGTCGGGCGGCGGGGGAGTCGTGAAGCCCCACGACTCGTCGTCGGAGAACTCGTCGCGGGGCATGGCGGCGAGGATACCGAGCGAGGGCGGCGCGTGGTCCGCGGCTCGCGCTCCGGCGGGGCCTCGCGGGGCCGGCGGGCCTAGCATGGGCCGCGTGCAACCCCCCGCGCGCGGCGAAACCTGGGTCGGGCTGAGCAGCGGCGAGCTCCCGGTCAACACCGCGCTCGAGTGGGCCGTGCGCCCCGACTGCGGCGCGGTGGTGCTCTTCAGCGGCACCGCCCGCGACCATTCGCCAGGGCGGCACGGCGTGAACGAGCTCGAGTACGAGGCCTACGAGGAGCAGGTCGAGCCCCGCCTGTCGGCCATCGCCCTCGAGGCGAGGCGGCGCTGGCCCTCGGTCGGGCGCATCGCGCTGCTGCACCGGGTCGGGGTGGTCGAGATCGGGGCGTCGGCCGTGGTGGTGGTGGTGTCCGCCCCCCACCGAGGCGACGCGTTCGAGGCCGCCCGCTTCGGGATCGACACGCTGAAGGCCGCCGCGCCGATCTGGAAACGTGAGCGCTGGAGCGACGGCGAGAGCTGGGGTCTCGAGGCGCAGCACATCGTCGAGGTGGGCGAGCTCGGCGCCTCGGCGCGGGAGGCGTGAGTGAACTCCAGCCTGGCGTTCCTGCTTCTGGCGCTCGGTCTGTCCGCCATCGGGGTCGCCGCGTTGTGGCTGTTCCGGAGCCGACCGCCGACGATGGAGGCCGACATGGAGCAGTTCAACCGCCAGCTGCGGGCGCTGGCGCCGCCGGCGCGGCGGCCTGATCAGCCGCCGCCTCACCTGGGCCGCACCCCCGGTTTCGGCCGCCCCGACCGCCGGCGCGGCCCCGGCGACGAGGCGCCGCCTCCCTCGGACTGAGATGGTCTCCGCCACCCTCACCGCCGGCTCGCCCGCGTCCGCTCGGCCGGTCCGGGCCGGTCGCTGAGCAGCCGGTATGGCCCGCGACCTCGCGATCGATCTCGGCACCGCCAACACCCTCGTCTACGCGCGGGGCGAGGGCATCGTGCTCAACGAGCCGACCGTGATCGCGCTGAACACCCAGACGCGCGACGTCCTCGCCGTCGGCCACGGGGCGTGGCAGATGATCGGCCGTACGCCGAGCAACATCGTCGCCGTGCGCCCGCTGCGAGAGGGGGCCATCACCGATTTCGACGTGACCCAGCGGATGATTCGCCTCGTTCTCCAGCGGGCAGGCGTCAACCGGTTCAATCGGCCGCGGGTGCTGATCTGCGTGCCGTCGGCGATCACGCCGGTGGAGAAGCGGGCGGTGATCGACGCCGCCCGTCGCGCCGGCGCCATTGAGGTGAACCTGCTCGAGCAGCCCCTCGCCGCAGCGATCGGCGCCGGCCTGCCGGTCAACGAGCCCCTCGGCTCGATGGTGATCGACATCGGCGGGGGCACCACGGAGACCGCGCTGATCTCGCTCGGGGGCACGGTCGCGGTCGACGCCGTGCGGGTCGGGTCGTTCGACCTCGATGCGGCGATCCAGACCTTCGTGCGCCGCACCTATGGCATCGCCATCGGTGAGCGCACGGCGGAGGAGATCAAGATCTCGATCGGTTCGGCTTACCCGACCCCCGACGAGTTCGCCGCCGAGGTACGGGGCCGGGAGCTGTCGACCGGCCTGCCCAAGGTGGTCGTGCTCACCCCCGAGGAGGTCCGCCAGGCGATCAACGAGCCGGTGGCGGCCATGGTCGACTCGGTGGTGCGCTGCATCAGTGCGTCACCGCCCGAGCTGGCGCAGGACCTGATCAGCGAGGGCCTGCACCTCGTCGGCGGAGGCGGGCTGCTGAAAGGGATCGACGTGCGCATCGCCGAGGCGACCCATGTCGACGTCGTCCGGGTCGACGCTCCGCTCGAGTGCGTCGCCCTCGGCGCCGGCCACTGCATCGAGTCCTGGGACACCCTCAAGGTGATGTTCATGGACCTCCGGCGGTAGCCGGAGGTCCGGTGTTGCGGCCTCCGGCGGTAGCCGGAGGTCCGGTGTTGCGGCCTCCGGCGGTAGCCGGAGGTCCGGTGTTGCGGCCTCCGGCGGTAGCCGGAGGTCCGGTGTCGCGGCCTCCGGCGGTAGCCGGAGGTCGGTGTTGCGGGAGCAGCCGGCCCGGTCCTGGCGGGGAGCTGGGCGCCATGATTGGAGGCGTCTGGCACGGAGGCGAGGAATGGGCTACGACCTGATCGAGGTTCGGCGCGACGGGCCGCACGTGACCGTCACGCTCGACCATGCGGCCAAACGCAATGCGCTCTCGCTGCCGATGATGGCGGAGCTGCAGGGCGCGTTCGAGGAGATCGCCGAGTCCGATGCCACCGGCGTGGTGCTCGCCGCATCCGGGCCAGTGTTCTCGGCCGGCCACGACTTCGCCGACATGGCGGGAGGAGACCTGCCGACCATCCGGCGCTTGTTCGCCCGTTGCACCGACATGATGAACGCCATCCAGGCCGCGCCCCAGGTGGTCGTCGCCCAGGTGCAGGGCCTGGCCACCGCAGCGGGCTGCCAGCTCGTGGCCACCTGCGACCTGGCCGTCGCCTCCCGGGGGGCGGCGTTCGCGGCGCCCGGCGGCAAGGGCGGGCTCTTCTGCCACACGCCGATGGTGGCGATCGCCCGCAACCTGGGCCGCAAGCGGGCCCTGGAGCTGGCCCTGACGGGCGACCCGATCGACGCCGCCACGGCCCTCGAGTGGGGCTTCGTCAACCGCGTGTGCGGCGACGCGGAGCTGGCCGAAACCGCCCGCGCCCTCCTCACCCGGGCCACTCGCGGCAGCGCCTTCTCCAAGGGCCTGGGCAAGCGCACGTTCTACGCACAGATCGAGCTCGACCAGGACCGAGCCTACGACTACGCCGTCGAGGTGATGTCGGCCGGCGCCTCCACCGCCGACGGCCAGGAGGGCATCGCCAGCTTCCTCGAGAAGCGTCGCCCGAGCTGGCGCAACGCCTGACCGAAGCTTCGCTCGTTCTTCTTGCTGGGGGCTGCGCCCCCAGGCCCCATCGGCGTCCGGCTCGCTGCGCTCCTCGCTCGCTCAGCTCAGTCAAGGTCCAGGAGGTCCTCGGCGGCTTGGCGCACCTGCCAGTCGCGGTCGTCGAGCGCTCGGGCCAGCGCGGCGTCCACGTCGGGGCCTTCGAAGCTGGCCAGCGCGAGCACGGCGCGCCGCCGCACCGCCGGCTTATCCCCCAACGCGGCGAGGATCACCGCCAGCGTGCCGGGCTCGCCGAGAGCGCCGAGGGCGGCGACCGCGGATTCCCTGCACAGCGGGTCGTCGTGGATCCCGGCCACCTCGGTGAGAGCCGCCAGCGTGGGTTCGGGCACCCCGCCGAGCTCGGCCCGCTCGCCGCACGCGAAGCAGGCGGCCTCCACCACCATGGGGTCCTCGTCGGCGAGGCCGGCGGCGAGCTCCACACCCGGTCGGGCGGCGGCCAGCTCTACCGCCCGACGCCGCACCGACGCAGCACGGTCCTGCAGCGCGCTCGCCAGGTCCTCGTCGGCTGCGTGCCCGCAGCGCACGAGCGCAGCCAGCGCCGCGGCGCGCACCTCGGCATCCTGGTCGCGCAGCAGCTCCCGCGCCTGGCCGGCGTCGCCGAGGTGGCCGGCGGCCGCCGCGAGGCGCCGGCGAGACCAACCCTCCGCGCTGGTGTTCACGCTATGCATCAGAATCACCATTGTTAGGGGCGCTCAACTCGTTGCGCCACGATGTCGATACTGACCTGAGTCGGGTAATCCGGGAGGACAGCGTGTCCCACATGGTCATCTACCGAGGCGCCGACGGGCGCCCCGGCTTCCAGCAGACCGAGAGCCTCGCCGAAGCGATCGGCTTCGTCGAGAAGCTCCGGAACGCGGAGGGGGTGGAGAACGCCCGCATCTACCGGTTGGAGCAGGTGACGTTCTCCTTCGAGACCTATTACAAGGTGCGCGTTGCCGAGGGCGCAGCGCCCGCCGTCGCGTCGGCTGCAACGGCGCCGCCCACGCCCGCGCCGCCCGCCGCCCCGGCCGCTCCCGCCGGGCCC
>JBJXGF010000078.1:0-8318 GCA_046153015.1 Acidimicrobiales bacterium | reverse complement strand
CGCGAAGCGGTCGGGCGATGACCGACCTTCCTCGTCGTGGGGAGCTGTGGTGGTGCGAGCCGCCAAAGATCGGCCGCCGTCCTGTGGTGGTGCTCTCACGTGACGCTGCGATTCCCCGCCTTCGTCGCGCCCTGGTGGCGCCGTG
The DNA here is from genome assembly GCA_046153015.1 of Acidimicrobiales bacterium. GTDB lineage: Bacteria > Actinomycetota > Acidimicrobiia > Acidimicrobiales > CAIXPF01 > JBJXGF01. The sequence goes on along the minus strand of JBJXGF010000078.1, from coordinate 8,173 downwards.
CACGACCACCATCCGAGGGCTCGCCAGCGAGGTCGTGCTCGAGCCAGGTGACGACCCGGCGCCGCGTCGCAGCGCTGTCAACCTCGACTCAGTCGAATCGGTCTCGGTCGGACTCCTCGTCGAGCGGCTCGGGCGCCTCAGCGACTCCCGAATGCGGGAGATCTGCGCTGCACTCGAGGTTGCGACCGACTGTCGATGATCCTGCGACCAGCCGTCGAGGTCCCACCGCGGCGTTGCGCTACACGCCCCGCGCCATGTCGGCGGCCAGCTCGGCGGCGCTCAGGGCCCGGTTGTAGACGCGCACGTCGTCGACGAGGCCCGAGTACCACTCGCCCCACACGGTGTTTCCGCCGATCTGCAGCGGCCCGGCGGCGCCTGCCGGCGCGCCGGTCTGGGCCCGTGCGCCCACCTGCACGCCGTCGAGGTAGATCCGCATGGTGACCCCGTCGTAGGTGAGGGCGAGGTGGCGCCACGCGTTGGTCGATGCCGCCGTGCTCGAGGTCACACTTCGGTCGGCGCCGCCGATCGAGAGCCAGCCGGACGGACGGGTCGTGCCGCCGCTGGCGTAGAGGCCGTACGAGAGCCCGCCCGCCGCCTCCTTCAGGATCACCGTGCGCCAGCCGCTCGTCGTCGTCGGCCGCACCCACGCCGAGACCGTGAGCGTGGTGAGATCGAGCGCCGCCGCATCGGGCATCGTCACCCGCGAGCTGGCGCCGTTGAACGACAAGGCGCCCCCGTAGCGTCCGGCGCTCGACCACGCGGCGCCAGACACCGTCCCGTGGTTCGCTCCGACGCGGTCGAGCAGCGAGACGCCGGCCCCCTCGTTGAAGTTGTAGGCGGCGACGAGGCCGCTCGCGGGAATGGCGTTGGAGACGGTCACCGTGATCGGCGCGGCCGTGCCCACGTTGCCGGCCGCGTCCCGCGCCGTGGCCGAGAGGGTGTGCGCGCCGTTCGCCGCGCCGTCGCTCTGCCAGGTGCGGGTGTAGGGCGCGGCGGTGAGCGGCGCGCCGAGAGGGGCGCCGTCCAGCAGGAGCTGCACCGACGTGACTCCCACGTTGTCGAAAGCGGCGGCGGTCACGGCGACGGCGCCGCTCACCACCGCACCCGCCGTGGGGGCGGTGATCGAGGCGACGGGCGCCGCCGTGTCGGCCGCGGTGACCGACGCGACCGCCTCGTTCGAGGCCGGGCCGGCGTTGCCGGCGGCGTCTCGGGCCACGACCCGGTACGCGTAGGCGCCGGCGGCGAGCGGAGCGTCGGTGTAGGTGAGGCCCGACGCGGCGCCGACCCGGTTCACGGGGGACGGCGCGAAGCCCGGTGAGGTGGAGCGGTGGACGTCGTAGGCGGTGACCCCCACGTCGTCGGTCGCGGCGGCCCAGCTGAGCGTGGCCCGGCCGTCGCCTCCCGCCGCGCTGAGCGGCCCGGGCGCGCTGGGCGGGCTGGTGTCCGGCGGAGCGGAGGGGCTGACCGGCGCCGCCATGTCCTCGGCGATCTCGGTCTGGGTGAGGGCCCGGTTGTACACCCGCACCTCGTCGATGACGCCGGCGAACCACTCGGACCAGATGGCGTTGCCGCCGATCCGCAGGGCGCCGGTCGAGGCGGTCATCGCGCCGCTCTGGGCTCGCGTGGCGACGAGCGCGCCGTTCACGTAGAGGCGCTCGGCGGCGCCGTCGTAGGTGGCGGCGAGGTGGGTCCACGCGTTCACGGCCAGCGAGGTGGGCCCAACCACCTCGCGGTCCCCGCCGATGTACACCCAGCCGCTCGGCCGGCTGGCGTCGTCGCCGGCGTAGAGCGCGTAGGTCAGCCCGGCCGGCCGCTCCTTCAGCACGACCGTGCGCCAGCCCGCCACCGACGACGGACGCACCCAGGCGGACAGGGTCATGCCCGAGGTGAGATCGAGCGACGCGCTGTCGGCCACCGACACCAGGTTGTCGGCGCCGTTGAACGCCAGACCTCCACCGAAGCGGCCCGCCGCTCGGACGGCCCCGGAGATCACGCCGTCGTTGGTGTTCCCGCTGCGGTCGATCACCGCCGCGCCGCTGGTCTCCTCGAATCCGTACGCCGCCACCAGGCCGGCCGGCGGCGCCACGGCGGTGACCGCGACCGTGGCCGTGCCCTGCGCCCCGTGCACATCGGTGACCGTGAGCCTCGCCGTGTAGGCGCCCGCCGCGGTGTAGGTGTGCGCGGGGTTGGCCTGCGTCGACGGCGCCGAGCCGTCCCCGAAGTCCCAGGAGAACGCCAGCGCGTCGCCGTCGGCGTCCACCGATCCGGCGCTCGAGAACTGCACCGCGAGCGGCGGCCGTCCGGCGGCGGGCGACGCGGCGGCGACGGCGGTCGGCGCCGTCGTGTAGAGCGCGGTCACGCTGCGGTCGGCGGCGGGCATCGTCAGCGTCCGCTGGCGCGGCGCGCCGTCGGACCAGCGCACGAACGACCACGCCCCGAAGCGGTCCGGCGCGATCAGGCTGTTCTGCGAGCCGACCATCAGGGCGAAGCTGGAGTACGCGTTGGAGTCGGCGCTGTTCACCGCCACGGGGACGCCCGCCGGCTCGGTGGCGACCGTGAGGCGGCGCAGGTCGGGGTTCACGCGGTAGGTCCGGGTGGTGGTGGCGCCCCGGGAGTCCGCGACGCGCACGGTGATCTCGAGGTTGTTCTGGTCGCCGTGGTCGGCGAGGGTCACGGCGAGCCCGCCGGGCACGCGCTGCTCGCCGGTCACGGGGCCGGGATGGGCGTGGCAGGCGCCGCCGTAGGGGCAGTGGCGCTGCAAGGTGCTGTAGGAGATGGCGGCGTCGGGCAGGGGTCCGTCCTCCGGGTCAGACGCCGTGGCGGTGAGCGACACCGTGTCGCCGACCGCGAACACCGCGCCGTCGGGCGGGGTCGACAGCGCGAGCACCGGGGGGCTGTTGCCCGGGGTGACCACCACCGAGGCGGCGCCGCGAGCACCGAGCTGATCGGTGACGGTGAGGGTGGCGGTGAAGGCGCCCGTCGCGGTGTAGGTGTGGGTGGGGTTGGGGCCGGACCCGGTCCCGCCGTCGCCGAAGGTCCAGCTGAAGCTCAGCGGCTCGTCGTCGGGGTCGTAGGAGCCGGCGCCGTCGAAGCGGACGGTGAGCGGCGCCGGCCCCGCCGTGCGGTCGGCGCCGGCCTGCGCAACCGGCGCACGGTTGCCGGCGGCGTAGCGGAGGCGGTAAACGTTGCCGCTGACCAGCTCGGCGAAGAACACGTCGCCGTTCGGTCCGGTGCGGAACGCGACGGGCGCGCCGATGCCGGCGGCGAAGCCGTTCGCTTCCGGGCCCCGCACGAGGTTGTGGTTCGCGTCGGTCCGCAGCGTCCAGATCTTGCCGAGCGAGTAGTCGGCGAAGAAGTAGGCGCCCTGGTAGTCGGCGGGATACTCGCCGCCGGTGTAGAACGCGCCGCCGACGCTGCTGGCGCCGCCGCCGTTGTGGGACCACGCGTGCAGCGGCGCCTTCGGGGTGTGGGTGGTGTAGGCGCTCTGGCACTGGGCCAGGGACGCGTAGGCGTTGCGGAAGAACAGCGGGCCTTCCCAGCACGGCCAGCCGAAGCTCTCGCCCCCGGCGGCGGCCACGTCGATCTCCTCGTAATCGTTCCAGCCCACATCGCCCAGGTAGACGGCCCGCGACCCGGGAGCGAGGGCGAAGCGGAACGGGTTGCGCACGCCGTAGGCGAACACGCGGCTCTGCCAGGAGGTCGGCTCGGCGCTCTGGAAGAACGGGTTGGTGCTCACGCCGGCGCCGTCCGGGTTGATCCGCAGGATCTTGCCGCGGGGGCTGGTGAGGTCGAGCGCGCTCAGCGACGACGTGTCGACCGGGCAGTAGGACGACCCGTCGCCGTTGCCCACATACAGCAGGCCGTCAGCCGTGGCCCGCACCGTCCCGATCGTGTGCGAGTCGTCGCAGGTGGCGCCGGTGGCCGAGAACGACGGCAGGTCGTCCAGCACGACCACCTCGTTCGCCAACGCGGTGGGTGCTGCGGCGCTGTTCGCCGTCCAGCGGGACAGCCTCGCCCACGCCCGACCGCTGCGCAGGTAGTTGTACAGCGTGTAGACGGTCCGCGACTCGGCGAAGTCCGGCGCCAGCTCGATCGAAAGCAGGCCTCGATCCCCCACGCAGTACACGGTGAGCGAGGCGACCGACACCGAGCCCCCGCCCGGCGTGACGCGCCGTATCCCACCGCACTTGCCCGCGGCGAGCAGGTCGCCGCTTGGCAGGAACGTGAAGTCGACCAAGTCGTAGGCGCCGAACCCGGTGGAAACGGGCACCAGGCTGAAGCCCGGGGGCAGCACCGGCGCCGCCGCGGCGCTCGACGCGCCCCCCACGATCACGGCCAGCGACGATGCCGCCAGGACCAACACCCCGACCGCGCCCGCGACCAACCGCCGCGCTCCCCCGAACCGGGCCATGCTCCCGCCTCCCGCCGCGCGCCGCCGCCCCGAGCGGCGGCGCCCGATCCGGGGGACGATGCGGCCGCGCACCTCACCGCGAAACAGGACCAGCGACCCCTTGGCGCTCGCTCCAGGGGCTCGCTGCGCTCAGGAGCGGGCGAAGAGTTGGCCCTCGTCTCGGAACGCCTTGAACTCCAGCGCGTTCTCGGACGGGTCGGCCACGAAGAACGTGGCCTGCTCGCCGACCTGGCCGGCGAAGCGGACGCCCGGCTCGATGAGGAAGCGGCAGCCGGCGAGGCGGAGCCGCTCCGCCAGCGCCTCCCACTCGGCCCAGGGGAGCACCACGCCGAAGTGGGGGGCGGGCACGTCGTGGCCGTCGACCAGGTTCACCGCCGCCGGCCGCCGCGGCCCCTGATCGAGGTGGGCGACGATCTGGTGGCCGTAGAGGTCGAAGTCGATCCATGCGTCGGACTCGCGCCCGATCCCGCAGCCGAGCACGTCGGCGTAGAAGCGGCGCGCCGCGGCCAGGTCGTGCACGGGGAACGCGAGGTGGAACGGCGGGCGGGGCATCGGCGGCCTGCTCGCCGGTCAGCGGTCGGGGTGCAGCGCCATACCGGGCACGTCCCAGTCCAGCGCCAGGATGTCGCCGACGTCGGACGACGTGACGTAGAGGGTCCGGAAACCCTCGCCGCCGAAGCAGCAGTTGGTGGGGCCCGCGTCGGGCAGCTCCACCACGGCCCGGGGGCGGCCGTCGGCGGCGTCGAGCACGAACAGGCAGTTGGTCTGGTGCCCGGCGATGATCATCCGGCCGGCCGAGTCGAAGCAGAACCCGTCGGGAATCGAGCGGCGGCCGATGTTGCCGTTGGGCTTGGGGCCGCTCAGGCGGCCCGGGCCTTCGATGCGGAACCCGAGCAGGTTTCCCGTCATCGACTCGCAGACGATGAGGAAGCGGCCGTCCTCGGTCACGCCGATGCCGTTGGGGAAGGCCACGCCCGTGTAGGCGCGGACCGCGGCGCCGTCGGGCCCGAGCCAGCACACCGAGGAGACCTCGGCGCCCCACTCCGGGTCGGTGAACCAGAGCCCGCCGTCGGCGTCGAACGCGCAGTCGTTGGGCCCGGCGAGCGGGACGCCGTCGATCTCGGTCAGCGCCGTCTCAACGGTCTTGCCGTCGGCCGAGATGCGTTGGACGCAGCCGGGGCCGCCGGGGCCCTTGCCCCGCCCGGCGGTGGAGGGCGCCTTGGGCCAGCCTCCGCCGTTGTTGCACACCCACAACGAGCCGTCGGGCCCGAACGCGCAGCCGTTGGGCCCGCCGCCGGTCTCGGCGAAGGTGGAGACCGAGCCGTCGGCCTCGAGGCGAGCGATGCGTTGGCCGGCGAGCTCCACCCAGTGCAGGCGGCCTTGCCGGTCCACGGCCGGGCCTTCGGGAAACGCCTGCCCGCGGGCGACGACGGTGATCTCCATGGCCGGTGTTCTAGCCGGTCCTCGGCGGGCGGCGCCGGCCGCCCCCGGGAACGCACCGGCGGGCCGCCGCCCTCGAAAGAACACGGCCCGCTGGCGCCGGCTCGCTGGCGCTCCCGCGCTCGCCTGACCGCCCTCGCTTGGCTCAGTCGAGGCAGGCGGTGCGGTCGATCACGTAGGGCTCGTCCTCGGGCCCCTCGCCCCACACCACCACGGCGGTCATGCCCGACGGCACGGTGATCTCGAAGAACTCAGGGCCTGAGCGCACCTCGAGGGGCACGAGCTCCACGCCTTGGTCCTCGCTCGCCGCGGACACGCCGACCACGCCGAACAGACCCGCCCAGCGGGCGCCTTCACCGCCCGATCCCACGTAGGGGTGCACCCCGATGCGGTAGGTGTCGGCCTTGCCGGCCACGCACTGCGCCGAGATCGAGGCGCGGCCGTCCTCGAGCGGGGCGTCCTCGGGGATGAAGTCGTGCAGATCGCGGTAGGCGGCGATGGCCGAGCGGCCGGCCTCGGTAGTCCACGTCGGGCCGGCCGGCGCCGCCGCCACCCGCACGGTGAGCGTGGTGGAGGCGGCCACGCCCTCGGCGTCGGTGGCGGTCAGGGTCACCTGGTAGTCGCCGGGGGCGTTGCAGCTCACCTGCGTAGCGGCAGCGGCGGGATCGGCGAAGGTGCAGGCCGCGGGGCCCGTCCACCGGTAGGTCAACGGGGCCACGCCGCCCGACCCGGCGCCCGAGAGGCTCATCGGGCTGTTGGGGAGGCCGGTGAGCGGACCGGTCGCGCTGAGCGTCACCGGGTCCGACATCGTCACCGTGTACTCGCCGCCGTTGTCGCTGTAGGTGCTGTCGTTGATGGCGAACTGCACCTCGCCCACGCCGCTGAGCTTGACCGGCCCCGCGCCCACCATCTGCCACGCGCCGCCGCCCACCCGAGCCACGAGCGCGCCGAACGGCGCGCCGGGCAGCAGGCAGCTCGCGTCGCAGGCGCCGATGCCGTTCGGGTCCGGGCTGATGTGCGGGCTCGGCGGGTTGGTCACGTCGATGTCGATCGAGCCGGTGGCCCGGACGGTCACCTGCTGGCCGGACACCAGGGAGACGCCGGCGCCGAGGGGGGCGCTGCCGCCGGCGCCGGGGAGGTTCACGTTCGCCGTGCCGCCCGACGTCGCCGACACCAGGTAGGTCTCGACGGCGGCCGGCGCCAGCCCGCCGCCTTGGGCGCCGGCGCCGGACGATCCCAACCCTGCGAGCAGGATCATCGCCGCCGAAGCGGTCGCCAGGCGCCGCCGCCTACCAGTGTTTACCCGTGTGGTCACTCGGATCGTCTTCCTCGCTCGTGGCCTCGTGGGCCTCGTGGCCTATCCACCACGAATTGACGACCTGAGAGAGCGAACCCTTGAGCAACAAGTGGGACATAACGGTCATGACTATGCGACACGTTATGCGCCTGGACCGAACGGCAGACGTGGCGCAATAACGCACCCCGACGCCCCCGCATAGAGGAGCAATCATCGCGGGTCGCCGCGCTCACTTGACGAGCGCGCTGTGCCGCGAACCCGCCGGCTTCAGGAGCTCACGGCGTGGTCTCGGCTGCGGTCGACCAGTAGGCAGTTTACCCCGGTCCCCGGGCCGGCGGCATACCCAATTGTGGGCGCCCCCGAGGCGCGTAGAGTGGCGCCATGGCAGAGCCGTCGGGCCGTCGTGGAGAGCCCAGGCGCGGGCCCGGGCCGATGGTCGTCGTGGGCCTCGCCGTCGCCGCGGTGGGGATGGTGACGGCCGCGGTCTGCGGCACGATCTTCGGCGGCGCGTTCGTTCCTGCGTTCACGACTCCGTCGTTCACGACACCGGGCGGGGAAACCCGCCGGCTCGAGCGCGGGGTGTACCTCGTGTTCGAGCGCAGCCGCTCGGCCCTCGCCACGACCGTCTCGCCCGAGGAGGTGAGCGTCTCGTCTCAGGACGGCCGGCTGCTCGACGTCGACGACGCGGAGCTCTCCGAGACGCTCACCCGCGGCTCGGCCACCTATCAGGCCGTGGCCCGTTTCGAGACGCCCGAGGAGGCGGTGTACGACATCGACGTCGACGCCGAGCCGCCGGCCGAGATCATCGTCGCCCGCAGCCTGGAAGACACGGTCACCAGCGAGTGGCGGTGGTTGGCCGGCGCCGCCGCGGGCGCCGCGCTGCTGGGCCTCGGCGTGGTGCTGTTCGTGGTGGGTCTGGTCGTGCGCGCCCGGCGCCGCCCGGCCCCGCCGGCGGCTGCCGCAACGCGCGCCCGCGCGGCCCGCGCGCACCATACCCTCCCCACCTTCGCCATCCCGCTGCCAGC
>JBJXGF010000073.1:0-2579 GCA_046153015.1 Acidimicrobiales bacterium | reverse complement strand
CCCCGCGCCCACGCCCGCCTCGGCGGCGAGGAGGAGGTGGCGGTGCGCGTGATGACCGCATCGGGCGCCGACGCCCTCGCCGTGGCCCACGCCGTGCAGGTGGGGCAGGTGACGCTGCTGCGGGCCGGGGCCGACGCCGATCCCCTTCCCGAGACGTACCAGCTGAGCCGACCCGTCGCGCCGAAGGCGCCGTGATGGCCGAGCGCTATGTGGTGCTCGGCCTGGCCCACGTGCGGGCGCCCTGGTTCGCGGAGGTCAGCCGCTGGGCCACCACGGCGGCCGCGCCGGTGGAGTTCGTGAAGTGCCTGAGCGCCGAGGAGGTGCGGGCGCGGCTGGGCTCGGGCCGGGTGTTCTCCGCGCTGTTGGTCGAGGCCGGCGCCGGGGGCGTCGATCGGGACCTGCTCGATCTGGCCCGGACCGCCGGCTGCGCGCCGATCGTGGTCGACGAGACCCGCCCCGGCCGTGACTGGCTCACGCTCGGCGCCGCCGCCGCGCTCCCCCGCTCATTCGACCGCGCCGCGTTGATGGACGCGCTGCGCAGCTGCGCCCCCTCCCTCGAAGCGGTGGGCGCCGTCGGGGTCGACGCAGCCGCCCCCCGCAACATCGCCGCCCTGCGTTGGCGGGGCCGACTGGTCACCGTGGCCGGCCCGGGCGGAACCGGCGCCTCCGTGCTGGCCGCGGCGCTCGCGCAGTCGCTCGCCGACGAGCCGTTCTTCGGCGGCGGCGTCGCGTTGGCGGACTTCGCCCTCGACGACGACCAGGCGATGCTGCACGCCGCCCCCGACATCGTGCCGGGCCTGTCCGAGCTGGTCGACGCCCACCGGGTGGGCGAGCCCGACGCCGATGAGGTCCGCGCCCTCACCTTCACCGTGGACCAGCGGGGCTACCGCCTGCTGCTCGGCCTGCGCCGCCACCGCGACTGGGCGGCGCTGCGCCCCCGGGCGGCCGAAGCCGCACTCGAGGGGCTGCGGCGCGCGTTCCGCGTCGTCGTCGCCGACGCCGACGCCGACCTCGAAGGCGAGGCCGAGTGCGGCTCGGTCGAGGTGGAGGAGCGCAACCTCCTGGCCCGCCTGACCGCGCAGAACGCCGACGTGTTCGTGCTGGTGGGCGGGCCCGATCTCAAGGGCCTCCACTCCCTCGTGCGGACCCTCGAGCGGGCCGCCGCCTTCGGTGTCGATCCCGCCCGCATCGTGGTCGTGATCAACCACGCCCCTCGCGGCGCCCGCCGCCGCGCCGAAGCGGCGCGGGCGCTCGCCGGCCTCACCGAGGTGTCCCTGGCGACGCCGCTGGCCGCACCGGTCTGCATCGGTCCCCGGCGGGGCCTCGACGCAGCGCTGAGGGACGGAGGGCGGCTGCCCGCCGCCCTCGGCGCGCCGCTCGCCGCCGCGGTCCGAGCCGTGCTCGACCGCGCCCCGGACGCCCCTGCGGCAGCCGAGCCGCGCGCCGTCGTCCCCGGCTCCCTCGGCCGCCTGGGCGGCGACGAGCTGGCGTCCTAACGGTCGAGCCGACCCGGGCGCCCGAGGCACCCTATTGACATGAAATATCATGAAAACTAGTGTGAGGCCCCGCCATGACGCTCGAATCCACCCCCCTGCTCGAGATCGAGCGCAGCGTGCTCGCCCGCGCCAAGGGCATGGCGCTCGACATGAGCCGGCCCGGCGCTGACGGCGAGCTCCGCCGGCTCGTCAGCGAGGAGATCGAGCGGTGGTCGGGCGAGCACAAGCGAGGCCTGCGGGCCTTCGACCTGCCGGACCCGGCCGGGGTGGCCGAGCGGGCGTTCCGCAACCTCGCCGGTTACGGCCCCCTCGAACCGCTGCTGGCCGACCCCGACGTGTGGGAGATCATGCTCAACGCGCCCGGCGAGATCTTCGTCAAGCGCCACCGGGGCCCTTCGGGCTATCACCACGAGAGCTTCCACGACAACGAGCACGTGCTGCGCACGCTCACCAAGATCCTCGACGAAAACACCCGCTCGCACCGCAAGCTCGACCCGGCGGAGGGGCTCCAGGACGCCCAGCTCGACGACGGCGCCCGCCTGCACATCGTGCACGCCGACGTGGCTCGCGGCGGGCACACCATGGTCAACATCCGCCGCTTCACCGGCGTGCCGTTCACCCGCCTCGGCGAGCTGGTCGAGCGGGCGATGCTGTCGCCCTCGGCGGCGCGCTTCCTGACCGAGTGCGTGAAGGCCCAGCTGACGATCGTGTTCGCCGGCCCGCCCGGATCGGGAAAGACCACGCTGCTGTCCTGCTGTGCTGCCGAGCTCGACCCCACCCTGCGGGTTGTGACGGCCGAAGAGGTGTTCGAGCTCGACATCCCGGTGGCGAACGTGGCCAGCATGCAGACGCGTCCGGCGCGTCGGGAGCGTCCGGCAGTCGACCTGCGCCGGCTCGTCGCCGGCTTCCTGCGCATGGCGCCCGACGTCGCCATCGTCGGCGAAGTGCGCGACCAAGAAGCGCTCCCGCTGCTGCTCACGCTGTCCTCGGGGGTCAAGGGGTTCACCACCATCCACGCCGGCTCCGCCCGCCAGGCACTCACCCGGCTGCGGTTCATCTGTCAGCTGGCGGAGACCTCCAACG
>JBJXGF010000051.1:0-6125 GCA_046153015.1 Acidimicrobiales bacterium | reverse complement strand
ACTGGATCGACCCGTACGAGGTGACGATCGGCGAGTACCGCCAGTTCGTCACCGCGCAGGGCGCGGAGCGGCCCAACACGTGGGACGGCTCGACGGCCAACGCGCCCGACGAGCACCCGGTGACCGGCGTGCGTTTCGAGTGGGCCGACGCGTTCTGCCGCTCGCTCGGCAAGCGCCTGCCGAGCGAGGTCGAGTACGAGGTGGTCGCCCGCGGGCCCAAGGGCTACAAGTACCCGTGGGGCGACCAGGCCCCGAACCAGCCGCCGGTGAAGGGCCAGCGCCCGGCGCCGACCCTGCCCCGCGAGACGTACGCGGCCCGGGACGAGAAGTACGCGGGCAACGTGAGCGATCTCGGCGTGCACGGCCTGTACGGCACGGTGTGGCAGTGGGTCGACCCGCCGACCAATCCCGTGCGCCAGGGTCTGCGCATGCTGCGGGGCCCGGCGGCGGGCTACTTCGGCACCACCGGCACCCGGCTCTGGTTCGACCCCGCCCGTTCGAGGTCCTTCGCCGGGTTCCGCTGCGCGGCCGAGCCCAACGCGACCGTCCTCGCCGTGGGCGACTTCGGGCAGGCGCCGGCGCCCGTTCTTGGCGCGGAGACCGTCGAGCAACCGCTCGCCCCCGGTGTGCTGGTCGACGTGGACTTCACCGACCCCACCCAGATGGGCTTCCGCGGCCGGGGCGAGCAGGGCGTCGGCTACGCCGGCTGGCACCCCGAGCCGGCCGAGCTGGGCGAGGCGCGGGCGGCGTCGTTCCACCTCCACGTAAACAAGGGCGCCAAGAAGCCGGTCATCTCGCTCTACGGCGGCCAGTACGGCCCCACCGAGAAGCTCCGCGTGGAGATCAAGGCCAGCCGCTTCCGGGAGCTCGAGACCCCGAGGGACGACACCAACGTCGGCGAGTTCTGGTACGGCCTCGTCGTGCGGGCGGCCGTGGCCTCCGGACCCCCGGCCGACCCCAGCTCGTACCTCGCCTTCCTCGTCAACCCCGCGAGCGGGGAGTGGCGGGTCACCGTGCGCTCATCCGACCGCGGCAGCATCGACCTGGCCCGCTCCACCCAGACCATCCCCCCGCAGGTGACGCTCGGCGTCGACATGGACGGCGACCAGTTCATATTCCGCCTCGGCGCGTCCACCGTGACCCGGCTCGCGGTCCCCGGCCTGTCGGGCGGCGGCGTCGGAATATACCTGGAAAACGATCCCGGCTCGGACGAAAAGCACGTCCATTTCGAACGTTTTCGGGTGTGCAACCCCGACGCGACGGCCTGTCGCAGCTAGCGCGACACTGCTCATACTCGCCTGACTGACGGCGCAACGCCGGTGGCGAGCGACGCGCTCTACACCCGCGCCGGCGGCGCACCGCTCTCGTCTCGGCGTCGCCAAGCTTCGGCCTGGCTGGGTTGCATCCGACGGCTTCACTTCACCGGCTCGCTGCCGGGCGGCAACGACTGGCGCATGCTCTGGGGCGTCCGCCTTCGGGCGGCGCTCCCTGACCCATCACCGGAGCGCTCGAGCAGCCCGTGCGCCGGCCGAACGGCGACCGAGCGCTGCCTGGTCGACGCGTCTATCGAGCGGTTGGTTCCCAACTTTCTGGAATGGAACGAGCGGCGAAGCGCACCGCATCTGATCGGTATGAGATGCCGCACAGCGCGGCTAACGACCCAAACCAAAGGCTGAGATCAGATGAACAACTTCAAGTCCCGAACCATCCGCAGCGCAGCCGGCCTTTTCCTCGCGGGCGCCGCGCTCGCCGGCGTCGCCGGCTCGGCAGGCGCAGCCCCGTCCGCCGAACCAGCCGCTCAACAGGCCTCCGCGCTTTTCCTCTCACCGGTGAACCCCGAGATGCGCATCTGGAGCGCCGAGCTCCGCGTCGTCACGGCGGACACCGCCGCAGCGAGAGCGGACGGCGCGTCGAAGGTCATGCTCAACGACATGAACAGCACCTGGCTCGACTCGCCGCTCGACGACTTCGAAAGAGCCGACGACCACACGTGGGCGCTGAACCTGAGCGGCGTACACAAGGCCAAAGACATCAACGGAATCAAGATCTTGCGCAACAAGGCCGGCGAGTGGTGCATCAGCCGTCTCGAGCTGAGGCTCAACAACGCCCTCGCGTTCTCCCGCACCTACGGGAACAGCGGGACCTGCATCAGCGACGCCAACCCGAGCTTGGAAATCTCCTCGGCCGCGCTGCGGACCAACGCCGAGTGGCTCACCTACGACGGTAAGGCGCTGCCCACCGGCATCACCGCCGCCTCGACCGTCGGCCGGGTCGAGGCTGTCACCGGCGACCAGATCTACCTCGACGGCTACCCCTACTACTGGGACGGCGACAACTACCAGGGAGCGCCCGTCGTGGTGTCCAAGGCCAACCTGCCCGGCTCCGCGCAACGCATCACCATCGATCTCACCAAGGCGCCCGCGCCCAACGGCCGAGCGGCGGTGGTGGTCCTCAACATGCACTGGTCCTGCGTCAACGGGCATCTGAACGTCCAGCGTGAGGTCGTCCGCAGCCAGATGAACCCCGCCGACTGGGACTACGCCGAGAAGCTCGCCCAGAGGATCCAAACCAACCTCAACCTGTCCTTCGGGGATCTCACCACTCCGTTCGGCGCCCCGTTCTGCCCTACCCCGACCGTCGATCTCGCCGGCAACGTCCGCTTCGGGTGATCCCGATCCCACAACGAGGCGAGCACGACAAGGCGAGCAGCAGCCGCGGGGCGGCCCTCCTTCCGGAGGGCCGCCCAGCCCGCGCGAGGCCATCACGGCGTCGCTCGCTCTCAGGTCAACCCGTGCCCGGTCGTGCGCATCACACGCAGCGGGACGCACCCCCGCACCTCGGCGCCGCACAAGCCGAGGAGCCGGGAGAACGTGTCGAACTGGTGCGATCGGCCGGTGATCGGCGGCGACGATGCCCGTTTCGGGCCTGGCGGCCAGCGTTGCTCCGTACAGGAGGAGGACGGCGCTGTCGCACGGGAGCGGTCACAGCGGCGCTCAGCTCGCTAGGGGGTTCCGCGCAACCCCGCCGTCCCCAGTCCTCCCTGGGCAGCGGCCTTGTCAGCTGGCCGGCGGCGTGTCTCGCTGATCCCCCAGCTCATGATCCGGGCGGGGCCGGGATCTTCGACGGGCACTGGACCGGGCGGTCGAAACAAACAAAGGCGGCGGCCGCGCCCGTTGAAGCCGGCCAACGCGTGGCGAGAGTCCCCTGCCCCTCCCTCCTTGTCGAAGCGATCTGCACATGGTGATGCGTTCTGCGGTGTGCGCCGTCTGATGTGCGTGGTGCTGGGCTGCGCGGTGCGTGGGCTTTGGGCCCTGCCGTTGCCCTTCACGCTGAGGAGCGGCTGGTTGCCCGCAGCCGTCACGGGTTCGTGCACGCTTCGCTCCCACAAGTACCAACTCTCGAATCTCGCCCGGCTCACTCGGCCAGGTCGACCTCCCAGTTGCGCTGCTGGATCCGGGTGTCCAACTCGCGGTGCTCACGGGCCGTGTCATCGGCGCGTCGGCGCAGCTCATCGACTGGGACCGCGGCGACGTGACGCAGCTCCGAGCGGAGCTGTCTCGGCGGCCCAGGGCCCATGCCCACTCCGACTCGCCCGGCGGCGGCGTCAGCGACCGAGTTGTACAACGTGTGGCGAAGCCGGAGCACGTCTCGGCGCGCGATGGCGTCGGTGAGCGTCACACCGGCCTGGAGCTCGGTGGCGGCGTTGGTCCGGTTGATCCGTCGGAACAGAGCCTCCAGCTCGGTCAGGGCCTCCTCCGCCTCCTCGAGAAGGGCGCGGGCGTTCTCAGCGGGTTCCTCACCTTCCTGGAAACGAGCGCAGGCCTGCGCGCGAGCTCGGAGCTGCTCGCACCGCTTCTGCAGCGCGGCGCGCACAGCAAGCGCCTCCCCCAACCTCACCACTGCCTCACCTCCGGGGACAGTCTGCCATGCGGTCGGTCCGGACAGCGCCGGTGTTCCGGAAACCCGGAGACACGCCCGTTGCGGGGTGGTGTTGGGCGTGGAAACCGCACTTAGTCGGTGTGCAGGTTCGCCCTTACCAGCGCGGCGGCATCGTCGGGCAGCACGTCGGCGGCGAGCAGCTCTCGCCAGGCGCGCATCGCGTTGCCGTAGGGGCTCGAAGCGAAGGCCGTCTCGATCTCCTCGTGCGAGAGGTCTTCGAGAGCGATCACCGGCTCGGGCGGGTGGAGATCGATGGCGTCATGGGCGCCGAGCGGGCCGAGGTCATACCGGGCGAGCGCCCTCGGGCCTTGGGGCAGCGGCGTGACCAGCTGGCCGGCGACGACCTCGGGAGCCGAGGTGCGGGCGCCGGCGACGAAGGCCCAGCGGACGCGCACCACGACCCCTGCCGGCGCCGCTGCGCCGGCCGTGCTCGAGACCGTCAGCACGATGCGCCCGTCGTCGGCTTCTTCGAGCGCCGCGGCCACACGCCCATCCGGGCTCTGCTCGAAATGCGCGAGGCGTTCACGGTCAGGGCCGGCGGCCGCCGCTGCCGAGGAACGGAAGCTGCGGTGGGCGACGCCGGCTTGCGCAGCTCTGATGGCGGCCAACCCGGAGCGCCAAGCCGTGTCGGAGACCTCGGCCTCGCCGAACGCCGCGAAGAGCTGGTCGCCGGCGGGTTCGGGGATGCCTGCGGACATGGCGGCGTCGATGACAGAGGCGCGCACCGCGTCGAGGCCGGCGCTCCATTGCCGGTCGGTGAGCTCAGGGAATGGGGCGGACAGCCATCTGGCGACGATGGCGTCGATGGCCCGCTCGTCGTTGCTTGCGCCGGTCACCGCGCGCACTCTTCGACGAGCTGAACCAGCATGGCCCGGGCCCGGCTTATTCGGGATTTCACTGTCCCGAGGGCGACGATCTGAATCTCGGCGATCTCCTCCAGCGAGAGGCCTTCGCACTCTTTGAGGAGCAGCGCCGCCCGGGCTTCGTGGGGCAGCCGCGCCAGCGCCCAACGCAGCGTCTCGAGGTCCACGACGTCGTCCTGGGGCGCTCGAGCGAACCCGGCGCCGGGATCGGGGGGCTCGTATGAATCGCCGACAGGTTCAGGGTTCCGCTTTCGCAGGAACCCGATCGTGGCGTTGACGGTCACCTGGTAGAGCCAGGTCGAGAACTTCGATCTCCTCTCGAACCCGGGGAGCTTCTGCCATACCGCCCACTGCACGGTGGACACCACGTCCTCGGCGTCCTGCTCGGTGCGGGTCATGCGCACGCACACGCCGCAAACCATCCGGCGGTGGCGGTTCATGAGCTCCTCGAACGCGTCGACGTCGCGCGCCGCAGCGAGCTCCACCAGCTCCTCGACGCTGAGCGACGAATACCGCCTCCGGAACGAGACGACGCGGCCCACCCGAGCGCGGTCGTCGTTCATTCGCTGCTCACCGGCCCGACCACAGCGCAGCACATTACCTGGATGACGCCTCCTGTACACGCATGAACGCGGAGCGTGAAGGCGCGGGCGGGGCTTCTGGTGGTTCGCCGTCACGACGCCTCCGGGGCAGGTTCCGGGCCGCTGAACGCGTGCCCTTCTCAACGTGCGACGCGAGGCGGCGGCCTCAGGTTCCAGCCGAATCCTTGGCCGGAAACCAGTCGCTTCCTCTGGCTGCGCGGCTATAAACACGGGTCGTGACTGACGTTCGGGGGGTCGACGCCGGCGCCGGCGGCCGCGAAGCCGCGCCGCTATGACCGCCGGCGGGTGGGAACGAACCCAGGCGCTCGACCTTCTCGCTCGGGGCGATCTCGCCGCCGCCGCTCAGCTCGCCGGTTCGAACGGACTGTGGGCCGCCTGCCGAGACGCGGCCCGGGCGGCTGACACCGCGCTGCTCGATGACCTTGAGCGCAGCGGCGTCGTCGAGTTCCTCGACGATGAGCTGCCCGCCGCCCAGCCTTCCGCCGGTCGTCGCGCCGCGGCGCTGATCGCGGCGGCCCGCCTGTTCTGTTGGGACGGAACGGAACCCGCCCAGGCCCGGGCCTGGGCCGCGGCGGCGGTGGAGGCCTTCAGCCCTCCCGGAGCGCCCCGGTGGACGCCCCCAGAGGACGAGGCGAACGCCCGGGCGGCGGCGACCGCGGCGAAACCCGGGCACGCCCTGGTGAACAGCCTCGCCCAGCAGGCCCACCCCGGGCTGTGGGCC
>JBJXGF010000063.1:0-7451 GCA_046153015.1 Acidimicrobiales bacterium | reverse complement strand
GGGTGCGGCTCTTCGGGAGGGACTGATCACGCAGCCGCTGGGATGACGCCCCGGAGGTATCGGGGCTGGTGTATCCGGTGGTGTTCCCGGGCGAGATGGAAGCGCCAGTACTCGGTCCAGTCGTGGTTGGTCCGCACGGCCCGGAGCTTGAGTATTGCCTCGGCGCCTTCGAGAGACCAGCGTGCGCCAGTGATGTCGAAGCGGTCGCGCACGACGTGCCGCACGGCGCCCTCGATCACTCCCGTCGCCACCGGCCAGCCCCGGGCGAGCGCCGTGGGGTAGTCGAGGTAGGGCGCCTTGTTCTTCAGGTAGCGCACGCAGTCGTCGGCCTTCTTGCGGCTGGCCTTGTCGAGGCTGAGCATCGTCGCCTTGCGGCCGATGGCGCCGGCCACGAGGCCGGCCTTGCCCTCGAGAACAGCGCGCCCCTTCTGTGCTACCCACTCCTCGGCGGCGGGGTCGCCCTCGGCGAAGAAGCACCACGCCGCGCCCCAGAGGTATTCAAGGACGTGGACGAGGTCGCAGATGACTGAGACGTTGACGGATCGGGCCTTGGCCTCGGCCTTGACCCGGCGGATCTGGTGGTCGTTCCCATCGACGAGCGCCACCCAGGGGCGGCGATGGCAGGGGTCGCGCCGCTCCGCTTCGCGATAGGCGGCACTGATGACCTCCCGCGCGTCTTCGACCACGCTCCCGGTGCACCACTTGTCCCGTGCGAGGGGGGCCGGCGCCTTCTGTTCGCCCGCGCCGGCGAGCACGTCGGCCGGCGTGCGCGGTGCTGGCGTGCAGTCGTAGACGACGGCGAGCTCGGCCATGCGCTTGCGGTCGCGCTTCTCGCCCTTGGAGAGCCTCGCCTTCAGCTTGTGGCCGGACAACGCCGCCTTCCTCTTCGTCGCCTCCCGCAGAGAGTCGGGCCGCATCACGATCCCCTTGCCGTCGACGGAGATGACGAGGGCGTCGGTCTCTTCGGCTCGGGGGCGCTCGGCCTGCTCGTAGTACTCGCCCACGTCCGCCGCTGCGCGGCGGGCGAGCTCTTCCACCTGCCGTTTGCCGAGGGAGACACCGCAGTTGCGCTCGATCGCCGCCTTCGCCTCCTCGTAGCTGCCGCGTGCCGCCTCGATCGCGGCCAACTCGCGTAGTCCGTGGCTGTGGCGCTCGACGGGGAGGTTCAGCACCGCGTCGGCCGGGTGGAGGTTCTCTGTCCCTCTGGCGCGATACGCGAAGCGGCTCACCTCGACTGCGCCGACAAGGGTCTGCAATGGACGGCGGTGGCGGGGCTCGACAGCGTTGTGGGCGACCCCTGCGGCGTCGATCACCCCTGCGGCACGCACCTCGCGCGCTGCCCGCAGGTCGAGGTGGTCCTGGAGCAACTGCCGAGCCAGCTCTCGGGCGTCGATGGAGACGCGGGCTTCCAGCTCCTCATGCGACAGCGACTGGGACTCCTCGGCGAAGAGGAAGCCGGCGACGCCCGAGAAGACAGCCTGGGAGCGTTCGAAAGCCCCCACGACGCTGCTCAGGCCCGCCTGCGCCTCGCGATCAGCTCCGCCAGGCCTTCCTCTGCTTCCGCCTCCAGGCTGGCCTTGGCGGCCCGGAAGCGCTCCGTCGCCGCCCGCACCGCCTCCACCTCGTCGGGCTGCAGCATCACGAACTTGGTCCTGCTCGCCACCGAGTAGCTCAGCACCACCGACTCGTGCAGCTCCTCTCCCGCTGCGCACCGGCAGTTCGGCTTCCCGCACCGACGCCGGTGCGCGACCACCGTCCCCCGCAACATCTTCGGCACCGACGGCCCTCTTCGAGTAGCCACGTCCCATACCCTACCCACCCTCAATCTGCTAGCGAACACGCTGGCAGATTCTCGGCCGCGTGGACCGAAACGTGGTGGATCAAGCCGACTGGAAAGCCTTCAACCAGTCAAAGCCGCGCTCCAACCAGCGACAACGAGCGCACCCCTGCTCCCTCTGAAGGAGCCGCACCCGAACCATTTGGCACATTGGCCCAGCCGGGGTCGGCGCACAGGCTCTTGGCCATGACGCGCGCCGTTCGCCTTGCCGCCGCCGCCCTCCTGGCTGCGTGCGTCGCCCCGCTGGCCGCACCGGCCGGCGCCGCCCCAGCGGTCACCGCCCCGGTCATGCGCTTCGGGGTGGCCTGTGGGCGCACGGCCACCTGCCAGGTGCGCGCCGACCGGGAGCTGTCGGGCTACCTCGTGCGCCTGAGCGACGCGGTCGGCTTCGACGCCGCGCTCGAGACGGTGTGCGCCGACTACGCCCCCCGAGGGCTGGGCTCGATCTGCCTGCAGCTCCAGGCGCCGCACTGGCGCAACCAGCTCGAGGCGGCCCGACCGAAGGTCGACCCCGAGCGCGCCGTGTTCGGCTACCAGTACAGCCGGACCCGCGGCGTGGTCACCGGGGTGACCCTGCGGTGAGCCCCACGCAGCGGCGGCGCGTGAAGCAGGCGGGGGCCGCGCTGAGCGCCGCCGTCACCGCCGGCACCCTGGCGCTCGCGGCCCTCGCGTGGAAGGACGACCGCCAGGACGCCAGACGGGAGGATCGGCGCGCGATCGAGGCCGAGCGCCGGGAGAACCAGCGGCTGCTGGCCCCCGGCGCCACCGTCGACGGGCTCAGGCTCGGAGCGTTCGTGGCCCGCGGCCGTGACCTCGCCGGCCTGCGGGCCCGAGCGGTCGACGCCGAGCACGCGGTGCTGGACGGCGCCACGGCCGACTCCGCCGACCTCGACGGCGCCGACCTCGACGGGCTCTCCGCCGTGGGCGCCCGGCTGGTCGGCGCCGGCCTCACCGCCGCCCACCTGCGAAACGCCCACCTGCAGCGGGCCGACCTCTCCGGGGCGACGCTCCACCGGGCTGATCTCACCGGCGCCGACCTGCGCCGCGCCGAGCTCGCCGGCGCCGAGCTGGCCGGGGCCGAGCTCGGCGGCGCCAACCTGGCCGGGACAGACCTCAGCGCCGTAAAGGGCCTCCAGGCCGCCACGTTCACCGGGGGCGCCTGCTATGACGCCGCCACCCGCTGGCCGGCCGGGTCGAGCCCGCCCCCGCTCGACTGCGCCGACTGGCCGGACGGCTAGCAGCCCTCGCTAGCCCTTCCAGCGGAACGCGGCGCCCGGGTGGCGCTCGGGCAGGCGGGGCGCCCCGAAGAGCTTCTGGCGCAGCGGTCCGGGCGTGTACTCCCGCTGCATCAGGCCCCGCTCCTGGAGCACCGGGGCGACGCCCTCGATGAACTCGACGAAGGTGCCCGGCGTGGTGGAGTACACGATGTTGAACCCGTCGACGCCCGCCTCGGCGAGGCTCTCCAGCGTGTCGGCGATCTGCTCCGGGGCGCCGACCAGGTAGTTGCCCGACATCTGGCGGCGGATCACATCTCGGAAGGTCCAGTTCTTGTCCGGCGCCGAGTCGAGCATCACCTTGAGCACGCCCTGGACCGCTTCGGACTCGAACGACGCCAGGGGCTGGTCGGGGTCGATCAACCCGAGGTCGGCGCCCACGTTGCCGCTCATGTGGGCGAGGCCGGCCTCGATCGAGAGCACCTCGCGGTACTCGGCCTCCTTCGCCTTGGCCTCGGCCTCGGTGCCGCCCACGATCGGGCTGATCCCCTGGAAGATCTTCACGTCCTCGGGCCGGCGGCCGTAGCGCACGGCCCGGGCCCGGATGTCGGCGATCAGCTTGCTCAGCCCGCCGGCGCGGCGTGACCCCACCACGAACACGCACTCGGCGTGGCGGGCGGCGAACTCGCGGCCCCGATCGGAGGATCCGGCCTGGAACAGCAGCGGCGTGCGCTGGGGCGAGGGCTCCGACAGGTGCGGCCCCGGCGCCGTGTACCAGCGGCCCACGTGGTCGATGTCGTGCACCTTGGAGGGCTCGGCGTAGACGCGGCGGGCCTTGTCGCGCACCACCGCGTCGTCCTCCCAGCTCCCCTCCCAGAGCTTGTAGAGCACCTCGAGGTACTCGTCGGCCCGGTCGTAGCGCTCGGCGTGGGAGGGCAGGCCGCCGTAGCCCAGGTTGGCCCCGGCCGAGGCCAGGTAGGAGGTGACGATGTTCCACGCCAGGCGGCCCTTGGTGAGGTGGTCGAGCGTGGAGCCGATGCGGGCGAACGCGAACGGGTGGTGCTGGAGCACCGAGCTCGTCCAAGCGAACCCGAGGTCGGTGGTGACCGCCGCCATGGCCGGGATCAGGTACGACGGGTCGTTCACCGGGATCTGCATGGCCTCGCGCAGCGAGGTCTCCCGGCCGCCCTTGTAGGTGTCGTACACGCCGATCACGTCGGCCAGGAACACCGCGTCGAACCGGCCCTTCTCGAGGATCTGCGCCAGCTCGACCCAGGCGGCGAGATCGGTGTAGTCGAGCTGGCGGGTGTCGTCGCGCACCCAGAGGCCGTGCTGGATGTGCGACACGCAGTTCATCGTGAACGCGTTGAAGAGCAGTCGGCGGGGCATCGGCTCCAGCTTCCCACGGTGGCTACGCTTCGGCCCAGGTCCGACGCAAAGGGGAGCGGGACGATGACCGAGGTAGCCAGCCAGCCGATCGACGTGGCCGCCAAGGCCTGGCGCGAGGCGGCGCCCGGGGTGCAGATGAAGCACCTCTGGGCCGACAAGGCCACCGGGCGCAGCGCCGCGCTGGTGCGCATCGAGGGCGGCGCCGAGCTGCCCCGGCACCGCCACGACGGCGACGAGGTGGTCTTCGTGCTCGAAGGCGCCTTCGGCGACGAGTTCGGCGAGCTCACCGCCGGCAACGTCGGCTACCGGCCCAACGGCTGCGTGCACCGGGTGGCCAGCGCCAACGGCGTCACCGCGCTGGCCATCCTCACCGGCGGCGTGGCCGGGGTGGCGGCCGACGCCGAGGCGGCCGACGCCCCCGCCTCCCAGATCGTGACGGTCAACGACATCGCCTGGCGCGACGCCCTGCCCGGGGTGCGCCAGAAGCCGATCTGGGAGGACAAGGCGGCCGGGCGGCGGGTGCTGCTCACCCGCTTCGCGCCGAGCGCCGCGCTGCCCAAGCACCGCCACGCCGGCGACGAGCTGATCTTCGTGCTCGAGGGCACGAGCGAGGACGAATCGGGCGTGATCCGCGCCGGCGACATGAGCTATCGCCCGAACGGCTGCGTGCACACGGTCCGCTCCGCCAACGGCGCCACCGTGCTCGCCGCCGTGTGGGGCGGGATCGAACCGCTATGAGGGAGCGAAGCGACCGAGGAGCGCGGCCGAGCGAGCGCCAGCGAGCCGGCCGCCGATGGGGTCTGGGGGCGCAGCCCCCAGGAGCGGCACAGTGAGCAGCAAGGTCGAGTACGAGGCGCTGGTGGGGTGGGAGCGCTTGCCCGAGGGGTGGAGCTTCACCGAGGTGGCCGGCGTGGCCGCCGACTCCGCCGACCGGGTCTACGTGTTCAACCGGGGCGAGCACCCGGTGATCGTGCTCGACGGCGACGGCGAGTTCCTCACCGCGTGGGGCGAGGGGACCTTCGCCAACGCCCACGGCATCTACATCGACGCCCAGGACCGCGTGCACTGCGCCGACAACGGCGACCACACCGTCCGCATGTTCAGCGCCGAGGGCGAGCTGCTGCGCACGCTGGGCGAGCCGGGCCGGGCGGCCGACACCGGCTTCGAGGCCTGGACCACCCCCGTGCAGAAGGCGGCGGGGCCGTTCAACATGGTCACCAACGTGTGCGCCGGCCCGAACGGGGACCTGTACGTGGCCGACGGCTACGGCAACGCCCGGGTCCATGTGTTCTCCCCCGAGGGCGAGCTGCGCTTCTCGTGGGGCGAGCCGGGCGCGGGGCCGGGCCAGTTCCGCCTCCCCCACGGCATCGCCGTGGACCGCAGCGGGCGGGTCTACGTGGCCGACCGGGAGAACTCCCGCATCCAGGTGTTCACCGCCGCCGGCGAGTACGTGACCGAGTGGACCCACGTGCACCGCCCCGACGACGTGTACATCGACGCCGCCGAGAACCTGTACGTGGCCGAGCTCGGCTTCAAGGCCGGCCGCATGCCCCGCTCGATGGGCGCCGCCGTGCCCGAGCACGAGCCCCACGCCCGGGTGAGCGTGCTCACCCTCGACGGCGAGGTGCAGGCCCGCTTCGGCGGCCCCGAACCCTGCGCGCCGGGCAGCTTCTTCGCGCCGCACGGGATCTGGGCCGACTCACGCGGCGACCTCTACGTGGGCGAGGTCACCGCCAGCGCCGGCGGGCGGCGCGGGCTGATCCCGCTCGACTGCCACTGCCTCCAGAAGCTCGTGCGGGTCCGGCGCTAGCCTCTGCCCCGGCGGCGCCCGCACCGAGCGTCGACAACAGGGGGAGACGAGCCATGCACGTCGGTTACACCGCACAGTTCCAGAACCCGTTCGACGCGCTGAGCGACCAAGAGGTCTACGCCAACGAGATCCGCCTGTGCGACCTCGCCGTCGAGCTCGGCTTCGAGTCGCTCTGGTCGGTCGAGCACCACTTCGACGACTACACGATGTGCCCCGACATCGTGCAGCTGCTGACCTACTTCGCCGGCAAGCACCCCAACGTGCTGCTCGGCTCGGGCGTGATCGTGCTGCCCTGGCACGACCCGATCCGGGTGGCCGAGCAGATCGCGCTGCTCGACAACCTCTCCAACGGCCGCATGATCCTCGGCCTCGGCCGGGGCCTCGCCCGCATCGAGTACGAAGGCTTCCGGGTCGACATGAACACCTCCCGGGAGCGCCTCGTGGAGTACGCCCGTCTCGTGCTCGAGGCGCTCGACAAGGGGTACATGGAGTACGACAACCAGTTCGGCACGCAGCCCCGCCGCCAGATCCGTCCCCGCCCGGCGCACTCGTTCAAGGGCCGCGCCTATGCCGCGGCGGTGAGCCCGGAATCGATGCCGCTGATGGCGCAGCTCGGCATCGGCGTGCTGGTGATCCCGCAGAAGCCGTGGGACGCCGTGGTGGCCGACATGGCCGAGTACAACCGGGTGTATCTCGAGGTCAACGGCGTGGAGGGCCCGCCGCCGCTCTCGGGCGGCAACGTGTTCTGCGACGAAAGCGCCGACCGCGCCGAGGAGATGGCCTACAAGTGGATCGGCGCCAACTACGAGTCGGTCATGCGCCACTACGAGTTCATGGCCAAGCCCCATGACGGGGTGAAGGGCTACGAGTTCTACACCCAGATCAGCCGCTACATCGACCGCCACGGCCTCGAGGGCGCGGTGGCCGACTACGTGAAGCTCATGCCGTGGGGCACCCCGGAGCAGATCCTCGCCAAGTTCGAGACCATGCGCGAGAAGATCAATTGCGCCGGCGTGATGCCGGCGTTCAGCTACGGCGGCATGCCCTACGACGACGCCGAGCGCAGCCTGCGCCTCTTCGCCGAGAAGTGCCTGCCCGAGATGCAGAGCTGGCAGACCGCCTCGCTGCAGGTTCCCGGGGCCGAGGCGCTGGCCGGCTAGCGACGAGCACCACCTGGGCGACGCGCCGCGCCGCGCGCAGC
>JBJXGF010000052.1:0-20054 GCA_046153015.1 Acidimicrobiales bacterium | reverse complement strand
GCTCGACGCCGCCTCGGGCCAGATCGAGGCCACGCAGGTGCTGCCGGCCGACACCGAGTTCCGCCTGTTCGTCGAGGACGGGCTGGTGTGGTTCGACAACCCGGCCGGCCCCGAGGCGGGCGTGCTCAAGCGGGACGGGTCTGTGGTCCCGGTCGACAAGAGCCAGGACGGGCTCCCGCTCCTACGCGCCGGCGCCTCTGGGCCGGCGAACGGCCAGGCGCGGGCGCCCGCCCCCAAGCTCGCCCCGGAGGCCGAGCTGCGCCTGCTTCCCTCGTCCGCCCTCGAAGCCGGGATCGAGACGTCGCCCACCCCGGCCGAGGTGGGCGAGCCGATCACGTTCACCGGCTCGGCGCGCGGCGAGCCCGCACCCACGAGCTGGAGGTGGACCTTCGACGACGGGGAGACCGCGGAGGGCGTCATCGTCCGCAAGGCGTTCGCCGAGCCCGGGCTGCACCAGGTCACCCTGACCGTGGCCAACGGCCAGCGCAACGCGTCGACCACCGCCGCGGTCACGGTCGTCGACGGACGAGAGCAGCTCACCGCCCGGTTCACGACGAGCACGGACTCGGCCGCGGTCGGTGAGCCCGTCGTGTTCGAGGATCGCTCGTTGGGTGAGGTCACCGAGCGGAGCTGGAGCTTCGGCGACGGCGCCGCCGCCCCGTCGGCGCGGCGGGTGGTGCACCGGTTCCAGGCGGCGGGCGCCTACACCGTCGGCCTCGAGGTGCGCGGCCTGCGCGGCGCGGTCGGCGCCGAGCGCACGATCACGATCCGCGAGCGGCCCCCGCCGCTCACGGCGGCGGCCGAGGCCACGCCCCGGCGGGCGCCGGTCGGTCAGGCGGTGACCTTCACCGACCGCAGCGAACCGGCGCCGGCCCAGTCCGTGTGGTCCTTCGACGACGGCGCCCGAGCCTCGGGACGGGTCGTCCGCCACGCGTTCGCCACCGAAGGCGAGCACACAGCCACCTTGCGGGCCCGGAGCGAGGCGGGCGAGGTGAGCGTCGCCACCGTGACCGTGCTCGTCGTCGCCCCCAGCGCTCCCCACGGCGAGATCGCCGCCTCGAGCGTGCAGGCCCGGCCCGGCGCGCCGATCACGTTCAGCCTCGTGAACCTGAGCGGCGGCCCCACCAGCGTGGTTTGGAGCTGGGGCGACGGCGCCACCACCCCCGCAGCGCCCGGCGCCGCGGTGACCAAGGCGTGGACCGCGCCCGGCACGTACCCCGTGACCGCCTCGCTCACCAACAGCGCCGGCGAGTTCACCGCGTCGCTCAGCGTCCGCATCGTCCCGCCGCCCGGCTCCGAGGCCCGGTTCGCGGCGGCCCCGAACCCCGCCGCGCCGGGCCAGGCCGTCCGGTTCAGCGATCGCTCGACCGGCGCGCCGACCGCCTGGCGCTGGTCGTTCGGCGACGGCGCAGCGTCGACCGAGCGCAACCCGGTGCACGCGTTCGCCGGCGTGGGGGTCTTCGACGTGAGCCTCGAGGTGGTCGGCGCCGACGGCAAGACCAGCCGCACGAGCGAGAAGGTGACCGTCCGCACGACGCCGCGGCCGCCGCCCTCGGCCAGCCTGGCCGTGACCACCGCGCCCGACCAGCGCATCGCCGGGCGGCCGATCACCTTCACCGACACCACCCCTGGCGCCGTGGGCACCGCCCGCTGGAGGTTCGAGCCCGGCGGCGAGGCCGACGGCCGCACGGTCACCCGCACGTTCCCGAACCCGGGCACGGTGGAGGTGACCCTGCGCAGCTGCTGGGCGGACGAGCCGACGATCTGCGCCGCGGTGGTGGACAGGATCGAGGTGCTCCCCGCGCCTCTGGCGCCGCCCAACGTGGTGATCCGTCGTCTGAGCCCGGATCCGGCCCCGCCGGGCGCGCCGGTGTCGCTGGCCGACGCCACCGCCGGCGCCGTCGGCGGCCACACCTGGACCGTCGCCGGGCGCACCCGCGAGGGCCGAGTGCTCACGGTCTCGTTCCCCGCCGCGGGCGACTACCCGGTGAGGCTGCGCGTGTGCCGCACCGACCAGCCCACCGTGTGCGGCGAGACCACGATCGTGGTCCACGTGCGGGAGCGCGTCGGGGGCTGATCGGCCGGCGGGAGGCGCAGGGCGCGACTGGTTTCGGGGCATCCGCCGCTAGCCTCATCGCCCAATGCCGCAACGAGGATCGACCCCGCGGCGCGTCCATCGATCGGTGCTCGGCGGGGCCCGCGGCGCGTTGCTCTGCGGCGCCGTGCTCGTCGGCTGCGGCGGCGGCGGCGCCGACGCCCGCCCCGACGGGGACGCTGCCGCCACCACCGAGAGCTCGGCGCCCACCGCCGCCAGCGATGCGCCCACCTCCGCCCCGCCCGCCGCGCCCACCACGGCGGCCCCCCCGCCCGACCCGTGCACGGTGCAAGAGGCGCCCGCCGCCGGCACCGGCGCGGCGGTGTCGACCGAGCCGGCCGGCGGTCCGCTCACCAGCGGCGGCCCGGCGTGCGCCGACCGGCCGGCGCTGGTGGTGAAGGTCGACAACGAGCCCTCGGTGCGGGTGCACGCCGGCCTCAACCAGGCCGACGTGGTGTTCGAGCTCTACGTCGAGTACGCCAGCCGGTTCGCGGCCGTGTTCCAGAGCGAGGACGCCTCGGTGGTCGGGCCCGTCCGCTCGGCCCGCACCAGCGACGTGCATCTGGTCCCGATGCTGAACAACCCCCTCTTCGCCTACTCCGGAGGCAACTCCGGGGTGCTGGCGGCCGTGGGCGACGCGGCGCTGGTCGATGTGGGGGCGGGCGCCAACAGCGGCGCCTTCCGCCGGGATCGCAACCGCAAGGCGCCCCACAACCTGATGACCTCGACCCCCGAGCTGTACCAGGCGGCGCAGGGCGGGGCCCCGCCCAAGCCGATGTTCGCCTACCGCCCGGGGGACGGGCCCCAAGCGGGCGCGGCGCCGGTGGCGGGGGTGTCGCTGCGGTTCAACGGCGAGCCGCCGATCGCGTTCGTGTGGGACGCCGCCGCCGGCCGCTGGCTGCGTTTCGTGGCGGGGGCGCCGCATCGCGACACCGAGGGGGTGCAGATCAGCCCCGAGAACCTGGTGGTGCTGGAGACGACCTACGAGCCGAGCCCGGCCGACCTCAACTCCCCCGAGGCGCAGACGATCGGCGAGGGACGGGCGCTGGTGTTCAGCGCCGGTCACGTGGTCGAGGGCCGGTGGCGACGATCCGGCGCCGCCGCCCCCTACACGCTGATCGGCCCCGACGGCGCGCCGATGACCCTGCTGCGGGGACGCACGTGGGTCGACCTGCCGATGCCCGGCGACGCGACGCTGCTGAGCGACGACGCCGCGGCGGCGCTCAGCGGGGGCTGAGGCCGCCCCGCCGGCGCCAATCCGGCCCGGGCGGCGGCGCCGAAGGGGGGAGGTGAGCGCACGCCCCAAGCCCCGGGCCGCGGCGGCGGCCGCGGCCGCTGCCGTTGCCGCTGTCTTCGTCGCCACGGTCGCCGGCGGCTGGTCCACGCCGGTGGGGGCGCATCCGCTCGGCAACTTCACCGTGAACCACTACGCGGGATTGCGCGTCGGCGGCCGGGAGCTCGCCGTGCGCTACGTGCTCGACCTGGCCGAGCTGCCCGCCTTCCAGGAGCGGCCGGCGCTCGACGCCGACCGCAGCGGCGGAGCCGACGCGGCCGAGCTCGCCGGCTACGCGGCCGCTCGCTGCCCCGAGCTGGCCGCCGGCCTGGCGGTCCGTCTCGACGGCGAAGCGCTGGCCGCCCAGGTCAGGGGGGCCGCGGCCGAGGCGCCGCCGGGTGAAGCGGGCCTGTCGACCCTGCGGGTGGAGTGCGCGTTCGCCTACCCCTTCGCCGGCGCCGCCGGGCGCAAGAGTCTCTCCATCAGCGACGGCAACGGCGCCGGCCGCGTCGGCTGGCGGGAGCTCACCGCGACCGCGGGCGCCGGGGCGTCGCTCGACAGCGACCTTCCGGCCCGCAGCGTCAGCGACGAGCTGCGCACGTTCCCGAACGACGCGCCCGCCCCCGACCGTCGCGACGCGCAGCTGGTGGTCACCCTCGACCCGGCCGCCGCGGCCGGCGAGGCCGGCTCGGTCGACGGTGCGGCGGCGGGCGCCGCGCCCGATTCCCGACGGACAGCGCGGGCAGGGGGCGACGCGCGCCTGACCGGCCTCATCGCCGGGGGCCGCTCGGGCCTGGCGGCCACGACGGCGGCCCTGCTCGTGGCGGCGGGTCTCGGCGCGCTCCACGGGCTGGCCCCCGGGCACGGCAAGACCGTCGTCGCCGCGTACCTGGTGGGGTCGCGGGGGACCCGCCGGCAGGCGGGGGTGCTGGCGCTGGCCGTGGCGTTGTCCCACACGCTGGGCG
Organism: Acidimicrobiales bacterium; assembly: GCA_046153015.1. GTDB lineage: Bacteria > Actinomycetota > Acidimicrobiia > Acidimicrobiales > CAIXPF01 > JBJXGF01. The sequence goes on along the minus strand of JBJXGF010000052.1, from coordinate 15,721 downwards.
TGTTCGTGTTGGGCGGCGTGACCCTGGCCGCCTCGGCGGCGTTCGCCCCCGAGCGGGTCTACCCCTGGCTGCAGGCCGCGTCGGCGCTGATCGTGGTCGGCCTCGGCGCCTGGCTGCTGGTGCGCCTCGCCGCCGCCCGCCTCGCCGCCGCCCCGCCCGCCCCGCACCATCACTCCCCCGCTCCTCGGCCGGTTCTGGTGGGCGCCAGCCTCGCCGGCCCGCCCCCCGACCATCACGACCACGCTCACCATGACCATGACCATGACCGTGACCATCACGACCATGACCACGACCACGACCATCACGACCACGACCACCACTCGCACGGGCTGCTCCCGCACCGGCATCGGGTGGCGTGGGACCGCCTCGACGTGTCGGGTCCGCTCTCGTGGCGCCTCCTCGCCGCGCTGGGGCTCTCGGGCGGGATGCTGCCCTCGGCGTCGGCGGTGATCGTGCTGCTGGGCGCCGTGCAGGTGGGCCGCGTCGAGTTCGGCGCCGCGCTGATCCTGGCCTTCGGGGTCGGCCTCGCCGCCGCGCTCGTCGGGGTGGGCCTCGGCGCGGTGGCCCTCACCGCCCGCACCCGCCGGGCGCTCGATGTTCGCCGCGCCGGCGAGCGGGTGAGCGCGCTGGCGACCCCGGTGGCGGCCGCCGCCGTGTTCGTGGTCGGCCTGTGGCTCTGCTGGCGCGCCGCCGGCGCCCTCGGCTGGCGCTGAGCGCTGGTCGGGGCCGGCAGGCACCGCACCAACACCAACACCAGCGCCTGCCGCAGCGGCGGCGCTAGCGTGCCGCGGCGATGACCCGCGCCCGGCGACCCGACCTGCTCCGCCTCCGGCCCGGCGAGGCCCCAGCGATCGTGGGCCAGCGCTGCCTCGCCTGCGGCGAGGTGCGCTTCCCCCCCGACCCGTTCGGCTGCGACGCGTGCGGCGCCCACGGCGGCGACCTCGAGCCCCGGGAGCTCGAGCCCTGCGGCGCGCTGCGCGCCTTCGCCGTGGTGCACCGCCACCACCGGCCCCGCCCCGCCACGCCGTTCACGGTCGGGGTGATCGCCCTCGACGCCGGCCCGGTGCTCAAGGCCGTGCTCACCACCGGCGAGGGCCTGCGCATCGGCCAGCGGATGCGGGCCGAGCTGGTCGTCTGGGAACAGGCCGACGACGGCGAGAACGTGGTGGACCTGCAGTTCGGCCCCGACGCGGAGGCGCCCCGATGAACCCGGCTGTGGTGGACCTGCAGTTCGCCCCCGACGCGGCGGCGCCCCGATGAACCTGTTGGAACAGTCCCCCGTGTACGTGGTGGGCGTGGGCCTGCATCCCTACCAGCACCGCTCCGACACGAGCTACGTGCAGCTCGGCGTGACCGCCGTGCGCCACGCGCTGGCCGACGCCGGGCTCGCCTGGACCGACGTGCAGGCCGCGTACATCGGCACGGCGCTGCTCGGCATGGGCGGCGGGCGGGTGATGCTGAGCCGCCTGGGCGCCACCGGCATCGCCAGCCAGCAGGTGGAGAACGCGTCGGCCTCGGGGTCGACGGCGGTGGCCATGGCCGCCCTCGAGGTGGCCTCGGGCCGCAGCGAGGTCGCGCTGGCGGTGGGCGTCGACAAGCCCGGCGGCGGCGCGCCCGCGCCGAGCAGGGCCGGCATCGAGAACCTCGAGGGCGGCACGATCGTGCCGTTCACCCACTTCGCGCTGCTCGCCGCCGACTACCAGCACCGCCACGGGGTGAGCGACGAGCAGGTGGCTCGCGTGGCCCTGAAGAACCACGCCAACGGGGCGCTCAACCCGTACGCGCAGCGCCGCCGGGCCCGCACGCTGGAGGAGATCCTCGCGGAGCCGATCTCGGGCAGCCTCACCCGGCTGCAGTGCTGCCCGGTCGGCGAGGGCGCAGCCGCCGTGCTGGTGGCCTCGCCGGAGGGCATCCGCCGCCTCGGCCTCGACCAGCGGCGGGCCGTGCGCATCCTGTCCTCGGTGACCCGCAGCGAGGGCCGCTACCCGCCCGGCGCCGGCATCGACGCTGAGCTCACCCGCCAGACCGCCTCGGCCGCGTTCGAGGAGGCCGGCGTGGCGGCGACCGAGATCGACCTGCTCGAGCTGCACGACGCGTTCAGCATCGAAGAGCTGCTCTACACCGAGGCGATGGGCCTGTGCGGCGAGGGCGAAGCGGCCGGCCGCCTGGCCGCCGGCGAGTTCGACATCGGCGGCCGCTGCGCGGTGAGCGCCTCCGGGGGGCTCCTGGCCATGGGCCATCCGATCGGCCCCACCGGCGCCGGCCAGATCGTGGAGCTCACCCGGCAGCTGCGGGGCGAGGCCGGCGCCCGCCAGCATCCCCGCCACCGGCTGGGCGCCGCCCACATGGTGGGGGTCGGCGCGGTGTGCGTGGTGCACGTGCTGGCCGCGCCGCCTGGCGCCGCTCAGTAGCCGGGCTTGCTGAGCAGGCCCTTCACCCGCACCGAGCGATACGCCGCGGCGAGCACCAACGCGCCGCCCGCCAGGTACACGAGGTCGAGCGCGGCGGCGGCCAGCAGGTGGCCCACGAGCAGCTCGCCGTCGGCGATGAAGCGGCGCACCGCCTCGAACACGTGCGCCGCCGGCACCGCCCACGCTACCGGCCGCAGCCAGCCGGGCAGGGAGCTGACCGGGTAGAACACCGCCGACACCGGCTGGAGGAGGAACGCCACCGACCACGCCAGCACCTCGGCGTTGGAGCCGAAGCGCAGCAGCGCGGCGCGGATGCACAGCCCGAGGGACCAGCCGAACACGAGCAGGAGCACCACGGCGGGGGCGAGGGCGGCGCCCGCGGTGAGCAGGTCGAAGCCGAAGGCGAGCCGGGCGAAGAGCACGAGCAGCGACGAGCCCACGAGCACCCGCCCGAGGGAGAAGATCATGTCGCCGATCACGTACTCGCTCTGGCGCAGCGGCGAGGCGAACAGGTTGAGCACCGAGCGGTCCCACACGTCCATCAGGTAGGTGACCGCCAGCTCCTGCTGGCTGCGAAACGCCAGGTCCCACAGCACCACCGCGCCGAGCAGCACGCCGACGCCGCCGGGGATGCCGGCGTCGGCCTCGGCCAGGTAGCGGGTGATGAAGCCCCAGAGCACCACCTCGATCACCGGCCAGTAGACGATCTCCATGATCCGCATGGGGCTGTGGCGCAGCACGTACCAGTCCTGGCGGAGCACACCCCGCACCCGGCGCCAGCTGAACCCGCTCACGGCTGGGCGAGGCCCGAGCCGGCGGCCAGCCGGAGGTACACGTCCTCGAGGTTGGTGAGGGCGTAGTCCTCGAGCAGCGCCTGGGCGCTGCCGTCGTAGACGATGCGGCCTTCGGCGAGGAAGAGCAGCCGGTCGGCCAGGCGCTCCACCTCGAGCATGTTGTGGCTGGTGATGAGGATGGTCATGCCCGCCTCGTCGGTCACCCGGCGCAGCACCTGGCGCACCGCCACCGCCCGCTCCGGGTCGAGGCTGGCGGTCGGCTCGTCGAGGAACAGCACCGCCGGCCGGTTCACCAGCGCCTTGGCCAGCATCACCAACGTCTGTTGACCGGTGGAGAGCGAGTTGCCGGCCCGGTCGAGCAGGGCCTCGATGCCCACCAGCTCGGCCACCTCGGCGATGGCCCGCTCCGGCGCCGGGGTCTCGTAGTGGTCGCAGAACACCCGCAGCAGCTCCCGCACCCGCAGCCGCCACGGCAGCGACACGTAGGAGGCGGTGAAGTTGGTCACGGCGAGGGCGCCGGCGCGGTCGGCCACCACGTCCCGGCCGAGGATCCGCACCGACCCGGCGCTCGGCAGCGTGAGCCCGAGCAGCACGTGAATCGTGGTCGTCTTCCCGGCGCCGTTCGGCCCGAGCAACGCGCACACCTGGCCGGCGGGCACCTCGAAGCTGAGCCCGTCGAGCACGGTGCGCGCCCCGAAGCGCTTGACCAACCCCTCGACCTCGACTGCGGGAACGCCCACCGCGCGACGTTACCGGCCGGTCCGCCAGCGCTCGGTGGGTCGGCCCCGCCGGCTCACACGGGCCCGCCGAAGAGATCGAGGGTGTGGGCCATGCCCCCGTCCACGGAGATGGTCTGGGCGGTCACGTACCGGGCGGCGTCGGACGCGAGGAACAGCACCACGTCGGCGATGTCCTCCGGTTGCGCCCAGCGGCGCAGCGCCACCTGCGCCTCGATCGCCTCGATCACGCCGGGGATGGCACGGTTGCGAGCCCACAGGTTGGTCACGACCACGCCCGGCGCCACCGAGTTGACCCGCACGCCGCTGGGCCCGTACTCCACGGCGAGGGAGCGGGTGAGCGCGTCGACCGCGCCCTTGGTGGCCGCGTACGCAGCCCGGTTCGGCGTGCCGACCAGGCCCGACACCGACGACAGGTTCACGATCGATCCCCCGCCCCGCGTCGCCATGGCGGAGCCCACCGTGGCGGCGAGCAGCAGCAGCGCCCGCACGTTCACCGCGTAGAGCTCGTCGACGATCTCGCCCCGCAGCTCGGCGGAGGGGAGCCGGGCGGCAACGGCGGCGTTGTTCACCAGGATGTCGATCGGCCCGAGCAGGTCGACGACGGCCTCGGCCACGTGGGCCGCGGCGTCGGGCGCGGCCAGGTCGGCGGGCGCCACCACCGGGTCGTGGGTGAGCTCGGCGGCCACCGCCGAGAGCGCCTCGGCGTTGCGGGCCACGAGCGCCACCCGGGCGCCGGCCCGGTCGAGCGCCCGGGCGCAAGCGGCGCCGATCCCGCGGCTGGCGCCGGTCACGAGAGCGGTGCGGCCGTGGAGCTCGAACATGGGCGGGAGTCTCGCAGACCTCCCCGGACCCGAAAGGGTCTTGCGGCCCGTGACCGCCGCCGGGCCGGTGGATAGATACAGGGAGGCACCCGACGAGGAGGACGAAGCGATGAGCAACCCGACCTACAGCGTCACCGAGGTCGTCGGCACGTCGGACGTGGGGATCTCCGAGGCCATCGCCAACGGCGTCGAGACGGCGGCGAGGACGCTGCGCAACCTGGACTGGTTCGAGGTGGTGGCAGTGCGAGGGGCGATCGCCGACGGGAAGGTCTCCCAGTATCAGGCGACGATCAAGCTCGGCTTCCGCTACGAGAGTTGAGCGGAGCTCAACTCTCCATCATCCGCAGTGAGTTGAGCGGAGCTCAACTCTCCATCATCCGCAGTGAGTTGAGCGGAGCTCAACTCTCCCATCATCCGCAGTGAGTTGCGCGGAGCTCAACGCCATCATCCGCAGTGAGTTGAGCGGAGCTCAACTCACTGGTGAGAACGTTCTGGCGGCTTCGGTGTCGGTGAGCACGAAGCGGTCGAAGGCCGCTTCGACGTCGACGGCGGCACGGATGTGGCCGATGGCCCGGGCCATGTCGGGTCCGGCCACGGCGCCGAGCTTGCGGATGTCGGCGAGGAACTCGGCGATCACGAGGCGGACCTCGGGCCGGCTGGTGAGGTTGTAGAGATCGAGGCAGAGGTCGACGCAGCGGCTCTGCGTGAGGGCCAGCTGCCCGGTGGCCCAGCGCTCGGCGGCGTCGAGCTCGGCGAAAAGGGCTTCGTCTGCTGCGTGGTCGGTGGTGGCGGTGGTGAGGCTGAGGTTCATCGCCCTGGTCTCCTGGGTGCGTCGGTCGCTCGTAGCAGGACCGTACGCCGGGTCGTTTCTGCGGGCATGGGGCGCATCCCTCATTCCCCCTGGTGGGACTGGGGGAATCGGGATTCGCGCGTCCCGTCAGATCACAGGGGCGCCGCTCAGCGAAGCGGGAAGGCGTGTTCCTTGGCCCGCACCAGCGCCGCCACCACGGTGTTGTACGGCGTGGCCACGCCGGCCGTCGCGCCGCGTTCGGCCACGGCGCCGTTGATGGCGTCGATCTCGGAACGACGCCCGGCCAGGTGGTCGAGCAGCATCGACGGCCGGGCGTCCGGCATCTTCGAGCCGAAGGCCCGCACGTGGGCGACCGGGTCGGCGATGTCGACGGCGATGCCGAGGGCCCGGGCCAGCGTCCACGCCTCCCGCGCGCAGCTCGACGAGACGGTCCAGCCGTCTGGGTCGGCGAGCAGCTCCCCGACCCGCAGCCCGGTCACCGCCGAGGGCCCGGAGAACGCGCAGTTCACGATCAGCTTCTCCCAGACGAGCTGATGCGGGTCGTCGAAGGTGAGCACGTTGAACCCGCCGGAGCGCCAGATCTCGGCCAGTCGCTCGACGCGGGGGCTCACCGGTCCGGCCAGCTCGCCGAGGCGCACCTGGTCCCAGCCGTTGTGGTGGGCGTGGCCGGGCGCGGTGATCGAGGCGCCGAAGCCGCCGACCACGCCGAGCACCACCCGCTCCTCGCCCAGCACCTTGGCCGCCCGCTCGGGCCCCCCGAGCCCGTTCTGGATGCTGATCACCGGGGTGTCGGGGCCGAGCAGGGCCTTGGCCGCCTCGGCGGCCGCCTCCACCTGGGCGGCCTTGGTGGCGATGATCACGAGGTCGCAGGGGCCGACCTCGCGCGCGTCGGTCGTGGCCCGGATCGCCACCGTGCGGTCCCCCGACGCGCCCTGCACCCGCAGCCCGCCGGCGTTGATGGCCTCGACGTGCTCGCGCCAGGTGTCGACCGCCCACACCTCGTGGCCGCCCTCGGCGAGGAGCCCGGCGTACACCGAGCCCATGGCGCCGGCGCCGACCACCGCGATCTTGGCCATCAGTCGCGCGCCTTGCGGGCCGCTTCCGGGTTGTACAGGTCGAGCAGGGTGGGGCCGCGCCGGCGGGCGGCCGGGTTGGAGATCCACAGGCGCAGCAGGCGGCGGCGGTGCTCCTCGTCGTCCTCGAACTCGGTGCGCGAATGCAGCACCGAGAGGTTGTTCACGAACTGGATGTCGCCCACCTGCAGGTCCATGTGCAACGCCACGCCGGGCCGGGCGAGGACGTCGTCGAGGAAGTCGAGCGCCTCGAGCTCGCAGGCCGACAGCCGGCAACCCTCCTTCTGCACCCATTCGATCGGGTTGCGGTTGTACATGCAGTGGAGCAGGCCATCGTGGAACGCGAACACCGGGATCCGCTCGATCGACACCGGCGGCTCGCCGGGCGCCTCCTCGCCCCGGCGATGGTGGCGAAAGCCCCGCCGCAGCACCTCGTAGAGGTCGGGCCGCTCCCGCAGCACCATGTCGTGCACGGCGCCGGCGCTGGCCAGCACCGAGCTGCCGCCCCGGGCGGCGACGCCCAAGCACAGCAGACCCACGTAGTCGGCGCCGTCGGTGTGGAAGGGCAGCAGCTTGTTGGAGTGGTAGCCGCGGGAGGTGTGGTCGTACGGCTTGCGCAGATCGGTGACCTCGATCACCCGGTCACCCAGATGCGTCTGGGCGGTGACCGAGCCGAGGTGCGAGCAGATGCCGGCGTAGGCGAGCAACGTCTCGGCGCGGTCGTAGCGCTCGACCGGGAAGCCGCCGAGCACAGCGAAGCCGGGGCCTTCCTCGAGGTCGCGCAGGGAGGCCGAAAGGGTTTCGGCCAGCGAGGGGAGCGGGAACGTCTTGGGCGTGAGCCGCCAATAGGCGACGCCCGCCCGCCGGGCCGACGCAACCGCCGCGTCGAGCTCCCCGAGCCCGTCGGGCGACAAGGTCCGCACCCAGCGGCGCGAGGCGGGGTAATGCGCCGCGGTCCAGACGCTGGGGTCGCAGACGAAGGTGGACTGGCTCATGTGCTCGTCCCTCCTGGCGACCGCTCTCCGGGCGGTCGCCTGCTCCTCGACGGCTGGTCGCCGCCGTCGCGCCGGCCGGACCCCTCCCGGCCGCCGCGAACTGAACCTCTGCCTCATCCGGCCCTCGCCGCGCCGCCAAGCTAGCCGCCGAGTGGGGGGCCCGATCCAGTCCGGAATCGGCGTCCGTGACCCGGCGGCGGGGCGCCGTGACTCTGCTGGGGGCGCAGCCCCCAGCGACAACTACTCTGGGCGCCGTGGCCCTGCGCGACCGTCTCCGCCGGTTGACCGCGCCGGTCGAGGAGCTCGACCAGGAGCGTCTTCGCACCCAGTGCGCGCTGCCCGGCGTGACCCCCCTCGCCGACCTCGCCGGCCGGGGTCCCGCCCGCGTGTGCGGCGAGGTGCTCTCCATGCGGATCGTCCCCCGCGCCGGGGCGCCCTCGCTCGAGGTGACGATCGACGACGGCACCGGCCGGGCCACCGCGGTGTTCTTCGGCCGCAAGAAGGTGCTGGGCATCACCCCCGGCCGGCGGCTCGTGCTCGAGGGCGCCGCCGCCCCCGAGCGCAATCGGGTGCTGTTCTACAACCCCGCCTACGACCTCCAGCCGTAGCTCTGCTGGGGGCTGCGCCCCCAGACCCCATCGCCGCCCGCTTCGCTGGCGCTCGCACGGTCGGCCGGCCTCGCTCCGCTCGGCCGTAGTTCCGCTGGGGGCTGCGCCCCCAGACCCCATCGCCGCCCGGCTCGCTGGCGCTCGCACGGTCGCCCGGCCTCGCTCCGCTCGGCCGTAGTTCCGCTGGGGCTGCCCCGCGCGGCTCAGTGGCCGGTGAAGAGGCGCAGCACGGCCGCCTCGGCTTCGGGCGTGGCCAGGGCCAGGACCTCGTCGCCCGCTTCGAACACCGTGTCGCCGCGGGGCACCACCACGTGCTGATCACGCACCACGGCCACGATCGTGGCGTCGCGGGGTACCTCCAGCTCGCGGATCTGGCGGTCGAGCACGGGGGACTCCGCCTCGAGGGTCACCTCCACCAGGCCGACCTTTCCCTGCTCCAGGCGCAGCAGGCGCACGAGCGTGCCCACGTTGACCGCCTCCTCGACGAGCGCGGTGAGCAGGTGCGGGGTCGACACAGCCACGTCGACCCCCCAGGTCTCGTTGAACAGCCATTCGTTCTTCGGGTGGTTCACCCGGGCCACGGTCCGGGGCACGCCGAAGTCCTGGCGGGCGAGGAGCGACACGACCAGGTTGTCCTCGTCGTCGCCGGTGGCGGCCACCACCACGTCGCAGTGCACGAGGTCGGCCTCCTCGAGCGTGCGGTACTCGCAGGCGTCGGCCACCTTCCACTCCACGCCGGGCAGCGTGGACGCCCGAGCCGCGACCTCGCCGGACTGCTCGATGATCAGCACGTCGTGGCCGGCCTCGCGGAGCTGGTTGGCGATGAACTGGCCAACGTTGCCGCCCCCGGCGACCACGATCCGCATGATCACGCGTGGGCCCCCTCGGCCAGCCGAGCGTCGAGCGCGCCCACCGCGTCGGTGTGCAGCGCGAAGTACAGCAAGTCGCCCTCCTGGCCCACCGCGTCGGGCGCCGCCAGGCGGGCCTCGCCCCGGCGGGTGACCCCGATCAGGCGGAACTCGCCGGGCTGGTCGAGCGCGGCCAGCTTGTGGCCCGCCCACGCCGCCGGCAGGTCGCGCTCGAGCACGCACAGCCGACCGGAGGCCTCGACCCAGTCGACGGGGTGCGCGCCCTGGAGGAGGCGGCGCATCACCTGGTCGGTGGTCCAGGCCACGGTGGCCACCGTGGCCACCCCGAGCCGGCGGTAGATGGTGGCGCGGCGGGGGTCGTAGATGCGGGCCACGACCCGCTCGACGCCGAAGTACTCCCGGCCGACCCGGGCGGAGACGATGTTCGAGTTGTCCCCGCTCGTGACCGCGGCGAGCGCCCCCGCCCGTTCGACCCCGGCGGTGATCAGCGAATCCCGGTCGAAGCCGTAGCCGACGATGCGGTCGCCGCCGAACTCGGGCGGCAGCCGGCGGAAGGCGGCCGCCGACTTGTCGATCACCGAGACCGTGTGGCCTTCCTGGGTGAGCGCTCCGGCCAGCTCGCTGCCGACCCGGCCGCACCCGACGATCACCACGTGCACGCGCCTCTCCTCATGCCGCTGCCGGGGCCCGATGGTAGCTGCGCCGCGTCCGGCGCCTAGCTGCTGCCGTGCTGCTGTCGGCACGCCCGTAGGAGGCGGTACCGTCACCGCCGTGTTGACCTCGTTGAAGCGCGTGGTCGTCGGGCGTCCGTTGGCCTCGAGCGAGGAGGAGCACCAGCGCCTGCCCAAGACCGTCGCCTTGGCGGTGTTCTCCTCCGACGCCATCTCCTCCACGGCCTACGCCAGCGAGGAGATCCTGCTCGTGCTGGCGCCGCTGGCCGGCTTCGCGGCCTTCGGCTACTTGACCCCCATCTCGTTGCTGGTGGTGCTGCTGCTGGCGGTGGTGGTGCTCAGCTACCGCCAGACGATCTACGCCTATCCCAACGGGGGCAGCTCCTACGTGGTGTCGCGCGAGAACCTCGGCGTGGCCCCCTCGCTCGTGGCCGGCGCGTCGATCCTCGTCGACTACATCCTCACCGTGGCCGTGTCGGTGGCGGCCGGCGTGGCCGCCATCACCTCGGCCATCGAGCCCCTGCGGGACCACAAGGTCGCCCTGTGCCTCGTGCTGGTCTGGCTGATCACGATCGCCAACCTCCGAGGCCTGAAGGAGTCCGGCAGGCTCTTCGCGGTGCCCACCTACACCTACATCGGGATGCTGGCGCTGCTGGTGGGGGTCGGCGTGTACCGGTTCCACTGGGGCGGCCTCGGCCCGCTGCCGGTCGACGAGGAGGCGCTGGCCGAGCTCACCCGCAACGGGGAGACCCTCGGCGGCGTGAGCGCGCTCGTGCTGATGCGGGCCTTCTCCTCGGGGGCGGTGGCGCTCACCGGCACCGAGGCGATCAGCGACGGCGTGCCCGCCTTTCGCCGGCCCCAGTCCCGCAACGCGGCCACCACGCTGGCGATCATGGCCGGCCTCCTCGGCAGCTTCTTCTTCGGCCTCTCCTACCTGGCCCGACACACGCTGCCCACCCCGAGCCACGAGGAGACCGTGCTCTCGGCCATCGGCCGGCACGTGTTCGGCGGTCGGGGCGTGGCCTACGTGGTGCTCACGGTGGCCACCGCCGCCATCCTCACGCTGGCCGCCAACACGGCGTTCGCCGACTTCCCCCGGCTCTCCTCGATCATCGCCCGGGACGGCTTCCTGCCCCGCCAGCTCGTGAACCAGGGCGACCGGCTGGTGTTCTCCAACGGCATCCTCGTGCTGGCCGTGCTCGCCTCGGTGCTGCTCGTGGCCTTCGGCGGCGTCACCAGCGCCCTCATCCCGTTGTACGCAGTCGGCGTGTTCACCAGCTTCACGCTGTCCCAGTCGGGCATGGTGCGCCACCACCTGCGCCACCGGGCGCCGGGCTATCGGGCCCACGCGACGGTCAGCGCCGTGGGGGCCACGGCCACCTTCATCGTGCTGGTGATCGTGGCCGTGTCGAAGTTCCGCTACGGGGCGTGGCTGCCGGCGGTGGTGATCCCGCTGATCGTGCTGCTGTTCAAGGGCATCAAGCGCCACTACACCCGCACGGCGGCGGCCCTGGCCGTGCCCGAGGGGTTCCGGGCGCCGGGCATCAACCACACGGTGATCGTGCTGGTCGGCGGTGTGCACCAGGGGGTGCTGCGGGCCCTCGCCTACGCGCAGTCGCTCAACCCGAAGCACCTCACCGCGGTCACCGTGGCCTCCTCGGAGGAGGAGCAGGAGCGGATGCTCGAGCAGTGGGCCAAGCACGAGCTCGAGGTGCCCCTCGAGATCGTCCACTCCAAGTACCGGGACCTGACCCGGCCGATCCTGAGCTACATCGACTCGCTCGACCAGCGCTGGGACAACGACACGATCACGGTCGTCATCCCCGAGTTCGTGGTGAAGCGCTGGTGGGAGCACCTCCTCCACAACCAGAGCGCGCTGGTGCTGAAGGGCCGCCTGCTCTTCCGCAAGGAGACCGTGGTGGTCTCCGTGCCGTATCACCTGGGCTGAGCCAGCCCGACGGGGCGCTGCCGGCCGTCGCGGGGTAGCGTCGGTACACGGATGTTCGCCGTGGCCAAACGCCTCCTCGTGGGCCGCCCCCTCGCCACCCACGAGGAGCAGCACCAGCGGCTGCGCAAGCTCGTGGCGTTGCCGGTCTTCGCGTCCGACGCCATCTCCTCCACGGCTTACGCCACCGACGAGATCGTGGCCGTGCTGCTGCTCCAGGCAGGCGTGGGCGCCCTCGCCTTCTCCGAGCTGGTCCCGATTGCGGTGATCGTGTGCGTGCTGCTCGCGATCGTCGCTGTCAGCTACCGCCAGACCATCTACGCCTACCCGAGCGGCGGGGGCTCCTACATCGTGAGCCGCGAGAACCTCGGCGTGACCCCGTCGCTCGTGGCCGGTGCGTCGCTGCTGGTGGACTACGTGCTCACCGTGGCCGTATCGATCGCCGGCAGCGTGCTCGCCATCCGGTCCGCCGCCGGGTTCGGGCAGGGGTGGGCGGTGCCGCTCGGCCTGGTGCTCATCGCGGTGATGACGATCGCCAACCTGCGGGGCGTGCGCGAATCAGGGGCGCTGTTCGCGGGACCCACCTACGGCTACATCGTCCTGCTGGCGCTGCTGATCGGGGTGGGGCTCTGGCGGGTGTACGCCGGCGGTCTCGGGCCGATCACCGACCTGCCCGCCGAAGGCCGGGAGCTGGCCGAGGGCGCACGGACGCTCGGGCTGCTGATGCTGCTGCGGGCGTTCTCCTCGGGGGCCGTGGCGCTCTCGGGGGTCGAGGCGGTGTCCAACGGCGTGCCGGCGTTTCGCCGACCCGAGTCCTCGAACGCAGCCCGCACGCTCACGGCTATGGCCGTGATCCTCGGCGGTTCGTTCTTCGGCATCTCGCTCCTCGCCGCCAAGCTCCAGCCGTTCCGGGGCGAGCACGACCCCACGTCGATCGCGCTGATGGCCCAGCACGTGTACGGCGGCAAGGGCGTGCTGTTCTGGGCCACCCAGATCGCGACCTTCGCCATCCTGTCGCTGGCGGCGAACACCGCGTACGCCGACTTCCCTCGGCTGTCCTCGATCGTCGCCGCCGACGGGTTCCTGCCTCGCCAGCTCGTGAATCGCGGCGACAGGCTGGTCTTCTCCAACGGCATCCTGTTCCTCGCCGCGGTTGCCTCGCTCCTGATAGTGGCCTTCAAGGGCAGCATCAACGCGCTGATCCCGCTCTACGCGGTCGGGGTGTTCACCGGGTTCACGCTGTCCCAGGCCGGGATGGTCGTGCACCACCTTCGGTTGAAGGAGCCCCGCTGGCGCAGCAGCCTCGCGGTGAACGCGCTGGGCGCAGCGGCCACCGGAGTGGTCGCCCTCGTCGTGGTGGTGTCGAAGTTCACCGAGGGCGCGTTCATCCCCGCCATCGTGATCCCGCTGCTCGTACTGCTCTTCAAGGGCATCAACCGGCACTACCGCCGCACTGCGGCCGCGCTGGCGCTCACCCCTGACCGGGTCCGGCCGCTCAGCGTGAACCACACGGTGGTGGTGCTGGTGGGCGGCGTGCATCAGGGCGTGCTCGCCGCGCTGGCCTACGCCCGCTCGCTGTCGCCCCGGCACCTGGTGGCCGTGCACGTTGCGAGCACCGAGGAGGGTCGGGCCCGGATCGAGCAGCAGTGGGCCGAGTTCGCCATCGACGTGCCGCTCGAGATCCTGCACTCGCCGTACCGGGACCTCACGCCGCCCGTGCTGCGCTACATCGACGAGCTCGACGACCGCTGGGGCAACGACATCGTGACGGTCGTGATCCCCGAGTTCGTGGTGCGCCGCTGGTGGGAGCAGCTCCTGCACAACCAGAGCGCCCTGGCGCTGAAGGGCCGCCTCCTGTTCCGCCCCAACACCGTGGTGACCTCGATTCCCTATCACCTGACCTGAGGGCGCCCGTCGGCGAGGTTGTGGCGGGTTGTTCGCGAGGTCGCCAGTAGTCGCCCGTTTCGTCACGGCGTTTGCCCAGGTCACAAGGTTGGACGGTTGGTCCATACTTGGCCGCCCGCGAACAACCCGCCACAAACCGGTGGGGCGGGCCGGGCGGACGGCGGTCGGGCCCGGGTCAAAGCGCGGCCCAAGTTGCGTGGCTCGTCGCAATCCTCCCTAAACTTCGGCGTTCTTTCGTAGAGAACAGCAGCAACAACCAACACAGCAACGACAACGCAGCAACGACGCTGGGGGTGACGTGTCCGCAATTCTCGCCGCAGAGGGCGGGTATCAGGAGTTCGAGCTTCTGGGCGGTGAATGGCTGGTGCTGGTGGGCTCCGCGCTCACCGCGCTCGTGGCCATCGCCGTCGGGTTCTTCCTGATGCAGGGGGTCCTGAAAGAGGACCAGGGCACCCCCAAGATGATCGAGATCGCCCGCGCCATCCAGGAGGGCGCCTGGGCGTACCTGCGCCGCCAGTTCAAGACCATCGGCGTGATCGTGATCCCGGTGGCGCTGATCGTGTTCCTGACCTCGGTCGAGGTGGTCAAGCCTGCGCTCGAGGGCGTGGACGAGGGCGAGACGGCGCTGTCCCAGGGGGCGTCGGGCCTGTTCCGCACGCTGGCGTTCCTGGCCGGCTGCTTCATGTCGGGCCTCACCGGCTACATCGGCATGACCCTGGCCACGCGTGGCAACGTGCGCACCGCGGCCGCCGCCAAGTCCGGCTCGATGGCCCGGGCCCTCAGGGTGGCCTTCCGCACCGGCGGCGTCGCCGGCATGTTCACGGTCGGCCTCGGCCTGCTGGGCGCCACCGTCATCATCATGCTGTTCCAGAACACCAGCTCGGCGATCCTCGTCGGCTTCGGGTTCGGCGGCTCGCTCCTGGCCCTGTTCCTCCGGGTCGGCGGCGGCATCTTCACCAAGGCGGCCGACGTCGGGGCCGACCTCGTGGGCAAGGTCGAGGCGGGCATCCCCGAGGACGATCCCCGCAACCCGGCCACCATCGCCGACAACGTGGGCGACAACGTCGGCGACTGCGCCGGTATGGCCGCCGACCTGTTCGAGTCCTACGAGGTCACCCTCGTCGCCTCGATCATCCTCGGCGTCGCCGCGTTCAACTCGATCGGCATGAACCCCGCCCTCGGCCTGGTCTTCCCGGTCGCTGCCCGGGCCATCGGGGTGCTCGCCTCGATCGTGGGCGTGTTCGCGGTGAAGGCCCGTGAGGGCGAGACCAACGCCCTCAAGCCGATCAACCGGGGCTTCCTCACCGCCGGCGTGCTCACCGTGGTCGGCACGCTGATCGTCGCGCTGGTCTACGTGGGCAACGAGAACGACGCCGGCGCCACCACCAACGCCGGCTGGAAGTGCTTCGGCGCCGTGGTGGTGGGCCTGGTCCTGGCCCAGCTCGTGAGCCGGCTCACCGAGTACTTCACCGGCACCGAGTACGCACCGGTGAAGGAGATCGCCGAGTCGGCCCGCACCGGCCCGGCCACCGTGGTGCTCTCGGGCACCTCGTCGGGCCTCGAGAGCTCGGTGTACGCCATCATCGCCATCGCGGTGGCGCTCGGCGTGGCCTTGGCCATGGGCGGCGGCAACCTGCAGTTCTCCCTGTATCTCGTGGCTCTCACCGGCATGGGCATGCTCGCCACCACCGGCGTGGTCGTGTCGGAGGACACCTTCGGCCCGGTGTCGGACAACGCGGCCGGCATCGCCGAGATGTCGGGCGAGTTCCACGGCGAGCCCGAGCGGATCATGGTCAGCCTCGACGCGGTGGGCAACACCACCAAGGCCGTCACGAAGGGCTTCGCCATCGGCTCGGCCGTCATCGCCGCGGTGGCCCTCTTCGCCAGCTACATCGAGACCATCGCCGCCGAGCTCAACCTCCAGGTCGAGGGCGACGAGATCTTCACCGCCGTCGAGACCCAGATCAACGTGGCCGACGTGAAGACCTTCATCGGCCTGCTGATCGGCGGCTCGGTGGCGTTCATGTTCTCGGCCCTCGCCATCCGCGCCGTCGGCCGGACGGCCGGCGTGGTGGTGG
>JBJXGF010000045.1:0-3349 GCA_046153015.1 Acidimicrobiales bacterium | reverse complement strand
GGCCCCGGGCGGCGAGGCCCACGCCGCGCTGCTGGGCGAGCTGGCCGGGCAGATCGACGCCGCGGCGGCGACGGTGGCGGCGAGACGGGCCGGCGCGCCCCGCCCCCGCTACCCCTCCGAGCTGCCGATCACCGCGAAGCGGACCGACATCCTCGACGCGCTGGCCGAGCATCAGGTGCTGATCGTGGCCGGGGAGACCGGCAGCGGCAAGAGCACGCAGCTGCCCAAGATGTGCCTCGAGGCCGGCCGGGGCGCGCAGGGCATGATCGGCCACACCCAGCCCCGCCGCATCGCCGCCCGCACCGTGGCCGAACGGGTGGCCGACGAGCTCGGCGTGGCCCTCGGCGGCGCCGTGGGCTACACCGTCCGCTTCACCGACCGGGTCGGCGAACGGACGCTGGTGAAGGTGATGACCGACGGGATCCTGCTCGCCGAGATCCAGCGCGACCGGGACCTGCTCGCCTACGACACGCTGATCATCGACGAGGCCCACGAGCGCAGCCTCAACATCGACTTCATCCTCGGGTACCTCAAGTCGCTGCTGCCCCGCCGGCCCGACCTGAAGGTGATCGTCACCTCGGCCACGATCGACACCGCCCGCTTCGCCGAGCACTTCGGCGGCGCGCCGGTGATCCACGTGTCGGGACGCGCCTACCCCGTCGAGGTCCGCTGGCGTCCCCTCGACGGCGGCGCCGACGGCCTCGCCCCGGGCGAGGAGCGGGACCAGATCCAGGGGATCTGCGACGCGGTGGAGGAGCTGCGCCGGGAGGGCCCGGGCGACGTGCTCGTGTTCCTCTCCGGCGAACGCGAGATCCGCGACACCGCCGACGCGCTCACCGCGCTCCGCCTTTCCGACACCGAGATCCTGCCCCTCTACGCTCGGCTCTCCGCCGCCGAGCAGCACCGCGTGTTCCAGGCCCATCGCGGCCGCCGTGTGGTGCTGGCCACCAACGTGGCCGAGACCTCGCTGACCGTCCCCGGCGTCCGCTACGTGGTCGACCCGGGGACGGCCCGCATCTCCCGGTTCAACCGGCGCACGAAGGTGCAGCGTCTGCCGATCGAGGCGGTGTCCCAAGCCTCGGCCAACCAGCGGGCCGGACGCTGCGGACGGGTCGCCCCCGGCGTCTGCATCCGGCTCTACAGCGAAGCGGACTTCCTGACGCGGCCCGAGTTCACCGAGCCCGAGATCCTGCGGACGAACCTGGCGTCGGTGATCCTGCAGATGGCCGCGCTCGGCCTCGGCGACCTGGCCTCGTTCCCGTTCGTGGAGCCGCCCGACAGCCGCAGCATCGCCGACGGGATCGCCACCCTCGTGGAGCTCGGCGCGCTCGACCCGGACGCGGCGGGCACACGCCGGTGGCTCACGCCGCTCGGGCGCCGGCTGGCCCAGCTCCCGGTCGACCCGAGGCTCGGCCGCATGATCCTCGAGGCCGAGCAGCAGGGCTGCGTGCGCGAGGTGATGGTGATCACCGCCGCGCTGTCGATCCAGGACCCGCGGGAGCGTCCGGCGGACAAGGCGCAGGCGGCGGCGCAGAGCCACGCCCGCTTCACCGACCGGGACTCGGACTTCCTCGCCTACCTCAACCTGTGGCGCCATCTCCAGGAGCAGCAGGCGGCGCTGTCCTCGAGCCAGTTCCGACGGCTGTGCCGGGCCGAGCACCTCAACTACCTGCGGGTGCGGGAATGGCAGGACATCGACACGCAGCTCCGTCAGCTCGCCCGGTCGCTCGGCCTGGCGCCCGTGCCCCGGGCGCTGCCCGCCGAGACGCATCCAGAGCGGGTGCACCGCGCCCTGCTCGCCGGCCTGCTCTCCCACATCGGGCAGCGCGACGGCGAGCGCAGCGAGTTCGTCGGCGCCCGCAACGCCCGCTTCGCGATCGCGCCCGGCTCGGCGCTCGCCCGCCGTCCGCCCCGCTGGGTGATGGCCGCCGAGCTGGTCGAGACCAACCGGCTGTGGGGCCGGGTCGCGGCCCGCATCCAGCCCGAATGGGCCGAGACGCTCGGCGCGCACCTCGTGAAGCGCACCTACGGCGAGGCGCAGTGGGACCCGGCGCGCGGCGCGGCCAGCGTGACCGAACGGGTGAGCCTGTACGGCCTGCCGATCGTGTCCGGGCGCCGAGTGGAGCTCGGCCGGGTCGACCCGCCGCTCGCCCGGGCCCTGTTCATCCAGCACGCGCTGGTCGAGGGCGACTGGACGGGCCGCCACGCCTTCCTCGAGCACAACGAGGCGAAGCTGGCCGAGGTGCGGGCGCTGGAGGAGCGGGTCCGCCGCCGCGACATTCTCGTCGACGACGACGCGCTGTTCGCGTTCTACGACGCCCGCGTCGGGCCCGAGGTCACCTCCGCCCGGCGTTTCGACCACTGGTGGGCGAAACGCCGCCGCCGTGACCCCTACCTGCTCGAGCTCGGCTTCGAGACGCTGGTCGACCGGCGCGGCGGCCCGGTGCGCCTCGCCGACTACCCGCTCACCTGGCGCCAGGGCGAGCACTGCTTCCCCCTCACCTACCGCTACGACCACAGCGCGCCCGACGACGGGGTGAGCGTGCACCTCCCCCTCGCCGTGCTCAACCAGGTGTCGGCGGCCGGGTTCGAGTGGCTGGCGCCCGGCCTGCGGGCCGAGCTCGTGACCGCGCTGATCCGAGGCCTGCCCAAGGCTCTGCGGCGCAGCTTCGCCCCGGCGCCCGACCACGCCGCCGCCGTGCTCGCCCGCGTCTCGGGTCCGGCCGACGGCCCGCTGGCCGAGGTGCTCACCCGGGAGCTGCGCCGCCTGACCGGCGTGAGCGTGCCGCTCGACGCGTGGGCCTTCGCCGAGCTGCCCGGCCACCTGCGCATGACGTTCTGCGTGGTCGACGAGGCCGGCGCCGTGATCGCCTCGGGCAAGGACCTCGGCGCGTTGCGCCGCGCGCTGCGGGGCCGGCTGCGGGCCGCGCTGGCCGACGCCGCCGGGCTGGCCGAGCAGACCGGCCTGCGGGCCTGGACGGTGGGCGAGCTGCCGGCGGTGGTGGAGACCGTGCGCAACGGGCTCACCGTGCGCGCCTATCCGGCCCTCGTCGACGAGGGCGACTCGGTGGCGCTGCGCCAGCGCGGCGCGGCGGCCGAGCCGGCGCGGGCGCGGGGGCCCGGCGTGCGCCGGCTCCTGCGCCTCGGGGTGGCCTCCCCCGCCCGGGAGCTGAAGGCGATCCTCACCCGCGACCCGCAGCTCGTGCTGGCCGCCAGCGGCTACGGCTCGACCGCGGCGCTGGTGGAGGACTGCATCGACTGCGCGCTCGACCAGCTCATCGCCGAGCGGGGCGGCCCGCCGCGCGATGAGGCCGGCTTCGAGGCGCTGCGGGCCGCGGCGCGCGCCGAG
>JBJXGF010000033.1:0-21662 GCA_046153015.1 Acidimicrobiales bacterium | reverse complement strand
CACTCATCGGCCGCGCAGCCCGGCCCAGGCGACGGCGCCCGCGCCCACCAGCGGCCCGTCGGCGCCGAGCCCGGCCGGCGTGATCCGGGCGCCGCGGCTGTGGAGCAGGCGGCACGAGCGGTCGAGCTCCTCCTGCGCCGCGTCGAAGAAGGCCGCGCCGAAGCCGAGCGCCACCGACCCGGCCACGGTCACGAGTTGGAGGTCGAGCAGGTTGCACACCGACGCCGCGGCCCGGCCCACCAGCCGGCCCGTGCGGGCCCGCACCTCGGGGCCGGCGTGCGCGGCGGGCCGGCCGGTGGCCGCCTCGATCGAGGGGCCCGACGCCTCGGCCTCGAGACAGCCGCGCGCCCCGCACGCGCACCAGCGCCCCTCGGGCGCCACGATCACGTGGCCCACGTGGCCGGCGTTGCCGGCGGCGCCCTCCAGCAGCCGGCCGTCGAGCACGATGCCCCCGCCGACCCCGGTGGAGACCACCATGCTCATGAACGAGGCGCGCCCCGCCGCCGCCCCCACCCAGCCCTCACCCCGGGCCAGGGCCTTGGCGTCGTTGTCGACGAACACCGCCAGCCCGGTCGCCTCGGCGAGGCGGGCGGCGAGGGGGAACGCGCGCCAGGCCGGGATGTTGAGCGGCGACACCTCGGCGCCGGCCTCGCTGGTCAGCCCGCTCATCGGCCCGCCGCAGCCCACCCCCAACGCCGCCGGCGAGGACGGCGGCAGCGCGGCGAGCAGGCCCAGCACCTCGGCGAAGAGCGCCTCGGCGCCGGCCGGTTCGCCCTCCGCTCCGGCCCAGCGTGGGGTCGGGGTCTGCGCCCGGTCGAGCAGGGCGCCCCGATGGTCGACCACACCCGCCGCCAGCTTCGTGCCGCCCACGTCGAGCGCGAGCACGCAGCCCGGTTCCGCGGCGGCCTCCATCGGCCCCGACGCTACCGCGCGCCCTGCGGGGCCGGACGGCCGCGGGCGAGTACGCTGCCGAGGTGCCTGAAGGAGCGACCCCGGCATTCGCCGACTTGTTCGAAGCCATCGTGGCGAACGTCGAGAAGGTCATCCAGGGCAAGCCCGAAGTGATCGAGATGATGCTGTTGTGCCTGCTCGGCGAGGGGCACCTGCTGATCGAGGACGTGCCCGGCGTCGGCAAGACCACGCTGGCGAAGGCGCTGGCCACCTCGATCGACACCACGTTCGGGCGGGTGCAGTTCACACCCGACCTGCTGCCCTCCGACGTGCTGGGCGTCTCGGTGTGGGACCGCTCGAGCGGGGCGTTCCAGTTCCGCCCCGGGCCGATCTTCTCGAACATCCTGCTCTCCGACGAGATCAACCGGGCCTCGCCCAAGACCCAGTCGGCGCTGCTCGAGGCGATGGGCGAGGGCCAGGTCACCGTCGACGGCGTCACCTACCCGCTGCACCCGCCGTTCATGGTGGTGGCCACCCAGAACCCGATCGAGCACGAGGGCACCTACCCTTTGCCCGACAGCCAGCTCGACCGGTTCCTCATGCGCATCTCGGTCGGCTACCCCGGCCGCCAGGACGAGATGACGATCCTCGACACGCACGGCGACCACAACCTCATCTCGGATCTGACCTCGGTGGTGGCCGCGGCCGAGATCAAGTCGATGGTGGCGGCCGTGAAGGGCATCTTCGTGGCCCAGGAGCTCAAGCAGTACCTGGTCGACCTGGCGGAGTCGACGAGGAACCACCCGCTGATCGCGTTGGGCATGTCGCCCCGGGCCACGCTCGGGCTGCAGCGGGTGTGCCGGGCCCGCGCCGCGGCGGCCGGGCGCACCTACGTGACGCCCGACGACATCAAGGCGCTGGCCGAGCCGGTGATCGCCCACCGCCTGATCCTCACGCCCGACGCGCAGCTGCAGGGGCTCACCGCCGGGCGTCTGGTGAACGACCTCCTCGCTCAGCTCCCGATCCCGGTGGCCGCCGGGCGGTGACCGGCCAGGCGCCGTGCTGACCCGCGAGGGCTGGCTGGTGGCCGGGGGCGCGGCGGCGTTGATCGCGCTGGGGCGCCTGCTCGGGGTGCTCGAGCTGTTCGTGGTGGGCGCCGCCGCCGCCCTGCTGCTCGTGGGGGCCGTGCTGTTCGTGTCGCTCAGCCGGCTCTCGCTGTCGGTGTCGCGCCGCCTCCATCCGCCGCGGGTCCACGCCGGCGACCTCTCGCGGGTGGAGCTGCGCATCGCCAACAGCGGCGGGCGGCGCAGCCCCGTGCTGCGCCTGCGCGACGCGGTGACCGGCACCCGGGGGGCCAACCTGCTGCTCGGCCCGCTCGGCGGCGGCGGCCAGGTGCGCGCCGCCTACCAGCTCCCCACCGAGCGCCGAGGGGTCATCACGATCGGCCCGCTCGAGGTGATGGTGTCGGACCCGTTCGGCCTCGCCCAGCGGGTGGTCAGCACGGCGGGGACGAGCGAGCTCACCGTGTACCCCCGCCTGCACGACATCGGCCCGCTGCCGATGGCGAGCGGCGCCGACCCCCAGTCGAGCTCGCGGCTGCCGAACGTGATGGGCCGCAGCGGCGAGGACTTCTACACGCTCCGCTCCTATGTGGTGGGGGACGACCTGCGCAAGGTGCACTGGCCCTCCACCGCCCGATTCGACGAGCTGATGGTCCGCCAGACCGAGCAGCCCTGGCAGGGCCGCACCACCGTGGTGCTCGACGTGCGGCGCACCTCGCACACCCCGGCCAGCTTCGAGCTGGCGGTGTCGGCCGCCGCCTCGATCGCGCTCGTGCAATGGCGCCGCGGCGACCAGGTGCGCCTCGTGACCACGGCCGGCGCCGACTCGGGGTTCGGCAGCGCCCACGAGCACCTCGACGCGATCATGGCCCACCTGGCGCTCCTGGCGTTGGCGTCCGACGCGTCGATCCAACGCACGCTCGGCGCCCTCGCCCACGCCGCCGCCGGCGGCGCGCTGGTGCTGGTGGTCGGCGCGGTGGCCGACAGCGACCTGCAGCGCCTCACCGCCATGCAGCGCGTGTACCCGAGCCTCACCACCGTGCTCTTCGAGCCCTCGGCGACCGACCCGAAGGCCATCGACCTCGCCGCGCCCTCCGCGCCCGGCCGCCTGGTGCGGGTGACCGGCGAAGAAGCCTTCCCCGAGGCGTGGGCCCGTTCCGGGGGAGCGCCGTTCCGGACCGGCTCGGCCGCGGCCCACCGCGTGGCGCCGGGCGCCTACCATCGAGCGGGAGCGCCGGCCCGAGCGGCGCCGGGCGCCAACGGGAGCACAGGCTGAGCACGAACCCGTCGAGCAACCTCCGCCGCGGCGCCGAGCTGGGCCTCATCGGGGTCACCGCCGCGTCGGTGGCGTCGTTCCAGAGGCTCTTCAACGACAGCGGCTGGCTGGGCCCGGTGCTGGTCATGGCCCTCAGCTCCCACGCGGTGGCCATCGCGTGCCGCCGCTGGCGCCTGGCGCTGCCCCTCGCCGCAGGCGTCTCCGCGGTGGTGTTCGCGCTGGTCGGCGCCTGGGTGTTCTACCTGCACACCACCCGGTTCGGGCTGCCCACCGGCGACACGCTCACCGCGCTGCGCATCGACCTGTCCGAGAGCATGCGCCAGTTCAACCGGGTCGTGGCGCCCACCCGGCCGCTCAAGGGCTTCGTGGCCGCCACCGCGGTCGGGTTCTGGCTCACCTCGTTCCTGGCCGACTGGTCGGCGCAGCGCCTGTGGGCGCCGTTCGAGGCGACGCTGCCCGCCGGGGGCATGTTCGTGTTCGCGTCGCTGCTCGGCGCCGACCAGAACCGGCTGCTCTACACGGCGCTCTTCGTCGGCGCGGTGCTGGCGTTCCTGCTGCTGCACCGGGTGGCCCGGGAGGCGGGCAGCTCGGGCTGGATCCGAGGCGATTCCCGTCGCGGCGCCCGCTCGCTGCTGCGTCTCGGCGGCGCCTTGGCGGTGGCTGCGGTGGCTGCGGCGGTGGTGCTCGGCCCGGCCGCGCCCGGTGCGCAGGGCGCGGCGCTCGTGGACTGGAAGGGCCGGGGCGGCGGCTCGACGGTGACGGTCAGCCCGCTGGTCGACATTCGCGCCCGCCTCGTGGACCAGCGCGACACCGAGGTGTTCACCGTGCGCTCCGAGCGGCCGCTGCTGTGGCGGCTCACCTCGCTCGACGACTTCGACGGCCAGGTCTGGCGGAGCGACGCCATCTTCGGGCAGGCCAAGACGGGCAAGGCGCTGTCCAGCGCGAACCCCTCCGGGGTGGAGCGCGTGGAGGTGACCCAGGAGATCACGATGCAGGCGCTGGCGCAGGAGTGGCTGCCCGCTGCCTACGAGCCGCGCAGCTACGAGACGGGCCCGGCGGCGCTGTGGGACAAGGGCTCCTCGACGCTGATCCTCGACAACCAGAAGCGCACCGAGGCCGGGCTCACCTACCGCGTGGTGTCGCGCACACCCCGGCTCGACCGGGCGGCCCTCGAGGGGGCGGCGGCCAGCGTCCCGAGCTCGATCCGCAAGGGCTTCCTCGCCCTGCCCGACGACTTCTCGACCCGGGCCCGCGACCTCGCCCGCACCATCACCGCGCCGGGCGCCACCCCGTACGACAAGGCGCTGCTGCTGCAGAGCTGGTTCCTGGCCAACTACGAGTACAGCACCAACGTGGACCCCGGCCACGGCGAGGACCGCCTCGAGGCGTTTCTCTTCGGCGACGCCAAGGCGGGCTACTGCGAGCAGTTCGCCGGCGCGTTCGCGGCGCTGGCCCGCGCCGTGGGGCTGCCCTCCCGGGTGGCCGTCGGGTTCACGCCCGGCGACCGCGACGAAGCCGACCGCAACCTGTACCACGTGCGCGGCAAGCACGCCCACGCCTGGCCCGAGGTCTACCTCGGCGGCTACGGCTGGCTGCCGTTCGACCCGACGCCGGGGCGGGGCGTGCCCGGCGGGGACGGCTACACCGGGGTGGGCGCCCAGCAGGACTCGCTGACCCAGGTGGAAGGCGTGAACGGCACGCCCGAGACCACGCTCGCCCCCTCGGAGGGCGGCGGCGGCGCCGGCGTCGAGGGGCTCCCCGAGGAGGGCCTCGGCGGCGAGCTCGTCGACGAGTTCGGCGGCGGGGGCGCCGCGGCCGCGCCCGTGGAGGGCGGCGGCGGCTCGCGCTGGCTGCTCTGGACCGCGCTCGGCCTGCTCGGCGCGGCGGCCGCCTACAGTGCGGCGATGCCGGCGTTGGCCTGGGCCCGCACCAGCGCCCGCCGCCGGCGCGCCGCCCGCCCGGCCGAGCGGGTGTCGCTCGCCTGGACCGAGGCGGCGGAGAGCCTGCAGGCGTTGCGGGTGAGCGCGTCGGCGGCCGAGACGCCCCTCGAGTTCGCCGCGCGGGCGGGCCAGCTCACCGGCCTCGACCGGGCCGAGCTGACCGGCTTCGCCGAGCTGGCCACCGCCGCCCGCTACGCCGACGCGGCCATCGGCGAGGCCGAGGTGGGCCAGGCGCTCGACGCCTCCCGGCGGGTGCGGGGTGCGGTGCGCTCCCGGGCCTCGCTCGGGGCGCGGCTCGCCCGGATCTACGATCCCCGCCTGCTGCTGCCGATGGGGGTGCGGGAACGGCTGTCGGCCAAGCGGCCGGCGGGGCTGGCCCTCACTCGTCTTTCTTGAACCGGTCCCGCATGCGCTGGCTGGTGTTGCCCAGGTAGTCGCGCAGGCCGGCGGCCCGCATCGAGCGGGTGACCTGCTGCCAGCCGGCCCGGCCGAGCTTGCGGGCGTTGTGCTCGAAGAACAGCGCCGCGCACAGCATGGCGACGAAGCCGCCGAAGGCCAGCCAGAACGACACCGCGATCGTGCCGATCATGATCGCCATGCCCACCACAAAGCCGAGCGTGGCCCATTTCAGGTTGCGGAACGCGTGGCTGTACAGGGTGGTGGAGCCCACCTCTCGGGCGAGCGCCGGATCGCTCTCGTACAGCCGCTCCTCGATCTCCTTGAGGATCCGCTGCTCTCGTTCGGAAAGCGGCACGCTCGTACCCCTTCGCCCCGTTCCTCGCTGCTTCGGGGGCCCAGCATACCGATCGGGGCGCGGCTGGGGCAGTCGAGAAGCCAAATCCCCCACTCGCTGCAGGCGGTGTGCTAACGCGCGTCCGGCGATCGTCGCGCCACGAGCGACCCGGGGCCGATCGCCCCCGCGCCGAAACGGGCGCGGATCTCGTCGACCACCCGGTCCGGGATCACGCGGTCCGGCGGGGCCGGGCCGATCCCCGGCGCCGGGTCGGCGGCCTCCTCGAAGCTGAGCTGGCGGGCGGCGGGGCGCTCGAGGCCGCCGGCGCTCACGCCGATCAGGCGGACCCCGGGCGACACGTCGAGCGCGGCGAGCAGGTCGCGCGCCGCGGCGGCGATCACGGCCGAGCCGTCGACCGCGGCGGGCAGCGTGCGGGAGCGGGTCAGGGTCCGAAAGTCCCCGAAGCGCACCTTGATCGTGATCGTCCGGGCCGCCAGCCCGTGGGCGCGCAGGCGGGCGCCGACCGAGTCGGCCTGGCGAAGCAGCGCCAGGCCGAGGGCCTCGTGGTCGTGCAGATCGTGGGGGAAGGTGTCCTCGTGGCCGATCGACTTCGCCTCCCGGTCGGGCTCGACCGGCCGGTCGTCGACGCCGTTGGCCAGCGCGTGCAACCGCCGGCCGGCGGCGTCGCCGAGCGAGGCGACGAGCGCCGGCAGGGGCAGGGCGGCGAGCTCGCCGACGGTGGCCACGCCGAGGCGGGTGAGCTTGGCCAGCGTGGCCGGCCCCACCCCCCACAGCGCGCGCACCGGCAGCGGGTGCAGGAACGCGAGCTCCCCGCCCGGCGCCACCACGTGCACCCCCGAGCCGAACACCGGGCCCTGCGGCGTGGCCCTGGGCTTGGCCGCCTCGGAGGCCAGCTTGGCCACGAGCTTGTTGCTCGCCACGCCCACCGAGCAGGTGAGCCGCTCGGCGGCGAGCACCTCGGCCCGCAGACGCGCCGCGATCCGCTCGCCCGAGCCGAAGAGGCGCCGGGCGCCGGTCACGTCGAGGAAGGCCTCGTCGAGCGAGAGCGGCTCCACGAGCGGCGTGACCCGCTTGAACAGGGCCATGATGCGGGCGCTCACCGCCGCGTACCGGCGGTGGTCGGCGGGCACGAACACCGCGTGCGGGCACAGCCGCCGGGCCCGCACCGAGGGCATGGCCGACTGCACGCCGAAGGCGCGCGCCTCGTAGCTGGCGGCGGCCACCACGCCGCGCCGCCCCTCGCCGCCCACCACCACGGCCTTGCCCCGCAGGGCGGGGTCGGCCAGCACCTCGACCGCGGCGAAGAACGCGTCCATGTCGACGTGGAGGATCACGCGATCGGCGCGATCCGCCGCCATCAGACGCGCACGACCTCGAGCCCTCGGTGGTCCACGCCCTCGATGTGATACCCGAAGCGACGGCAGCCCCGCCACGGCTCGCTCAGCCATTCCCCGAAGGGCTCCCGCACCCACCGGGGGGCGCCGCCGAGGCGGTCGTGCGCGTCGACGAGGGGCACGTAGCCGGCTTCGATCACGATGCCGTCGGGGTCGCCGAGCGCCAGGTCGCCGCCGAAGTCGACGGCGAGGTGCGCCTCGACCCGCAGCCGCCAGCCGAGCCCGGGTGCGATCGCCTCGATCTCGTAGATCGGCCCCCGCCACTTGATGACGTTGATGCCGGTCTCCTCGGCCACCTCCCGGGTGAGGCCCTCCAGCAGGCTCTCCCCCTCGTCGATCACTCCCCCGGGCGGGCTCCAGTCGAGCCGGCCGTTCGGGCGCCGGTTCTGGACGAGCAGCACGCCTTCGGGCCCGACGACGAGTGCTCCCCCCACCAGCCAGTCGCGCATCCCGCCAGTCTGGCGCCCGGCGCGGGCCGGCCGGCGGCCTGTGGCACGATCGCTCGCATGCACGCCAACACCGCCGCCGTGGTGGCCGCCGCCGACGCCCTCGGTCTGCGCATCGAGCCGGTCGAGCACGCCGACGGCACCCGCACCGCGCAAGACGCGGCCGACGCCATCGGCTGCGCCGTCGCCCAGATCGTCAAGTCGCTGGTCTTCGGCCTGTTCCCGGCCGGCGAGGCCGAGGCGGCCGAGCTCGTCGTGGCGCTGGTGGCCGGCGACAACCAGCTCGACGAGGCCAAGCTGGCGGCGGCGGCCGGCGCCGCGCGGGCCGGCCGGGTTGACGCCGAGCGGGTGCGGGCGGCCACGGGGTTTCCGATCGGCGGGGTGGCGCCGTTCGGCCATCCCTCGCCGCTGCGCACCTTCGTCGATCCCGACCTCTTGACCCACGAGGTGGTGTGGGCGGCGGCGGGCACGCCCCGCAGCGTGTTCGCGATCCCGCCGGCCGAGCTGGTCGCCGCCTGTAACGCGTCGGTGACCCCGCTCGCCCGCTGAGCGCTGCGGCGCCTACACCCAGAGCTTGCGGAGCTCGGCCAGGGGGTCGGGCGCGGCGCCGGCGCCGGCGCCGTCGAGCAGGGTGGTGACCGGGCCGTGCTCGCCGCCCCCGGGCGCCCAGCCGCTGAGGGCCGTCGAGCCGCCGTCGGCGAAGGCCACCCACGCGTCGGCGGCGACCCCGGCGAGGCGGCGCACCGCGCCGGTGAGGGGGCCGACGAACAGGTTGGCGCCCGGCGCGTCGAGGTTGTCGAACACGAACGGCAGCTCGAGGGCGTGGCAGGCGCCGAGCCGCCCGGCGAAGGCGGGGGTCGGGTAGTCGAACAGGTAGGTGCGCACGGCCCGGCCGGCGGAGGCGGCGGCGTCGGCCAGCCGGCGGGCCGGCTCGTGGAAGACCCGGTCGCTGAGGTGGGCGATCCAGAGGTCGACCGGCGAGGCGAACCGGCCCGCCGTCTCCCGGTAGCGGGCGGCGGCGTCGGCGGGGTCGGCCGAGGCGCCCACCGCGGCGAGGGAACGCTCGAGGCGGCGGAGCAGCTCCGCCTCGCCGGCGGCGCCGGCCGAGAGGCCGCCCGCGCTCGGGTCGTTCAGGAAGAACAGGCGCATCTCGTGGCGGTTGGCGCCCACCAGCAGCTCGACGCCGGGGGCGGCGCCGGCGGCCAACGCGTCGAGCGGCGTCGCGCCGAGCGCCTCGCCGTCGAGAACCGGCTGGAAGGCCAGCCCGCCCGGGCCCGAGAGCTGGGCGTTGACCCGCTGCTGGGCATCGAGCAGCGCCGCCGTGGGCAGGGCCTGCAGCGCGTCGAGGCCGAGCCGCCGCCCGCGACCCGGCTCGCAGCCCAGCTCCTCGAGCAGGCGGTGGGCCACGGCGGCGGCGCGCTCGCGGGACGAGACGTTGGCCGCCGCCCCGCTCTGGGCGATGGCGCGCGTGAACGTGCCGGCCGAGGCGGGCAGGGCCAGGTGGGCGGCCACGCACATGGCGCCGGCCGACTCGCCGAAGAGGGCGACCCGGGCAGGGTCCCCGCCGAACACGGCGATGTTCGCCTGCACCCAGCGCAGCGCCTCGGCCTGGTCGAGCAGGCCGGCGTTGCCGGCGGCGGCCACGCGCTCGTCGGGCTGGTCCACCACGTCGGCCAGGTGACAGAAGCCGAACACGCCGAGCCGGTAGTTGAGGGTGACCACCACCGCGCCCCGGGCGGCCAGCGCCGCGCCGTCGTACCACGGGATCGACCCGGAGCCGGTGGTGAACCCCCCGCCGTGCAGCCACACGAGCACGGGCAGGCGGCCCCCGAGCGAGGGCGTCCACACGTTGAGGTAGAGGCAGTCCTCCCGCCCGCCGCCGGCGCCGCCGAGCAGCAGCTCGAGGGCGGAGGGGTTCTGGGGCGCGGAGGCGGCGAAGCGGTCGGCGGCGCGGACGCCGGGCCAGGGCGGCGGGGGCGCCGGCGCCAGCCAGCGACGGGCGCCGACGGGGGCGGCGGCGTACGGAACCCCGCGGAACACCAGCACGCCGCGGCGGCGGATCCCGGCCAGGCGGCCGGTGCGGATCTCGACCTCGGGGGCGGCCCACCTGCTCACGTCGGGCCGATCGTACCGTCCTACGATGGCCGGGTGGCTCCGCAGGACCCGCCCGACGAGCACGACCCACCCGACCCGCCCGATGGGCTCGACCGGCCCGAGGGCGCCGCGCTCGAGCCCCGCCGGCCCGGCTCGCTCGCGACGGAGGCGGCGCAGGGCGAGGCCCTCGGCCCGGGCGGCAGCGCGCTGCCCGGCGTCGGCGTGCGGCTGCTGGCATTCGCGTCGATCGTGGTGGCGGGGGTCTGCGGCGGGCTCATCGGCTGGTCGGTGACCGACCTGCAGTGCACGGCGGGCTGCACCGGCCTCGCCGCCGGCGTGGGCGTGGCCTCGGCGGTGGGCGCCGCGCTGGGCGTGGCGATCGTGGCCGTGCTGGTGCTGCGGGCCATGGGCGAGTGGAACGCCAGCCCCCAGCGAGGGGCGCCCATGCGCAACGGCCAGGCCGCTCAGCCCCGCAGGGCGATCCGCCGGTAGGCCTCCGCGTACTCCACCCCGGCCTGGGCGCCCATCTCCGCCGCCCGGCGGCGGACGAACTCCCCCACCAGACCCGCCTGCTCGCCCACCTGGGAGCGGTGGCACTGCACCGCGGCGACCTTGGCCGCCAGCGCGCCGGCCACGTCGACCCACACGTCGGCCTCGAGCGTGCCCGACAGCAGCAGCTCGCGCACGGCGTGCGCCTCGCCGGCGGCGGGGAAGTACAGCGGGCTGGCCGCGGCCGGCACGCAGGCGTCGAGCACCGCCCAGCCCACCGCTCGGTGGTCGTGGTGGTTCACGTAGCCGCTGCCGAAGAACACCGCGGTCGGGTCGGGCGCCACCACCACCTCGGGCCGCAGCCGGCGGATCACCGCCACCAGCCGCGCCCGCAGCGCGAGGTCGTTCTCCACCTCGCCGTCGGGATAGCCGAGCAGCTCCACCCCGGCCAGGCCGAGCGCGGCGGCGGCCTCCCGGGCCTCGCCGGCCCGGCGCTCCGCGAGGCGCCCTGCGTCGACCCCGGGCGCCGCGGCGCCCTTGTCGCCCTGGTTCACGATCACCACGTGCGAGGCGCAGCCCCGGGCGGCCCACGCCGCCAGGGCCCCGCCGCAGCTGATGTCGGCGTCGTCGGGGTGCGCGAAGACCGCCAGCGCCGTCGCCGGCGTGTCGGTCAGGAGCTGGCCCATCGCCCTCCTACCCTAGGGTCGATGGCCGATCCCCCCGCTGATGCTCCCTCTGATCGCGCCGCCGATCTGCTCGCAGCCGAGCTGCTGGACCTGGCGGCGGCGGCGGCCGAGGAGGCGGCGGAGCTGCTCGTGGCCGGCCTCGGCCGGCTGCGCACCAGCGTGGGCGCCAAGTCCAGCGCCACCGACATGGTGACCGAGATGGACACCGCCTCGGAGCGCCTGATCGTGGGCCGGCTGCTGGCGGCGCGGCCTGACGACGCGGTGCTGGCCGAGGAGGGCGGCGAGCAGCCCGGGCGCTCCGGGGTGCGCTGGGTGATCGACCCGCTCGACGGCACCACCAACTACCTCTACGGGCACCCGGGCTTCGCCGTGTCGATCGCGGCCGAGATCCACGGCGCGACCGCAGCCGCGGTGGTTCTCGACCCGTTGCACGGGGACCTCTACCGGGCCCGCCGCGGCGGCGGCGCGTGGCGTAACCGGGAGCGGCTGGCGTTGCGGCCGCCTCCGCCGCTGGCCGAGGCGCTGATCGCCACCGGCTTCGCCTACCTGGCCGAGCGCCGCGCCCGGCAGGCGGCGGTGCTCGTCGGGCTGCTGCCCGAGGTGCGCGACATCCGCCGGATGGGCGCCGCGGCGGTGGACCTGTGCTCGGTGGCCTCGGGCCGGGTCGACGGCTACTACGAGGCGGGCCTGGCCCGCTGGGATCTCGCCGCCGGCGCGCTGGTGGCCGAAGAGGCGGGCGCGGTGGTGAGTGGGCTGGGCGGCGCCGAAGCCGGCCCCGCCTTCATCGTGGCCGCGCCGCCCGGCTTGCACCGCGCGTTGGTGAATGCCCTGATCGCGGCCGGAGCGGCGCCAGAAGCGTGAAGGTTGCACGATATCCTCGAAGTCGTGGGAACCCGCATCTTGACCGTTGAGGACGACGAGAGGATCAGGGCCGCGGTCAAACTGGCCTTGGAGGACGAGGGGTGGGTCGTCGAGGAGGCCGACAACGGCGAGGACGCGCTCGACATCTTCCTGCGGCACCCCACCGACGTGGTGTTGATCGACATCATGCTGCCCGGCATCGACGGCTTCGAGGTCTGCCGCTCGATCCGCCGCAACAGCGACGTTCCGATTGTGATGGTCACGGCCCGCGACGACACGCACGACGTGGTCGCCGGCCTCGAGGCGGGGGCGGACGACTACCTCACCAAGCCCTTCGCCCCGAAGGAGCTGTCGGCCCGCATCCGGGCGCTGCTGCGCCGGGTCAAGCCCTCGGCGCCGGGCCACGCGCAGCTGCGCTTCGGCGACCTCGAGATCATGCCCGACGAGGGCGTGGTGCTGCTGAAGGGCGAGGAGGTGCACCTCACCAAGACCGAATTCCGCCTGCTGTGCGAGCTCGGCTCGAGCGCCGGCCGGGTGTTCAGCCGGGAGGTGCTGCTCGAGCGGGTGTGGGGCTACGGGTACTTCGGCGACGGCCGCCTGGTCGATGTGCACATTCGGCGGCTGCGGACCAAGATCGAGGCGGACCCGGCCAACCCCCGCCACGTGGTGACGGTCAGGGGGCTCGGCTACAAGCTCCAAGGGTGACGTGAAGGCGCTGTTGGCGCGGCTGCGCCTCGGCCTGCGGTCACGGATCGCGGTCACCTTCGCGGTCTTCTCCCTGCTGCTGTCGGTGGTGCTGGCGGGGTCGTCCCTGCTGCTGATCCGCAACGACCTGCTCAACCGGCGGGTGCGCCTCGCCCAGCAGTCGGCGTTCCGCAACGCGCTCACGGTCCAGAACCTCATCGCGCCGAGCCCCAACGCCCCCGAGCCCGACCTCAACAAGATCGTCCCCACGCTGCCCACCGGCGAGTCGCGCCCCTTCATCGTGGGCGAGGACCCCGACAAGATCTACAACGCCGGCGACCTCACCATGCCCCGCAAGCCGGTCACGAGCGACGCGTGGGCGCTCGTGAGCGTGGAGGGCAAGGCGGCCAAGCAGCTGTACCGCAACGGCGACGACGGCCTGCCCTACCTGCTCATCGGCGTGCCGTTGAAGGACAGCGAGTTCTCCTACTGGGAGCTGAGCCCGCTCGAGGAGCTGGAGAACACCCTCGAACGCCTGCTGCTCTTCCTGGCGGTGGCGAGCGGGCTCACCACCGTGGCCGGGGCGCTGCTCGGGCGCTGGGCGAGCCGGCGGGTGCTGCGCCCGCTCGCCCTCGTGAGCAACGCCGCGGAAGACATCGCCGAGGGCCGGTTCGACACCCGGCTCGCCACCTTCGCCGCCCGCGACCCCGACCTCGAGGGGCTGGTGGCGTCGTTCAATCACATGGCCGCCGCGTTGCAGCTGCGCATCGAGCGCGACGCCCGGTTCGCCAGCGACGTGAGCCACGAGCTGCGCTCGCCGCTCATGACCCTGGCCGCCTCGCTCGAGGTGCTGGTGACCCGGCGCGACGACATGCCCGAGCGGGCGCAGTCCGCGCTCGACCTGCTGGCGGGGGACGTCGAGCGCTACCAGCGGCTGGTGAGCGACCTGCTGGAGATCTCCCGGTTCGACGCCGGCAAACAGCAGCTCAGCCTGTCCCCGCTCGGCGCGGTCGAGTTCCTCCGGGCCGCGGCCACGGTGGGCGGGCACCGCGGCCTGCCCGTGCTCTGCCATGACGCCGACGCCGAGCTCGTGATCCTGGCCGACAAGCGGCGCATCCTCCAGGTGGTGTCGAACCTGCTCGACAACGCCGCGAAGTACGGCGGCGGGCCCACCGCGATCACCCTCGAGCACCAGGAGGATCGGGTGCTGATCGGCGTGGAGGACGACGGCGCCGGTGTGCCCGAGGCCGAACGGGAGGTGGTGTTCGACCGCTTCGCGCGGGGCGCGGCGTCGGGCCGCCGGGGGCTCGACACGGGCACCGGCCTCGGCCTGTCGCTCGTGGCCGAGCACGTGCACCTCCACGGCGGCGACGTGTGGGTCGAGGACCGCCCGGACGGCAAGCCCGGCGCCCGCTTCGTGGTGTCGCTGCCGGCGCCGGCGGCGGAGGCGCTCGACACGCCGCTGGAGCTCGTCGACGAGCCCGACTACGCGGAGGTGCCGTGAGCGCCCAAGGCCGGCCGAGCCGCAACCCCCAGGGCGCCCGGGGCGCCCTCCGCCTCGCCGCGCTCGCGTTGGTGGGCGCCCTGGCCGCCGGCGGCTGCGACCTGCTGCCCGAGGACGGGTCCGCGCAGGAGATCACGCCGGAAACCACCTCCACCACCGCGCTGGCCCGTCCGGGCGAGAGGGACCAGGAGCTCGACCCCTGCAAGTCGGTGGCGGTGTGGCTGTGGGACGACAAGGCCGACCGGCTGGTGGAGTCGCGCCGGGAGACGCCCCTGCTCAGCGCCGAGAGCGCGATCCGGGAGCTGGTGTCGGGCGGCCCCACCGAGCCCGACCGTCGCAAAGGCTTGATCTCGGCCATCCCCGCCGGGACCCGGGTGCAGCGGGTGACCCGCCAGGCGGGCGGCGACGTGGCGGTGATAGACCTGAACAACCCCCCCTTCGGCGGCCTCACCGGCGACACGCTCGCCGTCGCGGTCGCGCAGCTCGTCTTCACCGCCACCGAGCCGGCGCCGGGCGAGCGCCCGTTCGGCAAGGTTCGCTTCACCTTCGACGACAAGGTCAAGGCCGTGGCCACCGCCGACGACACCTCGAAGGAGGAAGTCACCCGAGAGGACTACGGCCGCTTCGGGCCGGCCGGCCTGGCCAGCGCACCGGCCGACTGCTCGATCACCGCGCTCCCGCCGCCCGCCTCGACCGGCTCGGCGCCGAGGTGATCGTCGCCCTCGACGCCGGCACCACCGGCGTGCGGGCCGTCGCGGTGGACGAGACGGGCCGGCCTCGGGGCTACGCCTACCGGCCCCTCACCCAGCGCTACCCCCGCCCCGGCTGGGTGGAGCACGACCCGCTCGAGATCTGGGCGGCGGCCGAGGCCACGCTGGCGGAGCTGGCCGCCGCGCTGGACGAGCCGGTGGCCGCGCTGGGCATGGCCGTGCAGCGCGAGACGGTGGTGGCGTGGCGGCGCCGCGACGGCGCGCCGCTGGCGCCGGCCATCGTGTGGCAGGACCGTCGCGGCGCCCGGCGGTGCACCGAGCTGGCCGAGGCCGGGCTCGAGCCGCTGATCCGGGCCCGCACCGGGCTCGTGCTCGACCCGTACTTCTCGGCCACCAAGCTGGAGTGGCTGCTGCGCGAGGGCGGCGTGGCCGCCGGGCCCGACCTCGCGCTGGGCACGGTCGATTCGTGGCTGCTGTGGAAGCTGACCGACGGCGCCGTGCACGCCACCGATCCGAGCAACGCCAGCCGCACGATGCTTTTCGACCTCGACGCCGGCGGGTGGAGCGACGAGCTCTGCGCCCGCTTCGGGGTGCCTCGAGCGGCGCTGGCCGACGTGGCGCCCTCGGCCAGCCGGTTCGGCCTCACGGCCGCCGGCGGCCCGCTCGGCGCCGGGGTGCCGATCTCGGGTGTGGCCGGCGACCAGCAGGCGGCGCTGTTCGGGCAGGCCTGCTTCGAGCCGGGCATGGCCAAGAACACCTACGGCACCGGCTCGTTCGTGCTGACCAACCTGGGCGAGGCCCGCCCCGCGCCGGCGGAAGGGCTGCTCACCACCGTGGCCTGGCAGCTCGAGGGCCGACCGCTCCAGTACGCGCTCGAAGGCGCCATCTTCGTGACCGGCGCCGCCATCCAGTGGCTGCGGGATGGGCTCGGCATCATTGCGGAGGCGGCCGAGGTCGGCCCGCTCGCCGCGTCGGTTCCCGACACCGCCGGCGTGTGCTTCGTGCCTGCCTTCGCCGGGCTCGGCAGCCCGTGGTGGGATCCGTACGCTCGGGGCGCGATCGTGGGCCTCACCCAGGGCGTGACCCGGGCGCACCTGGCCCGGGCGGTGATCGAAGCGATCGCGTACCAGACGCGGGACGTGACCGACGCGATGGCCGCCGTCGCCGGCCGACCGGTGGGGGATCTGCGGGTGGACGGCGGCGCGTCGGTCATGGACCTGCTGTGCCAGATCCAGGCCGACCAGCTCGGCGCGCCGGTGAGCCGACCCCGGGTGCAGGAGACCACCGCGCTCGGCGCCGCCTACCTGGCCGGATTGGCCGAGGGGGTGTGGGCCGGGCCGGCGGAGCTGGCCGGCCTGTGGGCCTTGGACCGGCGCTTCGAGCCCCAGGCCACCCGCGCCGAGGCCGACGCTGCCCATCGCCGGTGGCTCGCCGCGCTCGAACGCTCCCGCGGGTGGGCGCAGGAGTAAGCCAGCCCGCCCCGGGGCGCTTCCGCTCCGTCGTGTTCCTGGGGGCTGCGCTCCCAGACCCCATCAGCGTCCGGCTCGCTGCGCTCGCGCGGCCGCCTCAGGCGTGGCTGCGGTAGCGCTGGAACAACTCGGCCTGGGAGTGCACACCCAGGCGCTGGTAGGCCGCCTTGCGGTGGTTCTTGACCGTGTGCGGCGACAGCTCGAGCGCCGCTGCGATCTCCGCCGAGGACAGCCCCTCCAGCATCCGCTCGACGACGGCGCGCTGCTGCGCCGGCAGATCGAGGGGCAGCGCCGCCCGGCGGTCCGCCGACGCCGCGCCCAGGCCCACCTGGTCCAGCTCGCGCCGGATGCGGGCGAGGGCGGCCTCGAGCTCGCCGGCGCGGGCCGCGCTCCGCCACTCGCCGGCGGGCCCGGGGGCGGCCGCGGTCGCGGCGTCGACGCCGAGCGGCCGGGCCAGAGCGAAGAAGCGCACTGGGGTGAGGCCCAGCGGCTCGATGCGGGCCGCGGCGAGGCGCAGAACCGTGGGGCCGTGCACGGCGTCGAGCTCCACCATCGCCACCCGCTCGTCGTCCTGGGGGTCGCGCAGCGCGAGGTCGAGCAGGTGCAGGAGCGAGCCCTTGCCGACCCGGCCGAGGCGGCGCAGCAGCAGGTCGGGCTCGAGCGGCAGGTCGGCGCCGAGCAGCGCGGCGAGGGCGGCGTTGGCCCAGTCGAGCCGGCCCCGCACGTCGCACACGAACACCGGGTCGCGCGCCGCCGCCCACACCCGGCACAGCGACCGGGCCCACAAGGAGAACTGGCCCAGCGCCTCGTCCGAACCGGGACCTGCCGCCGTCCGCGTGCTCACGCCACCTACCCCGCCGCCTTCCGCACGGGGAAGCTTACCGTCCGCCGCCCTGAGCTGGTCAGGCGCGGGCGGCCGACGCGCTGAGGGCGTCGGCTATGCGGGCCAGCGCGGCCACATGGCGGCGCTCCCGCTCACGGAAGGGCACCCCTTCCCGACCCACCACGAGCAGTGCGTGGGCTGAGGGAAGCGGCGCCCAGATCACGTCGCTCGAGACCGGCGCCGGAGAATTCAGCCGACCCGAGTGGCGCACCCCGTCGAGGTACGCCCGCAGCCACGGGTCGGCCGGGGTCTGGCCGGCGCCGGCGAGCACCTCGGAGCTGTCGCGTTCGACGATCACCAGCCACTCGCACTCCACGCAGCGAGCGGTCTGGGCGGCGAGCTGCTCGAACAGCGCGCCGCCCCGAGCGTCGACCAGGCGGGCCGCCGTGTCGAGCGCGTCGAGCTGCGGGTCGTAGGCGGTGTCGCCGAGGTGACGCACATCCTCCACGTCGACCCCGTCGATCTCCCCGATCTCGCGCACCATGATCTCCACGAGCTCGGCGTCGGGCAGCTGCACCACCAGCTCGTCGATCGCCCGGCCGGCGCCCCGCTCCAGGATCTCGATGCCCACCACGTCGCCCCGGACCGCGCCGACACGGCTGGCCACGGCCCCGAGCACGCCCGGCCGATCCGGCAGCCACACCCGCACGACAAAGGTCTCCACGGCGGCCAACCTTAGGTGGGGATGATGACGCCGACGTTTCCGCTGCGGAAACGCCCAGCGCTGTGCCCGTTCTGGGGGCTGCGCCCCCAGCCTCGCTCAGCCGAGCTTGGTGAGGGTGCGGCGCAGGTTGCGGACGGCCTGACCGATGCGGTGCTCGTTCTCGATCAGCGCGAACCGCACGAAGTTGGCGCCGCCGGGGCCGAAGCCGATGCCGGGCGAGACCGCCACCTGGCCCTCGCGCACGAGGTAGGAGGCGAACTCCACCGAGCCCATCTCCCGGTACGGCTCCGGGATCGGGGCCCAGACGAACATCGTGCCCTTCGGCTTGGGCACCTCCCACCCGATGCGGGACAGGCCCTCGCACAGGGCGTCCCGGCGGGCCTGGTAGATGTCGCGTACCAGCTTGGGGTGCTCGCTGGCCTCGTTCAGCGTGACCGTGGCCGCGATCTGGATCGGCTGGAACGTGCCGTAGTCGAGGTAGGACTTGAGCTTCTGGAGCGCGGCGATCACCCCGGCGTTGCCCACGAGATACGCCACCCGCCAGCCGGCCATCGAGAACGACTTGGTCATCGAGTACAGCTCGACCGCAACCTCTTTCGCCCCCGGCACCTGCAGGATCGAGGGCGGCTCGTAGCCGTCGAAGCCGAGATCGGCGTAGGCGTTGTCGTGCACGATCACCATGTCGCGCTCCGCCGCGAACTCGACCACTTGGCGCATGAACTCCAGGTCCACGCAGGTGGTGGTGGGGTTGTGGGGGAACGACATCACCGCCACGCGGGGCTTGGGCCAGGAGTACTCCCACGCCGCCTTCAGGCTGGCGAAGAACTCCTCACCGGTGCCGAGGGGCACCTCCCGGATGTCGGCCCCGGCGAAGAGCGGGCCGTAGATGTGGATCGGGTAGGACGGCGAGGGCACGAGGCAGGTGTCGCCCGCCTGGAGCAGCACCCACATCAGATGCGAGAAGCCCTCCTTCGCGCCGATGGTGTTGATCACCTCGGTCTCGGGGTCGAGGCTGACGCCGAACCGGCGCTCGTAGTGCGAGGCCACCGCCTGACGCAGCTTCGGGATGCCCCGGCTGGCCGAGTAGCGGTGGTTGCGGCTGTTGTGCACCGCCTCGGCCAGCTTGGCCACCGCCACGTCGGGCGAGGGCAGGTCGGGGTTGCCGAAGCCGAGGTCGATCACGTCTTCGCCGGCTCGCCGAGCCTGGACCTTCAGCGAATCGATGATCGTGAAGACATAGGGCGGCAGCGCGTTGATCCGGCGGAACTCCATGCGTGGAGGCTACCTGCGATCGCCGGCCAGGAGCGCCGCGCCGATGGCCCCCGCAGCCGGTCCGAGCAGCGCCGGGCGGATCTCCGGCGCCGGGCGTCCGGGCCCGCCGAGCAGCCGGGCCGCGAACGCCTCGCGCATCGGGCCGAACAGCGCCTCGCCCACCTCCACCAGGCCCCCGCCGACCACGATCACCTCGGGGTCGACCAGGTTGGCCAGGTTGTTCAGCCCGAGCGCCGCCCAGCCGGCCAGCTCGCCCAGGATCGCGAGCGCGCCGGCGTCGCCCTGCGCCGCGGCCTGGGACACGTGCTCGCCCCGCACCTCGCCGGCGCCGCCGGCCAGCTCCACGAGCCGTTCGGCGCGGCCCGCCGCCGCCGCCTCCCGGGCGAGGCGGCCGAGGGCGCGGCCCGAGGCGTAGACCTCCCAGCAGCCGCGGCCCCCGCAGGTGCAGGCCAGCCCGTCGGGCGCGACGGTCA
This sequence comes from Acidimicrobiales bacterium, assembly GCA_046153015.1. GTDB lineage: Bacteria > Actinomycetota > Acidimicrobiia > Acidimicrobiales > CAIXPF01 > JBJXGF01. Next base: position 2,111 of record JBJXGF010000033.1, on the reverse strand, counting down.
TGTGGCCGACCTCGCCGGCGAAGCCGTGGGCGCCGCGCAGGAGCCGGCCGTCCTCCACGATCCCGCCGCCGATCCCGGTGCCGAGCGTGACCGTGAGCGAGGCCGCTGCGCCGCGGGCGGCGCCCGCGCGATGCTCTCCCCACGCCGCGGCCGAGGCGTCGTTCTCGAAGGCGACCCGGCCGGGCAGCCTGGGGGCGAGCGCCGCGGCGAGGTCCACGCCGACCACGCCGGGGAGGTTGGGGCCCACGTGGAAGCGCCCGGCGCGGTCGACGAGGCCGGGCAGGGCCACGCCCACACCGGCGGGGACGGCCCCCGCGTCGGCCGCCGCCTCGCCCACGAGCTCGCCGATCCGCTCGAAGAGCGCGTCGGCCCCAGCCGGGGTCTCCACCTGACGCTGCGCCACCGGCTCGGCCGGCTGGGCCGAGTCGATCACCACGCAGAGGATCTTCGTGCCGCCGACATCGACGCCGGCCAGCGCGACCCGGTCGCTGCTCATCGCGGTCACGGTAGCTGCAGCGCGCGCCGGAGCCCGTCGAGCGCGGCCGACGCGGCGCGGGTCTCGGCGCGGCGCAGCACGAAGGCCGGCACGTCGGCGGCGAGCTCCACCCGAGCCAGCCAGCTCACTTCGGTGCTCTCCGGATCCTCCAACGCCGGCGTGAACTCGTAGCGGCCCTCGAACGCCGCCAGCAGGTCGCCGGCGCTCTGGCGCCAGGCGAAGGAGCGGGGCGCGTCGCCGTAGTCGTAGCGCAGGGTGGTGCGCAGACCCCGGCCGAGCGCCTCGACGAGGAAGGTGGCCTCCAGCGCCCGGCCGCCGCCGTCGAGGCGGCCGAGGTCCACGGCGACGATCTCGGGGATCCAGCGGGGGTAGGCCGCCACGTCGGCAGCGCAGGCGAAGCAGCGCTCGACGCCGGCGCCGAGCACGGCGGCGGCGGCCACCTGCAACGGCCCCTTCACGGCGCCTTGGCGGCGCGCCGCCTCGGCGCCCGGGGAGGGAACTGCTGGTGGCGCGCCGCCCACAGGGCGGTGACCGCCAGGCCGAACATCGGGGCCAGCAGCACGAAGGCGAGGGGGCTGAATGGGCGGGCGATGGCCACGGCGAGCCCGACCGCCGTCTGGACGCCGACGAGGCCGAGGAGGCGGACGCGGGCCGGCTGCGGGGCGCCGGCGGCGAGGAACAGCCCGGCGACGCTGACCTCCTGCTCGCGGCTGCGGGCGACGCCGATGGCGTACGCAGACAGGAACAGCACGCAGCCGGCGAGGAACGCCGCGGTGGAGGCGGCCGCAGCGGCGAGCCGGGCCGGCGCGGCCCACAGCCCGGCGACGGCCAGCACCGCCAGCACGACGGTGACCGCCGCGTCGGCCTGGAGCAGCCGCCGTCCGGGGAGGCCGCTCAGAACGGCGCCCGTTCGTGCAGCGCCGCGCCGAGCGTGCGGGCGAGGCGGTCGTAGGAGAACTCGGCCTCCACCCGGGCCCGGGCGGCTCGCCCCATGCGGGCCCGCAACTCCTCGTCGCCGAGAAGACGCTGGAGGGCGGCCTCGACGGCCCGCACGTCGCCGGGAGCATCGACGACCAGCCCGCTTTCCCCGTGGGCGACCGCTTCGGCGGCCCCGCCGCTCGCCCCGCAGATCTGCGCCACGCCGCAGGCTGCCGCCTCGAGGAACACGATGCCGAAGCCCTCCTGCTCGAGCCCGCCCCAGCGCGTGCGGCACAACATGGCGAACACGTCGGCCGCGCCGTACAGCGCCACCAGGTCGTCGTCGGCGATGCGCCCGAGCAGGCGCACCGGGGCGCGTTCCGCCTCGACGAGGTGCTGGAGGCGGCGGCGGTCCCGGCCCGCCCCGCTGATCAGCACCTGCAGGTCGGGGTGGAGGCTGCGCAGGCTCGCCGCGGCGCGAATCAACACGTCCATCCCCTTGCGAGGCACGAGACGGCTCACGCTCACTACCAGCGGCGCGCGCTCCGGCACGCCGAGGCGGAGACGGGCGGCGCGACGCTGCGCCGCGGTTGGCGGCCGGAAGCGGTCGGCGTCGACGCCGGGCGGGACCACCCGCACCGGCAGCTCCTGGCCGGCCGCCCGGCGGGCCTCGGCGGCCGGGTACTCCCCCGCCGAG
>JBJXGF010000031.1:0-44223 GCA_046153015.1 Acidimicrobiales bacterium | reverse complement strand
GACCTTTGGTCGTCATCGAACATCCACACGGCGCAACGAGCCCCGCTGCCGGACACAGTGCCCTGTTGAGCGACGACCAGCACGATGTCGTCCACGGTCACCGCCGCGGCCATGCCGGCGGCGACGTCGTACATCACCTGCAGTCGGGACTCGGACTGTTCGGCCGTTCGCTGCGCCTGGAGCAGCTCGGCTTCGTAGCTTCGGCGCTCGGTCGCGTCGAACACGACGACGTCGACAAGGTGGCCTGTGCCATTGCGACGCTCACGCCGCCGAAAGTTCAGCAACGACGAAAGTCGGGTTCCGTTGCTGCGCACGAGCTCGAGCGCGATCTCGCTGGCCTCGTGGCGCAGTTGGAGCAGCGGACGCAGGTGGGTTTCGAAGTAGATGCGACCGCCTGGTGCCAACAGCGCCTGAAAGGTGCGCTGACCGATCAGGTCCCCTGGCGCATAGCCAAGCCATGTTTCGAGTGTGCCGTTGACCCAGATGATGACGCCCGCGTCGTCGGTGACCACCAGCCCGAACGGTCCGTCATCCGTCAGGCGCGCCCACGTGTCGTCATCCGGGTCGAGGCCGGCACCGTTTGGACGTGAGCCCGATCCGCTCGGTTCGCTCATCAGCGTCGACTCAGGTGGTCTATGAAATCCCTGATGGTCTGTGCTGTCTCCGACGGAGCGGACAGGTTGGGACAGTGGCCGGCAACATCGAGCACCTTCAAACGACTTGCCGGCACATGTTGGTGGACGTATTCGCCGACGCCCGTGGGTGCGATGGCGTCGTGCGCGCACTGCACGACCAGGGTCGGTACCGGGATGTTCTCGAGGTCGCCACGATTGTCGGACAAGAAGGTGACCCGGGCGAACTGGCGGGCGATCGCCGGGTCGACCCTGCAGAAGCTGGCCTCGAGCTCGTCAGCGAGCTCCGGACGGTCGGGGTTGCTCATGATCACCGGTGCCATCGTGTGGGACCAGCCGAGGTAGTTGCTGTCGAGGGAGTCGAGCAGTTCGTCGATGTCGCTTCGCGTGAACCCTCCGATGTAGTCACCGTCGTCGATGTAGCGAGGTGACGGGCTGACCATGACCAGCCCAGCGAAACGCTCTGGAGCAGCGATCGTTGCCAGCGCCCCGATCATCGCGCTCACTGAGTGACCGACGAGGACCGCATCGTACAAGTCGAGCTCTTCGACGATTCTGAGCACGTCGGCGGCATAGCGATCGAGCGAGCGGTACTGCACCGGGTCGTACAGCGTCGCGTCCGAACGACCACACCCGACAATGTCGAACACCACGACTCGACAGTCGTCGGTGAACCCCGGCGTGACATGCCGCCACATCTGCTGATCGCAACCGAAGCCGTGCGCGAACACCACCGGCTGCCCGTCGCGGTCGCCGAGCACTCGCACGTTGAGTTCCTCGACCACCCCCATCCGGAGAACTCTACGACACTTGCCTGATCTGGAGCCCTGGCAGCAGCATCGAGCGTCCGCCTGAACGCGACATCACCAATCCTGAGCCTTGAAGAGTCCGAGGCGCCCCGGGCAGTAGCGGACGCCTCGTCGGCAGGTTGACACCCGGGCTCGGACGACTACCATTTCGGGGGTGGAAACCGACGACCATGACGACCTTCGGTCGGAGATCAACACCCAGGACGATCTCCGGTCAGAGATCAGCATGTTGCTCGCTTCTGCGCTGGCGGCGATCAGAGCCACGTCGCCGAGATGAATCGGCGCGATCAGCTGCACATCGCGGAGACGGATCGCCGAGACGTGCTCCATCATGCTGAGCTTGAGCGCCGGCAGCACACCTTCGAACAAGAGCTGCAAAAGTTTCTCGACGGGCGCGAGACTCGCGATCTCATCGGTCAAGCAAGTGGGATTGTGATGGGATCGATGGGGTGCACCGCCGACGCGGCGTTCGCGCTGATCAAGAAGCAGTCGCTGGCCGACAATCGCAAGATCATCGAAGTTGCAGCCGACATCGTCGGCAGGGTCCAGCGTCGCCGCTGATCCGGCTTCCTCACCTGCTCGCTTTCGCTGTACAGCGGGCTTGTGTCCTCATCCCGCGGTGGTCGATCCGTCGGGGCGAGACGCCTACCGGGGGGCATGTCCCTGCGCCAGTCCCCGGTCGTCACAACCAAGATCTGACCTTCAATGACTCGGCTCCCGTCGACGCCCGGCGTCATTGCTGCGCAGTGGCTCGCCGATCCACCTCGGACGCGACGACGCAGCCTGACCGGCTGCTGTCAGCACTGTGTCAGCACGACTCGCACCCACGAGTGCAGACGAGCGTGGTGCCGCCGCGGGGAGCGGTTCCGTACAACAGGCGTACAACACGACGAGCACCAACGGGATCCCACCAACGCATACGACGGGGCGGTGCGCCGGTCCCGATTCGGTCGTTCATCAGGGAGAACGCCGATGAGCGCCGTCCATCTCCCACGGGCGTCGGTGCACTCATAACCCGAAGGTCGCAGGTTCAAATCCTGCCCCCGCCACCAAAGTAAAGAACCAGCTCAGAGGCACTTTCGCTACGGCGGAAGGGCCTCCTTGCTGCTCGAGGTCCGTGGTCTCGTACAACAGCAGTACAACGAATTGACCGTCGGGTCCGAACCCGAAGGTCACGTCGGGCGCAAAGGCATCGCAAGAGCGCGAGCACAACTCACGTCGTTCGGTATCTGTGGTTGCGGATGTCATCATCAATCGTCAATAATGTCGACCATGACTGTGACTGCGAGCTCTGTCGATCTGGGTGTGGCTGCCCGGTTGTTCCACGGGTTGAGTGATCCGACCCGGTTGTCCATCCTGTTGGCGCTGTTGGACGGGGAACGCCGGGTGACGGATCTCGTGGCGGCGGCGGGGTCGTCGCAGTCGAACGTGTCGAACCATCTGGCCTGTCTGCGTGAGTGTGGGCTGGTGGTCGACCGGCCGGCGGAGCGTCGGCAGGTGTTCTATTCGATTGCCCGGCCTGAGCTGTTCGAGGTATTGGCGGCGACGGAGCGGCTCCTGGCCGAGGCGGGCCACGAGGTGCGACTGTGCACGAACCCGTTGATGGAGACCGGATGCCGGGAGGACTGTCATGGGTGACGCCTGCTGCGGTTCGGCGACGCCTACTCCGTCGGGCGGTGCCGACATCGCGGACGAGCACGAGGGGCGGTGGAGGCTCGCTGCAGCGGCGGTTGCGGCTGCTGCGTGGTTGGTCGGGATCGTCTTCGAACTCACCGACGCCGAGGCAGCAGCGACGGCGGCGTTCGTGGTGGCGATCGTGGCCGGCGGGGCGACGTTCATGCCCGGCGCCATGCGTGGTCTGGGCCGTGGACAGTTGGGCGTCGGGTTGTTGATGTCCATCGCACTCGTGGGTGCGGTCGTGCTCGGCCAGTTCGGCGAAGCGGCGTCGTTGGCGTTCTTGTTCTCGATCTCCGAGGCGTTGGAGGAGTGGGCCGTCACCCGCTCACGTCGCGGTTTGCGGGCGGTGCTGTCGCTGGTGCCTGACACGGCACGGGTGCGACGTGGTGCATCCACGGTCGAGATCGCGTCGGCCGAGCTGCGGATCGGTAATCGGATCGTGTTGTGGGCGGGTGAACGGCTGCCGACCGACGGTGTCGTGGTCGAGGGCCGCTCGAGTGTCGATGTGTCGGCGGTGACCGGCGAGTCGATGCCGGTCGATGTCGAGTTGGGCAGTGTGGTTCTGGCGGGCAGCATCAATGGTGGCGGTGTGTTGGAAATCGAGGCGACGGCGCCGACGGCTGACAGCACCCTGGCTCGTGTGGTGCGAGCGGTCGAGGAAGCACAGGACCGCAAGGGTCGCGCCCAGCGGCTCGCCGATCGGATCGCCCGTCCGCTGGTGCCAGGGATCTTGATCATTGCCGCCGCAATCGCGGTCGTCGGGTCGCTGTTGGGTGATCCGGCCGTGTGGATCGAACGAGCGCTCGTGGTCTTGGTCGCGGCGTCGCCGTGCGCATTCGCGATCGCGGTGCCGGTCACCGTGTTCGCCGCGATCGGCGCCGCGACACAGGCCGGTCTGGTGATCAAGGGCGGCGCCGCGCTCGAAGCACTCGGCACCGTGCGCGTCGTCGCGGTGGACAAGACCGGGACGCTCACCCGCAACCGGCCCACGGTGATCGACGTCATCACCGCCCCCGGCACCGACCGGGCGACAGCGGTGTCGCTCGCTGCGTCGCTGGAAGCATCGAGCGATCACCCGCTGGCCCGCGCGATCACCGCGGCGTCGAACTCGTTTGATTCGGCGACGGGCGTGCAGGCGATCGCCGGGAACGGCATCACCGGCACCGTCAACGGCCGGACGGTACGGGTCGGCAAACCCGGGTTCATCGACGGAGCGACACTCGCTGCTGACGTGTCCCGACTGCAGGCGGGTGGCGCAACAGCGGTCCTCGTCGAGGTCGACGGCGACACGATCGCAGTCATCGGTGTCCGTGACGAACTGCGCCCCGAAGCCGCAGAGGTCATCGCAGCGCTTCACCGTCGCGGGGTGCGGGTGGCGATGCTTACCGGGGACAACGCCGCGACCGCCGCGGCGCTCGCTGCGCAGGCAGGCATCGACGACGTCCGCGCGGAACTCCTGCCCGCCGACAAGACTCGCGCCGTCGAACAACTCGCCGCACATGGCGGGGTGGCGATGGTCGGCGACGGGATCAACGACGCCCCGGCGCTCGCCACGGCGCAGGTCGGCATCGCGATGGGTGCCGCCGGGAGCGACGTCGCGATCGAGGCCGCTGACATCGCGATCATGGGCGACCGGCTCACCCATCTGCCCGATGTGCTCGATCATGCCGTGCGAACTAGGAGGATCATGATCCAGAACCTCGTCCTGTCGGGGTTGATCATCGCCGTGCTGATCCCCGTTGCCGCATTCGGCTGGCTCGGCCTCGGCGCCGTCGTCGCCACCCACGAGATCGCCGAAATCGCCGTCATCGCCAACGGCCTACGCGCCCGCAGCAGCATCCACCGCCATGACGCCGACACCCACGTCCCCGCACCCGAACAGGAGGTCGTCCATGCCTGACCGGTCTCGCCGCCGGCCACCAGCCGAGCTCGCCCGATTGATCGATGACGCCGTAACCGCCGCCGGAGTCGGCAACGACGCGTGGCCGGCGCTCGAGCGTGCCCACATCGCGTCCCAACCCTGGGCATGGCCCCACACACGCGTCCACGCCGCAATGCTCCGCCGCGCATGGCGCGAACGCGATCGACGCGAACTCGCCGGACAACTGATCCGACTCGTCGTCGCGGGCCCTGGCTCGCTCGCCAACCGCTACCCGCCCGGAAACACCGGACGCACCACCATGGGCCTCACCGAACACGGCCCCATCCCCACCGACCTCGCCGACCTGCTCGGCCCATGACCGCCCCAACGTCGCGTCGACGCTGGCGCACCCTCACCTGCCTCGCTGGCACCGCGTTCCTGCTCGCGGCATGCGGTCGCGGCGGCAACGACGACACCCTCGTCGGCTACCGGATCGAACCACTCCGCAACGTCGCCGGCTTCACCGTCGAGACCGCATCCGCCGGCAACGAACCGTTCCCGATCCGCGCCGACCCGGGCCGTCTGCTCGTGGTGTTCCTCGGGTTCACCAACTGCCCCGACGCCTGCCCGACCGCGCTCGCCGAAGTCCGCCACGCCATCGACCGAATCGGCGCCGACGCCGAACCGCTCGACGTCGCGATGCTCACCGTCGACCCGACCCGCGACACACCCGACGTCCACACTTCCTACGTTCGCGGGTTCGTCGACCACGGGATCGCGCTCCGCACCGACGACACCGACGAACTCCGCCAGATCGCTGACGTGTTCGGCGCGACCTACGACACCGCGCACGACCACACCGGCGCCACCACAGACGTCGGACACACCGACCAGACCTACCTCGTCGACGCCAACGGCGACATCATCGTCACCTGGACCGCCGATATGACCACCGACGACCTCGAACACGACCTGCGCATCGTCCTCGACGACCTACACCAAGGAACCTCCCCATGATTCGACGCTCCCACGCCCACCTCGCCGCCATCGCACTCGCCGCCATCGTCACGCTCACCGCCGCGGGCTGCGCCGACGGCGACACCACCGCCAACCCGGCCGACCCGCCCGACTCGTCACTGGCGGGTGACGCGACGCTGACCGGCGTCGTGTTCGACGTGCACCGAGATCCCGGTTGAAGCTGCTGCACCTCGTGGGTCGTGTACCTGCGAACGCACGGCGCAACGGTCGACGTCACCGATGACCCCGAACGCGCCACCTACCGCACCGAACTCGGGATCGACGACGAGGTGGCGTCCTGCCACACCGCCGAAGTCGACGGCTACGTCATCGAGGGCCACGTCCCCGCCGAAGCGATCCAACGACTCCTCACCGAACGACCCGACGCCATCGGCCTCGCCCTGCCCGGCATGCCCGCCGACGCGCCCGGCATGGGCGGCGACACCGACGACTGGAGCAACCAACCCGTCGTCCTCGTCGACACCGACGGCTCACTGTCCGAGTGGGCCTGGTAACTCGCGCGTGCAGTTCAAGTCCTGCCCCCGACCTGGCGACGAAGAGTCATGCCACACCGCGACGGCGCGTTGGTCGGTGGGCCCGAGTCGCGGGTCCACTCGACCGAGGGTGACGAAGCGACAACGAGACCGCCGATCTTGGCGCGCTTGACGTGTGCTGTGTCGAACTCGGTCCGCAGCTTCTGAGTGGGTTCGTCGCTGCCGAACAGGCAGCGCTCGGATCGGTCGGTGCGATGGATGAAGGCGGGCCGGGACTGTGTCGAGTAGGTCGTGGCTGACCAGCGTGCCGCCGGGGCGGAGGACCCGGCGGGCTTCGGCCAAGGTGTGTTCCCAGGTGATGGTGAGGTGCGTGAGCCAGCTGAGGACGAGATCGAACGACTGCTCCGGATAGGGCAAGGCGCTGACGTCGGCAGTGAGCGTGGCCGCTCGATCACCGAAGCGACGTAGGTGCTGTTGTGCCATTGCCATGGCTGGGTTGATGTCGACCACGGTGATCCGCAGATGCGGGTGGGATTCCAACAGTTGCCCGACCATGGCTCCGCTTCCGCCGCCGATCTCGAGAGCGGGTCCCCCTGAAGCGTTCTGCCTTCGACGGCCAAGGGGAGCAGACGCGACGGGCGAGGCAGCGCCACGCCGCCGATCGGGAGAAGACGGCTTCTACCTCCGACATCGTGCTCACACCTATCATCGGTATTGACAGATGTATCGGTCAAGGGCGATACTTCTCGGATGACTACACGGATTTCAGCGGCGACCGAGGTTCAGGTCGCATCCAAGTTGTTCAACGGTTTCGCCGATCGCACGCGTCTTGCCATTCTCGTCGAGCTGGCCGGTGGCGAGTGTCGCGTCACGGATCTGGTGCGGACGCTGGAGGGGTCGCAGGGCAACATTTCGGGTCATTTGGCCTGTCTGAAGGAGTGCGGGTTGGTGCTCGACCGCCCGGAGGGCCGGCAGGTGTTCTACCGAATCGCCTGTCCGGAGGTGTACGACGTCTTGCGGTCGGCCGAGGCGCTGCTGGCTGTGACTGGTCAGGCGAGTGAGCTGTGTCCGAACTTCGAGACGAAGTCGTGACGCATTTGCACGACGGCGACGACGACGAGCGGGAGGCGCCGGAGCGTTTGTGGCAGAGCGCGGCGGTCAGATGGTCGATCTTGTCCGGTGTCCTGTTGGGGATCGGTTTCGTCGCCGAACAGGTCGGTGATGCCGAAGGCTGGTGGCCGACCGCGATCTTCGTCGTCGCGACGCTCGCCGGGATGCGCTACTTCGCGCTGGAGGCGTTGGAGGAGCTGTGGCGCGAGCACCGGATCGATATCGAACTGTTGATGACTGTGGCGGCGTTCACGGCTGGCGCGCTCGGTCTGTGGGAAGAGGCTGCGGCGTTGGCGTTCCTGTACTCGATCAGCGAAGCGCTCGAGGAGTTCACCGAGGACCGCACCCGCGGTGCGATCAGGGCGTTGATGGACCTGGCGCCGAAACGTGTGAATCGTTTGGTCGACGGTCGCGAGGAGGAGATCGATCTCGCCGAGTTGCGCGTCGGGGACCGTTTCGTGGTGCGTCCCGGTGAGGCGATCGCCACCGACGGTGTGGTGATCGAGGGCCAGTCGGCGGTGAACGAAGCAGCGGTGACGGGTGAGTCGGTGCCGATCGAAAAGAGTGTCGGCAGCAAGGTCATCGCTGGGACGCTCAACGCCACCGGCTTCTTTGTGGCGGAAGCAACCGCCACCGTCGAGGACAACACGCTCGCCCGCATCGTGCATCTGGTCAGCGAGGCCCAGGAAGAGAAGGGTCGCGGCGAGCAGTTCATGTCGCGCTTCGCACGCGTCTATTCGCCGGCGGTGCTCGCTCTCGGGGCGCTTGTCGCGTTGGTCGGGGGTCTCGCCACTGACGACTGGTCGAAGTGGCTGGAGCGGGCGGCGACCGTGTTGGTTGCTGCTGCGCCGTGTGCGTTGGTGATCGCGATCCCGATCTCCTATGTCGCGGCCATCGGCAACGCCAGCCGCAAGGGCATTCTCATCAAGGGCGGGATCTACCTTGAGCAACTGGCACAGATGCGGGTGCTCGCCCTCGACAAGACCGGCACCATCACCCAAGGCAAACCTGCCGTCGTGACGATCAAGCCGTTGAACGGCTACAGCGAAGGCCAGTTGCTCTCGATCGCGGCTGCCGTTGAACAGCGCTCCGAGCACCCGCTGGCACACGCCGTGATGGCCCACGCGAACGACGCCGGCGTCGCGATTCCTGCCGTGGTCGACTTCGAGTCGTTGACCGGTGCCGGTGCCGGCGCCACCGTCGATGGTCAAAAGGTGCTGGTCGTCTCGCCGAGCTTCGCGACCAAGCGCGGCATCGTCGACGGTGAACTCGACGGCACCGTTCCGCAACTCCAAGCAGCTGGACAAACGGCAGTCATTGTCGCCGTGGACGGGCTCCCCGTCGGCATCCTCGGCATCGCCGACATTGTCCGCCCCCAAGCCGCTGCGGCCATCGCCGATCTACACCGCATCGGCCTGAACCGCATCGTGATGCTCACCGGCGACAACCAACTGACCGCCGACGCAATCGCCCACAGTGTGGGCATCGACGAGGTCCGCGCCGAACTGTCGCCCGAGGACAAGTCGACAATCGTGCGCGAACTCACCGCCCAATACGGCCGGGTCGGCATGGTCGGCGATGGTGTCAACGACGCCCCGGCACTCGCCGCGGCATCGGTTGGCATCGCCATGGGGACCGCCGGCAGCGACGTCGCGCTCGAGACCGCCGACGTGGCGCTCATGGCAGACGACCTGACCAAACTCACCGAAGCACTCCGGATCGGCAAGCACACCAGGAAGATCGTTCGCCAGAACATCGTGCTCGCCATCGCCATCCTGGTTGTGCTGGTCCCCGGCGCCCTGTTCGGCGCCCTCACCTTGCCGGTGGCAGTGCTGGCCCACGAACTGTCCGAACTCGTCGTCATCGGCAACGGCCTACGCCTGGCGAGGCGCTAAATGACCCCCCGACAGTGGTACCGATTCACGGCCCTGGCGCTCACCGTCGGCGCTGTCGATCTCGCCAGCAAAATGTGGGCAAGTCGAGCACTACGGCAGAGACCGATGGACCTGCCCGGTCCGCTCGATCTCCGCCTCGGCTACAACCGCGGCATCGCGTTCAGCTTCCTCACCGACATCCCCGTCGCCGTCATCGTCATCCTCACATCGCTCGTCGCAGTGGCCTTGGCCGTCGCAGCAGCGCGGGGATCGGCACCACTGCTGCCAGCCGGCCTGATACTGGGCGGCGCACTCGGCAACCTCGTCGACCGAACACACAACGGTTCAGTCGTCGACATGCTCCACACCAGCTTCTGGCCAACCTTCAACCTCGCCGATGTCGCAATCTGTACCGGCGCGGCACTATGGGTACTGCAGTCCAGTCGACGGAGCCCGCGAGCCAAAGAATCGAACTCGACAACGGCTCCGTTGACATCCAGCGATTCGCACATGTGACGCGGTCCGGCGTCGGGGTCGGCATCAAGTGTCGCCCTCGCTCCTCATCGTCACGTCGCCATTTGTCCCCAGGATGACCGGCCCCGGCGCGATTGGGTCGTAGTGCCCTATCGCCGGGCGACTCATGGACGCACACTGAAACCGTGATCGAAGTACAAGAGCCACCTGTTGCCCCGCCGGCGCGCCGACGTCGCTGGGTGATGCCGGTCGTGGTGGCGGCCGTCGCACTCGCCGGAATCGGAGTCGGCGTCGCGCTCGCCAGCCGTGATGACACGTCGGCGCCGGCTGCTGCGACCGGTAGCGAGCTCGCCGATATCCGTCAGGCTTGCACGACGTGGATGAACGACGACGCAAGCTACGGGCCGACATCGGCAGGCTGGTGTCAGGACATGACGGGTTGGATGGGCCAGCAGATGACCAACGGCTCGATGATGGGGTCGATGATGTGGTCCGACCCTGACCGGATGCTGTCGACCTGTCAAGCCTGGATGACAGCGAACCCGGCCAGCGGCCGCCCTGCAGAGTGGTGCGAGAGCATGATGGGCGGCATGTGGCCCCACATGAACGGGGACTGGGATGACTGGGACGAACAGATGAACGGCCCGATGATGGGCGGCTGACCAGCCGCATCAACTCATGCTCGTTGCTTCTTCTCGTGCCGGAGAAGGTCGACCATCTCGGCGATCCGTCGAGCCCGCTCGTCGGGGCGTCGCTTGGTGGCGTCGATCCAGCGCACGAATGCCTGCCGATAGAACTGCGCCAACCCGTCGAAGAACGCTCCGGCGCCAGGTTCGGTCTCGAGCGCGGCTCGGATGTCGTCGGCGAGATCCTCACGTTGCGGTCCCTCCGGCGAGAGCACGACGTTGACGGTGTCGCCGAGCGCGACACCACAATCACGCCGCCATGCAGGACCGAGCACGATCCCGAAACCGGCACCAAGGGGCTCAACCGAGGCCCGGACGTTCATTCCGTTCACGGTGCCGCTGACACGATGGTCCGACTTGGTGCCCCAGACCGTGTCCGGATCGAACGGCACGGGCACCATCACGCGGTTGCGACCAGCCATCGTCACCACGGTCGAGTAGGAACGCGTTACCTGCACCCGATCACGCTAGATCGCAGAAGCTCACACGCGATCGAGCGCAGCTGCGATCTGATCCGCCGTGGGTGAGCCAGCCAAGCCGTCCGGCGTGCGATAGAAGCGGCACGACAAACCAATCGCTTGGCCATCCTCAGCGAAGGGATCAACACCGTCGATCAAGATGGTCGGCGAACCGCGAAACGAGACACGCTCGGCTTCTTCCTCCGTGGTGACCAACCGGTGCTCAACCGGCAGGCCAAAACGGGCAGCGACCTCGCTCAGACGCCTTTCCGCCAGACTCCAGTGCGGGCACTCCGAAAAGTAGAGCAACTCGAGTCGTCGTCGTATACGCGCCATCGATATCAGCGTACGCCGCGACGTGCGCGGGGCTCCCTTCCTCCGCTGACGAGCTTCCGGTTGGGTCCCCGAGCTCGTGGTCGTACCCGGCGACCAGGGTCACCGTGTACCGATCCATCTTCGACGGACGACGCGGCCTGATCGGCCGTTGTCAGCAGTGTGTCAGCGCGAGTCACGCCCGCCAACGCACACGGACACTCGCCATCGCTCGGGGCCTGTCCTGTACAACAGTCGTACAACACGACAAGCACCTACGGGCTCGCACGAGCGCCCACGACAGAGCTGCTCGCCGTCACAGAATCGCCTCGCGACCAGGGAGAACGCCAACGAGCGCCGACCAGTGCCCACGGGCGTCTGTGCACTCATAACCCGAAGGTCGCAGGTTCAAATCCGGCCCCCGCCACCAATAGCACCAGGTCAGAGGCCCTTTCCGCTCCGGCGGGGAGGGCCTCGTCCGTTGCCGGTTGTCAACGCCTTGTCAACACGCGATGGCGTAGGCGCCCGTGCGCATCCGTCCGTGGTCGTCGGCGCTCGTGCGACCCAGGCTGCGCTGCTTGCGCTCGCTTCGGCGGGAACTGCGACCGACCAGCGCCGACGAAAGCGCACGGACGCCGACTCCTGCCTAGCCCCGATCATTCACGGGGTTCGTTGAGCTGAAGGTGCCGCGTCCGCGAAGAAGCCCTTCTGGCGGGGGAAACTGCGCTTGTCGATGGCAGCAGGGTCCCGAGCAGAAGGGCACTTCGTAGGTGAACGCTAACAGCACGGCTCCGGTGGTTGTGGAAGGCGGCGGCGACCAGGTCGTCGCTCATGTCGGGTTGCACGCGGTGGGTGCGCTGGCGGACCGGCTCGGGTTCGGCGCGTCGCTGTCGGCACGGATCCCCCAGCCCCGGTTCCGTGTGCATGATCGAGGCAAGGTGGCCGTGCAGGCGATGTTGATGCTCGCCGGTGGTGGTGAGGCGTGCTCGGACATCGAACGGCTCCGAGCGCAGCCGACACTGTTCGGGGCGGTGCCGTCGGACTCGACGCTGTATCGCACTGTCCGATCGATCGACGCTGCCACCCTCGAAGGCATGTGGGAGGCAATGGCCGACACGCGGGCCCGGGTGTGGCGGCGCTCGTCGGCGACGACCGGGAAGGCGCCGGTGGTCTTGGATCTCGACGCGTCGCTGGTCGACATCCACTCGGAGAACAAGGAAGGCACCGCTGCCAACTACAAGCGGGGGTTCGGGTTCTCACCGATGTTCTGCTTCGCCGACGCGACTGGCGAAGCCCTCGCCGGGATCCTGCGGCCGGGCAACGCCACCGCCAACGACATCGCCGATCAACTGGCTGTGCTCGACGCGGCGGTCGCCCAGCTCCCGGCTCGGATCGCCGCCGGCCACCACCGTGGCGATGAGCCCACCTCGGTGCGTCGAGTTATCGAGGTGCGGGCCGACTCGGCCGGTTGCAGCGCCCGCCTGGCCGCCGAGTTCCGGGCCCGCAACATCGGGTTCTCGGTCGTGGCCCGCACGAACCCGCAGGTCAAAGCAGCGATCAGCCGGGCCGTCGACGATGAGGACCGATGGTTGGCGGCGCTGACCCAGGCCGGCGAGCAACGAGACGGCGCCGCGGTGGCCGAGCTCACCGATCTCATCGACCTGACCGACTGGCCCGAAGGCACCCGGTTCATCGTGCGCCGCGAACCGCTGCACCCCGGTGCCCAGACCAGCCTGTTCCCGTCGCTGGACTACCGGTTCTGGGGTCAGTTCACCGACCGGGCAGGGACCGCCGTCGACGCCGACGTCCACCTGCGCGCCCACGCCCATGTCGAGGACCACATCCGCCGGCTCAAGTCCTCCGGGCTCGAACGGTTCCCGTTCAGCGACCTCGACGCCAACCGGGCCTGGATGGCGCTGGTCTGCTTCGCCGCCGACCTGGTCCGCTGGTTCCAGCTGCTGTGCCTGCGCGGCCCCCTCGCCAACGCTGAACCCAAGACCCTGCGCTGGCAGCTCTGGCACACCCCCGCCCGGGTCGTGCGCCACGCCCGCCGGACCATCGTGCGCATCCTCGACGACTGGCCGACCGCCGACGCGTTGCTCGCCGCCTACAGCCGCATCCCACGCGTGAACTGACTCAGCTCGAGACCACCCACCTCAGCGAGCCCCTCCCCGTTCAACGCGCACCGGAAGCGCCCGCCGACACCCGACGACGCCGGCCGCGGGTCGGACGCGCACCCACCAGCGAACTCACAGCGACCGAAGGCGCCCAGCACCGCCCACACCGCCTGTCCCGCCCCCTCCCCGACCTACCGATGAATGATCGGGGCTAGGTGAGTGAGCAGCAAGTGCCTGTTTGGCGTGCTCGACGCTGGGCGCTGGACGTGGCGGGTGTGGCGGTCGGCTGGTAGCGCCGGGCTGTGAGAGCCGGTTGTGGGCCCGGGGCCGTTGTCACGGCCGGGATCGGGACCCGCCGGGCCCTCTTGCCGCTTCAGATCGGGGCGGGGTTCGTGTCTGCGAACGCGTCGAGGACAGCGAGGCGCTTCAGGTTGGCGACGGTCGCGGCAAGCCGGGCTTGCAGCAGTGTTCGCCTTCGGCCCCGGTAGCGGGCGTGGCGCATCCCGAGGTCTTGAAGGTGATCGATCTTGCGTTCCACCTTGGACCGGCGCCGCAGCAACGCTTGGGTGGCCGGCTCGTTCTGGGCGGCGCGGGCGGCAGCGATCCGGGCTTCGTGACGTCCGACGGTGATCCGCCGTCCGCCTATGGCGCCGGTGCACTGCTCGCGTAGCGGGCAGATCGCGCACACCTCGGTGGGGAACACGAACACGGTCGCCTTGCGGCCCTTGTGATCCTTCGTCCTCTGGGCGGTGGTGGTGGTCTCACCGGCCGGGCACGTCACCGTCTCGGCCTCGAGATCGATCTCGAAGCTGGTCTTGGGGAACCGGCCCCCGTTCGTCACGGGCGGGACCTTCGCGACCAGATCGACACCGGCGGCCTCGACAGCTTCGCGGACCTCGCCGTCGCTGTAGGCCATGTCACCGAGCAGCGTGTCGATGTCGATCCCGTCGAGGGCCTGGGCGTCGGCGAGCAGCGGGACCGCGCCGTCACCGTCACCGGCGTTGCCGGCCCGGACGGCCACGCCCAACACGAGCTCGGTGTCCTCGTCGGTGAGGACGTCGAGCTTGTGGCCATCGAAACGTCGTGATGCGGACTTGCGGCCGTGGCGCATCTCGGGGTCCGAGTGCGAGATGACCCGGTCCCGGGCGACCCCGTCCGCGATCGCGAGGTCACCGTTGTCGTCGAGGGTCAGATCCTGGCCGATCACCTGGGCCAGGAAACCCGCCGGCTCGGTCACCGCGTCGTCGATGATCCCGCGGGTGGCGGCCAGCACCACACCGGCGGCAGCGACCAGTTCCTGCAGGTGCGCCGCCCGTGCCGTCGGGTCCTGCCAGTCGAAGTCGGGCTTCGGGCCACAGAACGGTGCCGCCGTCGCCGCCACGTCCGGGTCCAGGGTGTCGCCCGCGGCCCGCACGATCCGACCCAGGAACCCGGCGATCAACGCGTACGTGTCGGCCACCGCCCCCGCGCCATGGACCGGCGACGAGTCGATGATCGCGGTCAGCTTTCCCTTCAGGACCCCCGCCGCGACCGCCTTGGCCAGGGTCGCTTCGAACAGGCGGCGGTCCCCGTCGCGGGCCACGAGCCGGGCCCGGAACAGACTGAACGTGGTCGCTGCGATCCCTTCGAACTCGTCGGTCACGCCCATCGCGGCCTTCCAGTCCAGATCGACCCGGGTCCGGCGCGACGTCTCCCGGTCCGAGGTGCGGTCATGAGTGGCGCACAACAACGCCCGCACCATCACCGACGGCGGCACCGACGGCCGGCCCCGCCCGTGCGCGTACAACTCGGCGAAGTCGTCATCGGACACGATCTCGTCACCGTGCCCCGCCAGCCGCTCATAGAACGAGCCCTTGGTCACCAGATGGCGACGCACCCATCGAGTCTCCAGCAGCGACCCCTACGCCTCAACCCTGCCCAGCATGACATGACCGTACCGAACACACGCGCGACCCGCGAGCACTCAAGCGCGTTTCTGCTCACTCACCTAGACCACTTGGGCGAGAACCCGAAGGTCACCGGTTCGGCCGTGTTGGGGTCAGCCGGGCATGCAGGGCCGAACCTCTGTTAGCATTTTCCGGTGGATCTCCGGCGGCTGCGGTACTTCTTGGTGCTCGCGGAGGAGCTTCACTTTCAGCGGGCGGCGATGCGCATCCCGCTCGCGCAGTCGAGCTTGAGCTCGCAGATTGCGCAGTTGGAACGAGAGGTCGGAGGCGCGCTCCTCGTTCGCAGTTCTCGATCTTGCGAATTGACGGACTTGGGGAAGATGGTGGCGGCGGACGCCCGTCGGTTGCTCGCCGAGATGGAATTGATCGCCGAAGGCATTCGCGGAAAGGGTTGCAGCATCGACCGAACTCATCGGTTTGTCGTCGGTTGCCATGATGAAGGGCTGGATGTTCTCACCCCCGTTGTCACGAGTGTCTTCGCCGCCGCCTATCCCGAGGTTCAGGTCGTCACCAAGTCGTTGGAGTACAGCGATCTGCCGACTGCGGTGGAGCGAGGTCTCGTCGACGTAGTGCTCGCTGAGCGATCGTCACAGCCGCCAGATGTTGATGGGTTCGTACCTCTGATCGCGACGCAGCCGCTCCTTGCGGTGAGGGCGGCTGATTTTGAAGGCCAGAAGCGGGTGAGCGCTCGAATGGCCGCTGAGATGACGTTCGTCGACGATCCTCGGATCTCCGATCACTTCCGCGTGCCGTATCACCTCGTCGATGTGCGCAATGGCGAGGCCGCTCGGGTAGTCGAGTCGCCGCTCGCGGACACGCACGACGTGTTCGACGCAATCGCCTCGTCAGGAGCGGTGTTGTGCACGACGCAAGGCAGCGCGAGGCGCAACACCGCAGGGGGCGTCTCGTTTCTTCTCCTCGACGACGCTCCCGAGTTCGTGGTCGGCGTGCGAACTGTGAGTCGAGCCACTCGACTTCAGCGTGGATTCGTGGACATCGCAACGGCGGTTGTTGGCTCGTACGGCTTGTTCGATGGGTTGACCCGCGCATTGGTCTGAGTGGTGTCGCAAGCGTCGGGAAACGCCGACGGCCGCATTTGTCGGAGTCAGGTAGCGCCGCCCGGCCCTATGTCGCATGCGAGCCGGAGGCCTGTCATGTCGTGGCGGTCATGTACTGCGTCATAGGTTCGTCACGTGCTTTCGAAGGCTCTTGAGGATCTGGTCGGCGGTCGTGTGCCAGATGAATGCGGTGAGAAAGTGGACGGTGTCTCGGTCCGGCCCGGGCCGGGGGCGTCATCGCACCGCCGTTTGCCGTGCCTCGCCGCTCCTGGTCAGCTTGGTCCGTGAGGCCGAGCTGTCGGTGCTACGTGTCGCGTAGACGGATGGCTTCGACGGAGAGGCCTGCGGCGAGCGCGGCCGCGGTTGCGACTCCGATGGCCAGGCTTGACCACTGGGCGGCCGCGATGCAGACCGACGCGACGGCGACGATCATCGCAAGGCGTTCGTAGAGCAGCGTGCGAGCGGTGAGCGCGTGGGTGATCACGAAGCTGCCGAGGAACAGTCCGTTGCCGAGGGCTAGGGCAACTCGACCACCGTGGTCCAACGGTCGTGTGGGGTGGTGCACGATGCGCTCGGCTGCGACGGTGATGCTGACGATGCCGGCGACGATCGGTAGGTGAAGAAACGTGTAGAGGTTCCTGGCCGCTCGGGCCTGCCGACTTGGCGGTGTTCGTTCGAGGAAGCGGGCGGTGTGATCGGTGATCGACCCGAAGTAGGAGACGTAGAGCAGACCGATGAGGAGCAGAGCGGTTGTTGCGGTGACGGCGAAGCGGCCGGATCGCGTTTGGTCGGCAGTGCTGACGCCGACCGCGACGATCGCTTCACCGAGCGCGATGATGACGATGAGGGAGTAGCGCTCGGCGAATCGGGTGGGTTGAATCCTGAAATCGCCCCTGCCGGCGTTGAGGGCTCCAGCAATTTCTAGGGCGAGCGCTCCGGTCCAGATCCAGGCTCGGGCCGCCGGGGGTGCGAGTCCGCCGAGGAGTACGACTGCGGGGGCGATGGTGGCGAGCGGCAGGTATGTGCGCAGGGCCTGTCGGTGCGCGATGTCGCCCCCGAGGCTCAGCCAGTAGATGCTGAGCCCGCCCGTATGGAGCACGAAGTAGGCGATGCCGAACCAATCGCCCGCTGCGCCGTAGGCATCCGGGATGGCCTGGGCGCAGAAGAACGCCGCGGCCGCCGCGCCAAGGAGCGCGATCACGGCCGCGGGCCGGTCGGCGTCGACGGCATTGATCGCCCACGTGTACTGGGACCACACCCACCACATCAATGCGAGCACGAGGCCGGAGGTCGCAAGGCCGCCCGCATCGACATCGTGTGCGAGGAGCCCGGAGACCTGCGTGATGCCGTACACGAAGACGAGGTCGAAGAACAGCTCGTGGGTTCCCGCGCCGCTCACGTTCGACTCGGCCGAGCGCGAGGTCGCCGTTGGCCCCGGTGGACCGGGGTCGTCCATCACCGCGACGTCGCGTAGCTCGGGGTGGGCGGTATCGGCGTCCGTTGTCGTAGCGCTGCGACGACGTTGCGGGCGTCGGGGAGGCGGTATTCCTCGCCGTACACTGCGCCGGCTCGGCGTGGAGCTTCCATCACGGCGGCATCGTCGAGCCCGCCGACATCGACCGCGACGTAGCCGATGTCGTCGATCAACTCCATCACCGTTCGCTTCGCTGGTCCGTCGTCGCCGCACACCCACTGGACGACCCGGTCGTCACCTGTCCGATTCGACGCCTCAGCTTGGAACGCGGCCGTCAGCGTGTTGAACGATTTGGTGTAGCGAGCGTCGGTCATCCGCTGCGCGTTGTGACGAGCGGCGGTGCTTGCGAGTGTGATCGTGCCCGTCGTCCCGAACTGGTTGCTGGTGTCGATCACGATCCGTCCGTCGAACGAGCCGACCTGCGCGATGGCGTCGTCGATCGTGAGCCAGGGGACGGCGATCACGGTGAGGTCTGCGTCGACGACCGCCTCTCGTGGCGACACGACAGCGGCCCTGTTGCCGAGCTCGTGGGCGAGGCCGGTGAGTCGTTCCGGTGTGCGGCTGTAGCTGAGCAGGACGCGGTGGCCTGCGCGGGTGAACAATCGCGCGCAGTTGCTGCCGATGTGGCCGGCGCCGACGATGCCGATCCTCACGGAAGCCGCCTCGAGCGGTGGCGCCAGGTTCGCGTTGTCGGGAGGGGTGACACGTCGGCGTCTCGCTGCATCTCGGGTGTGTCCGGGCTCGTCGTTGTCTGATGTGCGCTCATCGGCCGAGCGTGTCGAGGAGAAGTCTCGCGACTTCTGCACCTGAGAAGTTCTGTTGGCCGGTGAGCAGGTTGCCGTCGCGGATCGCGAATGGCTTGAACAGGCCGGCTTGGATGTAGTTGGCGCCGAGTTCTTTCAGGGTGTCTTCGATCCGCCACGCCATGACGTGCTGGTCGCGGGGAAGCGCGCCCATCTCCCAGACGGCGTTGTCGGCGAAGTCTTCTTCGACGTTCGGGAACCCGGTGACGGTCTTGCCGCGGACGAGTGGTTCGCCGTTCGAGAGCGTCGCGTAGCGGAGGATCGCCGTGCCGTGGCAGAGGGCGGCGGCGATCTTGCCGTGTTCGTAGAACTCGACGAACTTGTGGTGGAGGTTGACCGCCGTGTCGAAGGTGAACATGGGGGCCTGTCCGCCGGCGACGATGATCGCGTCGTAGTCGGCGACGTGGATGTCGTCGACCTTGCCGGTGTTGTCGATCAACGCCATGAAGTCCGGGTCGTGCATGAAGCCGCGGCTGATCTGGTCCTCCGCCTGCCACCTGGTGGTGTCGTCGGGGTTCGACATGGCGTCCGCTTCGCACCGGCCGCCTTCGGGGCTGAAGATGTCGACCTGGTAGCCGGCCTCGGTGAGGTAGTAGTAGGGGTGGGTGAGCTCGGACCACCAGAACCCGACCGGCCATCCGGTGGTGGTCGAGGTGGCCGGGTTGGCGATCACGATCGCCACCCGCTTGGGGTGTGTCGGGTCGACGGGGTTGACGTTGGCGTGGCTCATGAGGTGGTGCCTTTCGTTCGTTGAGGTCGGTGGTGCGCGGTCACGCGGTACGGGTGACGAGGTCGATGATCGAGGCGGCGGTGGCTTCGGGTTGGGAGAGCATGGCGAGGTGGCCGGCATCGAGATGGCGGACGGCGCCGACGCCGACGGCGTCGACCATTTCGGCTTGCGATGCGGGACTGACGCATCGATCGCGATCGGTGCGGATGTAGCTGCGGGGCACAACGCCCCATCGATCGGCGGTCACGGTGATCGGTGTCGCGAGTGGCGAGAGGGGGTCGGGTCGCAGCGACGTGATCGCTTGCTGCTGCGCTTCGTCGGTTGCGTCAGCGCAGAACACGTCGATGAACTGGGCGGGATCGACGCCGAGCACTCCGTCTCCGGGGCGCAGCGCTGGGCCGAGGGCGCTGTCGGCCATGCCCGGTGAGGTCTGGGTGAAGCCGTACAGCGACTGGCCCGTCGGCAGCAGGAACGCAGCCAGGTAGACGAGGTGAGTGACGAGTTCGGGGTGGGCCTGTGCGAGCGATGAGATCACGGTGCCGGCCATCGAGTGGCCGACGAGCACCACGGGTTCGTGCATCGAGCGGGTCGCGGCGAGGACGGTGGCGACGTAGCCGTCGAGTGTCGCGTCGTGGGGATCGGTGGGGTCGGTGCCGTGCGCTGGCAGGTCGGGTGCGGCGACCTGGTGCCCCGCATCGGCGAGCTGCTCGGCCACCTGCCACCACGCGGTGGCATCGGACCAGGCTCCGTGGACGAGGACGATCGAGGACATGGTGCTCTCCTTGTTGACGTGTGGGTTCACCACAGGTAGCCGTCGACGGCTACTGCGGCTGGCGGGCGATCGGCGTCGCCGATCTGCTCGAGCAGGTCACGCTCGATCGCGGTGCAGATGGCGGTCATCGGGATGTCGGTGTTCGTGTTCGAGAAGGGGGCGTCGACGATTGCGCCGACACGCTCGAGGATGATGAACACGCCGGCGACGACGATGCTGAGGACGACGACCAGCCACTCCTGGGCGGTGGGAACGACGCTTTCGAGGCCGAAGGGCAACAGCGTGGAGAACGCGGCGATCGCGACTCGCGTGAAGTAGTCGTACTGACGCGGGGTAGGGGTTTGCTCGATGCGTTCCGACGCTGCCGCCCATCCGTTGAGCGCCGCCAGGTTCGGTTCGAGCGTGATCGGATCGAACTGGCCGACCAAGCCGAGGCGCACGCCGTCCTTGATGCGTACGCCGAGGCGCTGCAGCAGAAGGTTGGACCGTCCGTCCGCGTCGACGATCGCCCGGAACTCGTCGGACGGGAGGTACGGCCGGAGTCGCTCCCAGTCGCCGGTGCCACGCAGTTCGATCCGCAACGCGTGCGCGAACGCGATGATCCGGAGCGCCTGCTCTCGCCGGTAAGCGAGCACGTCGTCGGTGGAGCCACCGGTGCCCGACGCGAGTGCGTTGTCCGTGGACGCAACGAGCTGTCTGGCCAGGATCCGGGCGTTGTTGTGGATGTTCCCCCACACCGTGCGGGCCTCCCACCAGCGTGCGTAGGAGGCGTTGTTCCGGAACGCGACGAAGATCGCGAGCGCGGCACCAAGTGTCCCGACCGGTGCGAACGGCACGACCAGCTGAGCCGAATCGGTCGTTCGCCGAGCCAGCACGACGACGATCGCGACGACGGCGGCGTACGCGAGCGGCGCACGCACGTAGGACAGCACCTTCACCGGGTTCAGGTTCCGCTTGACGATCACCGAAGCCCTCCAGACGTCAGCGAACGCAACCCGTGGACGTCAGGTGACGACATCGCAGAAGGAGCGTGCAGGGTGCGGCCGGCCCGACGGTGCCGCGGCGTCATTCGTGCCCCGACATGGTCGGTCTCATCGAAGTGGTTGTCCACGAGCGCTATTGGGCTGCTGCGCGACCACGGGAAGCAATCGGAACTTCCGATTGCTCGCAGCCCGCGATCTGCGGCGTCATGTGAGCCATGACAAGTCTCGTTTCGGCTGGCGCACGACCGGCGGTCAGCAGGTTCACACTGCCGGTCCTGGTGGCCTCGCAGTTCCTCGTGGTCCTCGACGCGTCGATCGTGTCGGTTGCCTTGCCCGCCATCGGCCGGGATCTCGCGATGACGCAGGCGCATCTGCAGTACGTCGTGTCGCTCTACGCGCTGACGTTCGGTGGGTTGCTCGTGGTCGGAGCACGAGTCGGCGACCGGTTCGGTCGGGCACGCACGATGCGGGTCGGGCTCGTGCTGTTCGCAGCAGCGTCGGTCCTGTGCGGCCTCGCGTCGAATGAGGCAGTGATCCTGATCGGCCGGTCGATCCAAGGGGCCGCGGCAGCACTGATCTCGCCCACTGCGCTGGCGCTGCTGACAGAGTCGTTCCCCGAGGACGAAGCTCGGCAGCGGGCGCTCGGGGTCTGGGGGGCCGCGTCCGCCGCCGGCGGCGCCGCAGGATTGTTGCTCGGCGGTCTACTCACCGATGGTCCCGGCTGGCCGTGGATCTTCTACGTGAACGTCCCGGTGGCCGGCGGACTCGCGCTCGCTACTCGGCTCGTGCTGCCTCGCGTCGATGCTCGCTCGACGGGGCGGTTCGACGTCGCCGGCGCGGTGCTGCTGACCGGAGGGCTGGCCGCACTGATCCAAGGATTGACGGCAGGACCGACGTCAGGATGGGCCGATCCCACGACCGTCGCGCTGCTCGCCGGCTCCGGTGGTGGCCTCGGGCTGTTCGTCGTCGTTCAACGCCACACGGTGAGCCCGCTCGTTCCGCCCCGAGTGCTGCGCACCGGCTCGGTGCTGGCGGCGAACGTTGCGGGTCTCGCCGTGGCCGCTCTCATTGCCGGCCAGAGCTTCTTCACATCGCTCTACCTGCAGGGGTCGCTCGGCTACAGCGCGTTGCGGACCGGTCTGGCAGTGCTCCCGTTGACGCTCACGGCGCTCATCGCGAGCAATCTGGCCGGGCGGCTGATGGGTCGTCTCGGACCTCGTGTCGTACTCGTGGCGTCGTTCCTGTCGATGGGCGCCGGGTTCGTGCTGCTCGCTCGGCTCGGCCTGGACAGCGGCTACGTCCGAGACATCGTCGCGCCGTTCCTGCTGTTCGGTGCGGGTGTCGGCGGCGCGTTCGTCGCCGTGACAGTGGCAGCAAACGACGGTGTCGCCCCTGACGACACGGGCACAGCATCCGGACTGATCAACACGAGCAATCAGCTCGGCTTCTCGCTCGGCATCGCAGCGCTGGTCGCCGTGGCCACGACCGCGGGCCGCACCACCGGTGACGCGGCCCGAGCGGCCGTCGACGGCTACCAGGCGGCGTGGACCGTCGCGGCCGTCGTTGCCGTTGTGTCAGCCGTCACCGCACACCTCGCGCTTCGATCATCGAACCGCTCCACGTCCACCGCACACCACATCAACGAAAGGCAGCCAACCCAGTGAAGACACAACCGTTCTCGATCGACGTCCCCCAAGCAGTCCTCGACGACCTCCATCGTCGCCTCGCCGCCACACGCTTCGCCGACTCCGTCGCAGAGGCGGGATGGGACTACGGCACCAACGCCGACTATCTCCGTGACCTCGTCGAGCACTGGCGCGACTCGTACGACTGGCGCAAGGCCGAGGCCCGCCTCAACGAGCTGGCGCAGTTCCGAGCCGACATCGGTGACACGGGCGTGCACTTCGTGCACGAGCAGAGCGCTGATCCCGGCGCCACACCCCTGCTGCTCCTCCACGGGTGGCCGTCATCGTTCGTGCAGATGGAACAGATCATTCCGATGCTCACCGACACCTCGGCTCCTGGCGCCGCGTTCCACGCCGTCGTACCGTCGTTGCCGGGCTACGGCTTCAGCGACCGGCCAGCGCAGCGCGGCATGAGCGTCGGCAAGATCGGTGAGCTGTTCCACGACCTGATGACCGGGCTCGGCTACGACCGTTACGCGATTCGCGCCACCGATCTCGGCGCCGGCGTCGCCACGCAGATGGCCATCGCGCAGCCCGCCGCCGTCGTCGCCATCCACACGTCCGGGACCAACCCGTTCCTGATGGACGTGCCCAGCGACCTGACCGCAGCCGAGCAGGAGTTCGTCGCCAACGCACAACGCTGGATGCAGACCGAGATGGCCTACGCCCAGATGCACTCGTCGAAGCCACAGACGGTTGCCGCCGCGCTCAACGACTCGCCCGCCGGCCTCGCGTCATGGATCGTCGAGAAGTTCTGGCGCTGGACCGACCACGACGGCGATCTCGAGACCGCCGTCTCACGCGACGACCTCCTCACCAACCTCACGATCTACTGGGTCACCGAGACCATTAACTCCTCCATGCGTCTCTACTACGAGACGGCACGAGACCCCGGTTCGTGGGGAGCCGTCATGGCCCCGTCCGCTCGCCTGCAGTTCTCCGGCGACATGTTCGCCACACCCCGCGAGTGGGTCGAGCGGTCGGGGCCCGTGACCCGCTGGACCGAGGCGGGGCGAGGCGGACACTTCCCAGAGTGGGAGAAGCCCGACATCGTCGCAGCGGATCTTCGGGAGTTCGTCGCCACCCTCCACTGAGCCCTCGCACGACCCTCCCGCGGTCAGGGAACAGGCCCGCGGTGATGACTCACGAAACATCGACGACTGCACCGATCCGTCTCGCGGTAGCTCCGGCGGCCCACACTGCCGGAGCTGCTGCGCGTACAGGGCAGCACCTCGGAACGCCCGTACACGACGACCCTGCGGCTGGGACGGTCCGGGCGGCGATCAGTGCGCGGGTCGTCGTTGCGACGGCTCGCTGAACCGAATCGCCGACTGCAGAGCCCGTCCCAGCCGTCCCAGCGCCGCATACTCCGATGCGTCGAAGGTGTGGTCGACGTTGACCTGGAAACCCACGTAGTTGCCGCCATCGAGGAGATGGATGTTGGCGATGTCCTCGGCGTGGAGCCGCCGCCGCATCTGGCCGGCGACCTCCCCACCGCCGAGTTCGGCCGGCAGACGGCTCAACGAACACACCCCGTCGCGCTGCTCATCTCGGACGGCCTCGGGTGACTCCAGCGGGTCCTCGGCCATCTCGTTCTCCAACCACCAGTCGAACAAGTCCGGTGGGTGATCGCTGAACAGACCACCCGTCGTCCCGTCGGCCATCAGGTAGCCCACCCCGAGGTTGCCGTAGCCGAATCGGCTCGACACCGAGCCGAACAGTCGGTCTGCCAGATCAGCCGGCGACGTCGCTCCAGCGACGTCCTCGACGACCCCCAGCACTGCGTCGTACTGCCGGCGTGACATCAGTGCCTCGGGCCCGGGTCCGGGTGATGGCTTCACGGTCGCAGCCACGGCTGCGGCTTCGGCCAGCAGATCTGGGCCGAGTTCGACGAGTTGCCGGCCGGCGGCCGTCAGTTCGCAGCTCCGTGGCCTTCGTACGAGCAACGACGTGCCGAGCTCGGCCTCCAACTTGGCGATCTGCTCGGACAGGCTGGACTGGGCCATCGGTACGCGCATCGCTGCCCGCTGGAAGTTCAGTTCCTCCGCAAGCACGAGGAAGTAGCGCAACCTGCGCAGATCCACATATACGACGGTACTGGGGTGGCGCGCCCGGTGCGTGGCCGTGCTCGGTGGTTCATCAAAGATTCACGCCCGAACGGGTGCACCACGACCACCGGGCGTGCAGGCGTCGAACGTGGACGACCCTGCGAGCGTTCGACGAGACGTGGGCGTGAAAGCACGAGCAGCGCTTGGTCAACCCGGGCATGTTGCAAGAATGCTATGTAGCATTCATACTGTGCTCGTGGGTCGGAAGCCGAGAACCGCCGATGGCGAGCGGGTGCAGAACTGCATCGCCGAGGTGCGCGAACGGTGTCAGCTCAGCAGGCAACAGGTCGCAGATGCGGTCGGCGTCCATTACCAGACCGTCGGCTACCTCGAGCGCAGCGAATACAGCCCGAGCCTCGCGCTCGCCTTGCGGATCTCGCACCTGCTCGGGCGCCGCGTCGAAGAGCTGTTCTGGCTGGACCCGTCCGGCGTGTCGGACGCGCCCGCACGGCGCGTGGACGAGTGAGGAGCAGCGATGTCTCGTTGGTCTGCTGCGGCAGAACGCAACCGTGAGATGGTCGCCGAGAGCGGCGCCAGGATGCTGGACGACACGTCGTACGATCGACTGCGGACCCCGCGAGCGCTGCGTGCCGTTGCGGCCGTCTACGTGAGCGTCACCGTCGCGGTGCCGTTGTGCTGGATCCTCGGGGGCTCGATCGTCGGCGTCCTCGCAGTGTTCGGCGTGGTCGGTGTCTACCTGTGGTTGCGTGTGGCGGTTCGCAGTGCCGCCGATCTACCGGACCATGTGCTCGATGAACGGATGCGTCGCGACCGCGACTCGGTGTACGTCGACGCGTTCCGGCTCGTGGCCATCGTCGTGTTCCTGGGCGCCAATGCGGCACTGCTCCCGGTCGCCTTCTCCGACCGGGCCACCATCGAGTTCGGCTACGAGGAGGTCAGTGCCGTCTACTGGACGGTGTTCGCGCTCCTGCTCGGCGCCCCGAGCCTCGTCCTCGCGGTCCGTCAATCGCGTCGCTGAGCAGGTTGGTCCGGGCGAGGTGCGGCCGCTCGCATGCAATGCGGCTGCACGACGAGCGGCAGCGATCGGCTTGTAGGTTGCGGCGATGACCGACACGCCCGGACGCTGGGAGATGACGACGCTCGCGCCGACGCCGGCGGAGTACGCACGACTCTGCCGGGCGGTTGGTTGGGAGCGTTACGCGAACGAGGATCGGGCACGTCGAGCGCTGGCGGCGTCGCTGGCCTTCTCGACCGCGATCCTCGACGGTCGCGCCATCGGCATGGGCCGGGTGATGGGTGACGGCGCGATCTTCTTCTATCTCCAGGACGTCGCCGTCGACCCGGCCTTTCACTCGCTCGGTGTCGGCACTGCGATCGTGGCGTCACTCATCGAGCAAGTCAGAGCGGTTGCCCCGTCCGGCTCGTTTGTCGGCTTGTTCTCATCGCCTGAGGATGTCCCGACCGCTGTACGAGCGTGCCGGGTTTCGGTCGAGCGCGACGGCCATGAGCCTCTATCTCCCGTGGACCGGGTGAGCGTTGCTGTGGAACGGAGTGCTTGCAGCTGCGGGGCTGAGCCGGACTGGTTGGGCCATCGACCTTCTTCGAGCTATGCCGGGCCTGCCGTTCGTCGCTCCACGACAGCATTGGCCGCTACGTACACGATGGCCCCGACAGCCGGGCCGACGCACCACGCGAGATCGATCGATCCGAGGGCCTCGGCCGCAGGACCCGTCCACTTGGAGTGCGAGAGGAACGGCACCGCTGAAACAGTGCCACTTGCCATTGCGGCCCATGCCGCCATCCGACGGTCAGCCACCGGCCCATCGCTGATCGGAGCGTGTCGACGGTTGGCCAGCAGCAGATCGCTGATCCAGACCGCAGCGTAGGGTCCGAGCCAGACGACCGACGTCGACACCGCCACGGTCAACCAGTCCAGCAGGTCCCCGCGTCCGCCGAAGAGGATGAAGCACGTTCCGGTGAAGGCGACCGTTGCGTCGACAAGCGTTGCCTGCCATCGCCGGAGTGGGAGGCCTGCCGTTTGGGCGGACAGCCCGGACGAATACGCGATCACCGAGTTGTTGGCGACACATCCCGCCAACGCCACGACGCACCAGGCGACGTACAGCCATCCCGGAAGCAGCGACCTTGTTCCCCCGATGGGATCGGCCCCCAGCGCTGCGACGTCCCCAGTCGCTGCGAGGAGGATGCCGACGCCCATCAGGCCGAGGTTGGGAATCAGGCACCCTGCCACGGTGGCGCGCACGATCGAACGTGCCGGCGTCGCGCTCGGCAGGTATCTCGAGAAGTCGGCCGGTACGAGGACATAGCCGAGGGTCGACGCAAACACCAATCCAACGGCAATCGTCCAGGCACGGAGGTCGCCGGACGTTTCTGCCGAGGCGGTGGTGGGCGTGACGTCGCCAAGTGTCGTTGCCAACATGAGCAGCGCGCAGATGCCGAGCGCGATCCCGAGGGGCTTCTGCGCCCACACCACGACAGCGTGGCCGTACACCGAGAACAGCGCGGTGACGGCGAACACGGTCGTGACCGCGGCGAACCGCCACGAGTCCCCGGAGCCGACGCCGGACAGATCGAACAGCGCAGACGCGGCCAGGGCTGCCGCGACGAGGTTGAAGACCTGGAACGTCATCGTGAGCAACCAACTGAGGAGCGCGTTGATCCGGTTGGTGGGACCGAAGGTGCGCTCACTGAGCCGCTGGTTCGGAAGTCCCGTCCGTGTGCCGGCGACGGCACCGATGCCGGCAAGCGCGAACCCGCAGCAGCCGATGAAGACTGCAACGAACCCCGCTAAGACGGGAAGCCCGAGCGCGTAGATGAACACGCCGAGTGACACTGTGAGCGGCGACAGGTTCGAGCCCACCCAGGTGTCGAACAGCCCGCGCAGGCTGAGTGTTCGGCGATCCTCGGGGATGGGGTCGAGTCCGTGGCGCTCGAGGGCGAAAACCCGTCGCCGGCCGTTCGAACTCACCACGGGAGGTTGTGTCCGTCGCGTGTGAATGTGCCTGTGGGTGCGGTCGGGTCGCGCAGGACGGCGTCGATGATGCTGCGGGCGCCGTCGGGGATGGGTCGGGCGCCCATGGCTTCCATGCCGGGTGCGGTCGCGGTGAGGCCGGGGTCGGCGGCGTCGACACGGATGCCGTCAGCGGACAACTCCGTGGCGAGCTTCGCGGTGAGGGCGTGCACGGCTGCTTTGGAGATGGCGTAGCTCGCCGCCGCAGGGTTGACCGCGAGCCCGAACGCCGAATCGCCGTGGGAGCCCGAGCCGCTGCCGACGTTGACGATTCGTGCGGAGGTGGATCGACGCAGCGCGGGCAGTGCGGCTTGGATGACTGCCCAGGTGCCCAACAGGTTGGTCTCCATCACCGCGCGCGCGGCGTCGAGGTCGGCGGTGGATGCCGTCTCGGACCAGTCGGCGAACGCGGCGGCGTTGTTGACCAGCACATCGAGCGGTTCGTCGCCGAGCGCTTCGGCCAAGGACGAGATGCTGGCCGCGTCGTCGAGGTCGAGTCGCACGGCTCGGGCGGCCAGACCGTCGCCGCGCAGCGACGACGCCACGACCTCCGCCGCGTCGAGATCGCGCCCGGCGACCAGCACCTCGTATCCGATGGCTGCGAGCTGGCGAGCCAGTTCCGCTCCGATGCCCCGCCCGGCTCCGGTCACCAACGCTCGCTCGGCCATGTGCGCACTCCTTCGATCGACACCTTCGGCGAGACGGGGCGTCTCGCACTGGACATTCTGTGGCGAGACGGGGCGTCTCGTCAAGTGATATGGTCGAGGTTGTGGGGAAAGTCCCGGATGCCGACCGTCGCAGCGAACGCAGCCATCGGGCGGTGCTCGATGCCACGGTCGAGCTCCTCGAAGCGGTCGGTTACCGCCACTTGACGATCGAGGGGGTCGCCCGTCGTGCGGGTGTCGGCAAGCAGACGATCTACCGATGGTGGCAGGGGTCGAAGCCGGCCCTGGTGCTCGAAGCGTTCACACACGCGAGCGACGAGCGGGTCGAGCCGCCCGACACCGGGGACGTGCGGCGGGACCTGCTGGCGATCCTCGAGCCTGTCTTCATGTTGCAGGCCGATCTCCGATCCGGCACGGCGCTCGCCAACAAGACGTTGATGGCCGAAGCCCAACTCGACCCGACGTTCCACCCCCAGTACGTCGAGCTTCACCGCCACTGGTGGGGCCCGATCCGCGCCGCCATCGACCGAGGGATCGCGCGCGGCGAACTCCGTGCCGGAACCGATCCCGGTCTCGTGGTCGACACCCTGCTCGGCGCCGCGTGGTACCGGCTGCTGCTCGAACACGCGCCGCTCGACCCCGCCACGGCGACCGCGCTCGTCGACATGATTCTCGACGGGCTCCGCACACCAGCGCCGAAGACGCGGCGATGAGCATCGAACTCCGCCCCGATCTGCCCCTCGTCGAGGTCACGTCCCGGGCCGCGTGGCGACGATGGCTCCAACGTGAACATCACCGCTCGACCGGCGTGTGGGCGGTCACCGTCAAGAAGAAGGCCTTGGCGCCGGGAGAGGAATTCGTGAGCGCCGTCGACCTCAACGAGGAATGCCTCTGCTTCGGCTGGATCGACTCGCGCCCCGCCCGGATCGACGAACGCCGCACCGCCTTGCTCTGCACGCCACGCAAGCCCGGCAGCGGCTGGTCGAAGGTCAACAAGGACCGACTCGATCGGCTGCTCGCCGCCGGACTCGTCACCGATGCCGGGCTCGACGCCATCGAACGAGCGAAGCACGACGGCAGCTGGAACCGACTCGACGCCGTCGACCAACTCACGATCCCCCACGATCTCGCCGCCGCGCTCGCCGCTCACCTGCCCGCACAAGCGAACTTTGACGCCTTCCCTCCATCAGCGCGTCGAGGCATCCTCGAGTGGATCAACGCTGCCAAGACCGAGCCCACCCGCGCGAAGCGGATCGACGAGACCGCGCAGCTCGCCCAGCGCAACATTCGCGCCAACCAGTGGCCCCGAAAGCAAGGCTGACCAAGCGCCGCACGTTTGACTCGACCGATGGGTCGGCCGACAGGTCGCGAGGACGCTCGCGCTCGGACGTGGCGTACGCCGGCCTGCTTGTCGGTCGGACGCAGCATCCGTCAAGGCGGCGAACCCGATGGTCGTCATCGGCTGTCAGGGGCTGACGTGGCCACTCGTCCGACCGCGTCGCGCCGGTATCCCCGACGGCCGTCGTCGGTTCTCGTGCGCGATCAGAGGCCCTCGCTCCATTGCGTGGGAGCGCGCACGCTCCAGGACGCATGACCCCGCTCAGTCGGCAACGCCTGTCAACGCGATGTCAACGCCCGCCCGACCTACGACCTCCTACGCACCCACGGGAACCCACGATCGGTGGCGCCGCAGCCCGCGCGACCAGGACAGACGCGACCCGCTGCACAGCCCCGCACACGTTGACCTGCACGCTCATAACCCGAAGGTCGCAGGTTCAAATCCTGCCCCCGCCACCAAGAAGGCCCAGCTCAGAGGCCCTTTCCGAGAGACCGGGAAGGGCCTCTGACGTTGTCGGTAGCGCTCGACGCGAACAGAACGCGAACAGAACGCGAACAGAACGCGAACAACGTTGACCTTCGGGACCAAACCCGAAGGTCGTCGCGATCTCGGGTGATGTGAGCGAGGCGATCGGGCGTGGACCAGGTCAACATGTGAAGTCCATGATCGCCTGAAGGGTTCTGCGCCAGCGGGTGCCGAACAGGTTCACCTTCCGGTGGCGCCGTCGAGGAGTTCACGCATGATGTCGGCGTGACCGGCGTGGCGTGCGGTCTCGGTGCACAGGTGGGCGATGACCCAGCGCAGGTCGGGGTTGCTCATGTCGTCGTCGACCTGGCAGGTTGCGTCGAGGTCGTTGTCGGTGACGACGCCGTCGACGAGTGTCCAGACGTTGCGGTACCGGGCGTCGAGTGAGGCGAAGGTGTCTTGCGGTTGCAGGTCGTTGCAGAGCAGGTCGGGATCGATGCCGAGACGGGCGAAGCGATCAAGCACCCAGATCGACTCGGCAAATCCTGCGTGGCGCAACAGCCACAGCATCGAGGTGCCGGACGCGACCGGCGACCAGTGCAGCTGCGCCGGCGTGAGACCGTCGATCTTGCGGAGCAGTGACTCGCGCTGGAACTGGAGGTGAGCGAGCAGAGTGCGGCGTTCGTCGTTGAACACGCGAGGCGGTCGTGCATCCACGGCTGCGACCGTAGTGGCAAGGCCGAGGGGCAATCTCTAGAGATGTCAACCCGATCGCCTCGATGCCGCCGCCGTTGACGGTCACGTTCTGCAGTTCGCCGTTGATCACCACGTCGGACAGCTCGACGCCGGACCAACGAGCCCCCTCGATCATCGCCCCGCGGATCTCGGTCCGGTTGAGGTGCACGCGCCGGAAGATCGCGTCGTCGAAGCTCACCCGGTGGAAGGTGGCGCCGTCAAACGTGACGCGCTCGATGTGGGCGCCGCTGAGGTCCTGATCCGTGAACTCGGTCATGCCCGCAACCGTGGAACTCGTTCCGGACAGGAGTCGACCGGATCAACGCTCCGTCTCGGCCGATCTGACGGGCTCGTTGTGTCACTACCGTTGTGCCGGTGGAGGTGGTGAGCGAGTTCGTGGTAGGGGTTCCGCATCCACGACTGCGGCCGTTCGTCGGCGACTACAGCGGCTACCGGATCCGTGGTGGTCCGCCAGGTGTGCACGTGGGGTTGCCGTCGAAGTCGTTGACGTTCATCGTGGCGTTCGACGATCCGGTCGACGTCGACGGGTCGTTCGTTCAACGCGACCGCTACTGGGCGATGCTCGCAGGGCTACACGCGCGTCCCGCAATGATCCGCCATGATGGCCACCAGCACGGCGTACAGCTCTCGATCACGCCCGCAGGCGTCGCTGCGTTGTTCGGGATCCCCGCTGGGGCGCTGGCTCATCAGGTGCTTCACCTCGACGCGGTCGTCCCCGATGTCGCGGACGAGTTGGTGGAGCGACTGTCACAGGCACGGTCGTGGCGAGCGCGATGGGCGATCCTCGACGCGGTGCTGCTCGACAGGTTGTCTCCCGACGATGTGATGGCGCCAGAGCTTGCACATGCATGGTCGGCGCTGGTGCGAGGCCACGGCGCGATCGAAATCGGTGAGCTGGCCGATTCGGTGGGGTGGAGCCGCCCGCACTTGTCGCGGCGGTTCACGACGGCGTTCGGGATGTCGCCGAAGGTGATCTCGCGAGTCGTTCGCTTCGAGCGTGCCCAGCGGATGCTGCGGCTGCCGACCCGTCCCTCGCTCGCGAGCATCGCAGCAGCGTGCGGGTACGCGGATCAGGCGCACATGACCCGCGACTTCCACGAGTTCGCCGGCAGCTCCCCGACTGCGTGGATGGCCGACGAGATGATCACTTTCGTTCAAGACACCTGACCCGTTGCTCGGTCAGAGTTGTCCCATGAACGACAACGACACAGCCCCCGCGGCTCACGTGTGGCCAACTCTCGTCTACACCGACGCCCGTGCAGCGATCCGGTTCCTCGTCGACGCCTTCGGCTTCGCCGAGTCGCTCGTCGTCCCCAACGACACCGACGACGCCGTGGTTGAGCATGCGCAACTGACGTGGCCCGAGGGCGGCGGCGTGATGCTCGGCTCCGCGAATCGGCCGGGCAACAGGTTCTCGCAGCGGCCGACCGGGGTTGCGTCGGTCTACGTCGTGACCTCGGATCCGGATGCGGTGCACGATCGTGCAATCGCACACGGTGCGGCGGTGTTCTCACCGCTGGTGGAGCACGACTACGGCGGCCGCGGGTTCAGCGTCACCGACCTCGAGGGCAACATCTGGAGCTTCGGCAGCTACGGCGGCGAGCCGGCATGAGCGCCGTGACCGTGGTCGGTGCCGGTGTGATCGGATTGTCGACCGGAATCCGGCTCGCCGAGAACGGCCACAGCGTGCGCTCGGTCACCGTGGACGAGCCGACGGCTACGTCGTCGATGGCGGCGACCGGCATGGTCGGCCTCGCGTTCGCGCAGCCGATGGACCGTGTCCCGGGCTGGGAACGTGCGACGGTCGCCGAGATGGACACGATCCGTGCCAGCGGTGTGGCTGCCGGCGTTCGCATCGAGCGTTGTTTGCTCGGCTCGCGTTCGAGCGACGCCCGACCGCCCGGCATCGACGGGTGGCCCGGCTACCGATCGGCGCGACCCGACGAGCTGCCGGCCGGGTTCCCGTACGGGTTCTGGTTGGACATGACCGTGGTCGACATGACCCACTATCTGCCTTACCTCGTAGATCGGTATCGCGCTGCGGGAGGGACGATCGAGATCGGACGCGTCGGGTCGCTCGACGACCTTACCGGCGACGTCGTCATCAACTGTGCGGGCATCGGTGCACGAGCGCTCACCGGCGACGACACCCTGACCGGCCAATGGGGCATGCACACCGTTGTCGCCAACCCGGGCATCGACTCATGCTTCATGGAAGGACCACCCGGACAGGCCGAGTGGGTGGCGTGGATGCCCCACGGCGACAAGGTCCTGATTGGCGGGATCATCGACGACGACGCCGATCACCCCACACCCGACATCGTCACCGGCTCCCGGCTGCACACCGCAGCCGGGCACGTCGAACCCCGACTCGCCGACGCCGCGGTCCTCGGCCACACCAGCGGCATCCGACCCGCCCGTCCCGGCGTCCGCGTCGAGGAAGAATCCCGACCGTCCGGCCCGCGGCTGATCCACAACTACGGCCACGGCGGGCTCGGCGTCACTCTCTCTTGGGGATGCGCCGACGACATTGTCGCGCTCGTCTCCGATGGAACCGACGAACCAGAAGTGGTGTGAGGTGATCAGCATCGAGGAGATCCGCACGATTGCGTTGGGGTTGCCCGGTTCGTTCGAGCAGGCGTCCTACGGCGGTCGTCTGTCGTGGCGCACCAAACGCCGGATGTTCACCTGGGTGCGAGACGAACCGGGAAGCGCTCGTCGTCTGGGTCGACTCGATCGACGAACGAGACGCCCTCGTCGCAGCGGAACCCAGCACATTCTTCACCACCAGTCACTACGACAACCACCCGACTCTGCTCGTGCGCCTCGACCGGATCGACCACGAGGAAGCCGTCGAGCTGATCACCGACTCCTACCGGCACCGCGCGGAGTCGTTCCTCGTCGTGCGACTCGATCGGCCCGTCCCTGGCTGACCCGAAGCGCAGCCCTCCGGCAGCCGTCAACAGATTGGATCCAGACACGAGCGCAACAGTCGGGTCATCTCTGGATGTGGATGACGCGGGCAAGCCTGAGGCCCGACCTCTAGCCGTGTGTTGCACCTATTGCGTTTGCGAGGTAGGTTTCAACCCATGTCGAGTGCTGTGGAGATCAGGCCCGGCGCGGTCGAGGCGCGGGAGTTGGCGGTGATCGAGCGGGCTCTTGCTCGTGATGGTGAGGTGTCGGCCCGGTTGGTGGACGCGCACGGTGACACCGTGGACGTGCCAGCTGAGCTGGTGGGGGTGCTGATGGCGATCGTGCAGCATCTCAAGGCTGGGCACGGAGTGACGGTGGCGTCATTGCAGGCCGAGCTGACGACGGTCGACGCTGCCGAGCTGCTGAATGTGAGCCGGCCGCATCTGATCAAGCTCCTCGAGGGTGGAGCGCTGCCGTTCCGGATGGTGGGAACACATCGCCGGCTGAGGCTCGTGGATGTGCTCGCCTACCGCGACCGCCAAGACGCTGCTGCTCGTGAAGCGCTCGACGAGCTGACCCGCCAAGCCGAAGATCTCGGCCTGTACGACTGAACCTGTGGCGGTGTCTGGTCGGGTAGGGGTTGTCGACGCGAACGTCCTGTACTCGATCGAGTTGACCGATCTGTTTCTGACGTTCGCAGCACATCGACTCGTCCGCGTGCACTGGTCACCGACGATCCTCGACGAAGTCTGCCGCAACCTCGCGAAGCGTGCCGACCTCTCCCCGGACGCGATCGCCTACCGGATCGATCGGATGAACCGTGCCGTGCCCGGTGCACTCGACGAAGCGCCCGAGGCGCTCGTTGCGGCGATGCCGGTCAACGAGCACGACCGGCACGTCCTCGCGCTCGCCGTGCATGTCGAGGCCGACACCATCGTCACGTTCAACCTGCGTGACTTCCCAGCGAGCGCGTGTGAACCCCACGGCGTCGAAGCCGTCGATCCGGACAGCTTCGCTGTGGCCGTTGCCGAGAGCGACCCATCGCGGGCCCACGCCGCGTTGTCCGACATCGCTCGCAGGCGCACCCGCCCGCCGATGACCGTTCACGAACTCCTCGACCGGCTCGAGAGTGTCCTGCCCAACTTCGTCAGTCAGGTGCGAGAAGGCTTGCCCGACCCTGCCTGAGTCGTCTCGTGCGCGAACACCACGCGAACACCACCGGCACTAACGGGTGCCTACGGGCGCAGACGAGACGGACATCCAGCAACGGCGAAACGGCGGTCTAGCTGGACCGCCGCATCCGAGCGCCGATCAGACCGCACGTGATGCTGTCGGCTCATAACCCGAAGGTCGCAGGTTCAAATCCTGCCCCCGCCACCAAGTAAAGAACCAGCTCAGAGGCCTTTTCCGGGAGATCGGAAAGGGCCTCTGACGTTCTCGGTCGGTGTTCGTACAACAGCGATACAACAGGCGGGTGTGCAACTTCGGTTCATGCTGGACATCGTGGCTTCGGTAGGTGGGTGACAGTTTCGGGACGCGGTTCCGGTAGCTGGGCGACAGTGGTGTCGGTAGCTGCCTGACACTCGTGGCTGTTCTGCTGGGTCAGCCTTCTCGGTGACGAGCGCTTGGGGCTCGTCTCGATTCCGAGGGGGTCTCGCTGGTGATCGTGGAGCTCAGCGTCGTGGAACAGCGCTATCAGGCCGTGCTCGAGGTCGTGAACGATGGGGCGTCGGTGACTGATGTTGCTCGTCGGCATGGGGTTGCGCGGCAGACGGTGCACGTGTGGTTGCGCAGGTATGCGTCCAAGGGTCTGGCTGGTCTGGTGGATGGTTCAGCGCGGCCGTTGTCGTGTCCGCATCAGATGCCCGCCGAGATCGAAGCGTGCCTCGTGGAGTTGCGCCGGGTGCATCCGGGGTGGGGTCCGAGGACGTTGCTGCATGAGCTCGAACGCGCCGAGGTCGTGGCGTTGCCGTCGTTGTCTGCGATCCATCGGTGCCTGGTCCGTCATGGGTTGATCACGCCGCAGGCACGCAAGCGGAAGCGGTCGGATTACAAGCGGTGGGAACGTTCGCGGGCGATGGAGTTGTGGCAGATGGACATCGTCGGCGGCGTGAAACTCGCCGATGGCAGCGAAGCGAAGATCGTGTCCGGCGTCGATGACCACAGTCGGTTTTGTGTGTCGGCGCAGGTCGTGGTGCGGGCGACAGCTCGACCGACGTGTGATGCGCTCGCGTTGGCGATGCGTCGTCATGGTGTGCCCGCACAGATCCTGACCGACAACGGCAAGGTGTTCACGGGCCGGTTCGGTCCGGGGACCGGTGAGGTGTTGTTCGACCGGATCTGCAGGGAGAACGGCATCAAACACATCCTTACCAGGCCTCGTTCGCCAACGACGACGGGCAAGGTCGAGCGGTGGCACAAGACGCTGCGCCGCGAGTTCCTCGACGGCAAGGTCTTCGAGTCGATGGCGGATGCGCAGGCGCAGCTCGATCGGTGGGTCGAGCATTACAACCGTGTGCGGCCGCATCAGTCGCTCGGGATGGCAACCCCGTGGGACCGGTTCCAGCTCGCCGACCGCACCCCGATCGGACCGGCCACGACCGCTGATCCCGAACCGGACCCGACTGTCGGGATGCCGCGGGCGGCGACGCGGCGGGTGAACCGCAAGGGCACGATCAGTTTCGCCACAGCTGACTACAAGGCTGGGGTGTGGCTCGCCGGCCAAGACGTGCAGGTCGTCTGTGATGGTGGGCTCGTGCAGCTCCACCATCGCGGTGTGTTGATCGCGACGCACGCTCGCCGTCACGACCCGACCAAGCAGCAGGCCGGTATCGAGCGTCGAGCGCGCGGCCGTGAACCCGTCGCAGCGCGGCCGACCGTTGCGGTGGTGACGGTCAGCCGCAAGGTCGACTCGTCGGGCAACGTCAGCTTCGCCGGGGCGAACTATCGGGCCGGGAACGCCTACCGGCGCCGGCAGGTCCAAGTCGCTGTCGTTGGTGATCACGTCGAGATCGCGATCGGAGAGCAACTCATCCGCCGGCATCGGATCAAACACGACCGCACCCGCGAACACGGCGCTCTCGCCAACCCCGGCGGCAGACCTCGCAGGATCAACGCCGCCTGAACCCCTCACCACCTGTCAGGCAGGTACCGAACACGAACTGTCAGGCGGGTACCGACACTTGACAACAACAGGCGGGACCTTCGGGCCGGAACCCGAAGGTCGCAGAGCGGGACGAGCGTGATCTCGCTGACAGCCTGTCGGCGAGACGTCGGCCAAGTGACTGCGATGCCGTCGGCGACGAGCAGCGAGGTGTCTGGCCGGGCTCAGGGCCGGCGGTCGGTTCCGAAGTCTGGGTGTCGGTGTTGGTGGAGGACCGCCATGACGATCAGCCGGTCGTCATCCAGGATCCGGTATCGCACCGCGTACGGGAAGCCGTGAGCGGGGAGCTTGCGCTCGACGATCTCGTCCCGGTCGTCACGAAGAGCTGGAGAGCCGGAGTTCGGCCATCGGGAGGCACGGACAACGGTTGCGAGGACCGCGTCGAGGAAACGGTCGCCGAGACCTCGCTCTTGGTCCTCGTACCAGGTCCAGGCGTGCTCGAGGTCGGTGTCGACGAGTTCGTGGTACTCGATACGAAGGCTCACGCGTCGCGCTGGGCGCGGCGGTTCGCGAACCGCTGCTCGATCTCTCCCCAGGTGAGCGTTCGTGCGTCGCCGGCGTCGAGCATCGCTGCTCGTCGCTGCGTCTCTGCCGACCACAGTTCGTCGATCTCGCTCTCGTCGACGGTCTCGCTGTCGAGACTCGCCAGCAGCTCTGAGGCGATCCGCGCTCGTTCCTGGGTGGGGAGCGCGAGTACCTCTTCTCGCAGATCGTCGGCGGTCTTGGCCACGTCGTCATCGTACCCGAGCCCGGGTAGCGGGTGCTCGGCTCCGGGGTTCAGGGGATGCTGTTGAGCGGCGCGCCGGTCTGCGTACCCAGACGCCGGAGGAGATCTGGTATGAGCCTTGACTCATAATGAGTGATCGCTCATTCTGGTTGGGTGTGGGAGGTCGAGGTCACCGATCAGTTCACCGAGTGGTGGTCGACGCTGTCCGACGCACAACGGGGCCGTCACCGATCGGGTCGATCTGCTCGCGGAGCGAGGCCCGGATTTGGGTCGTCCGGTGGTGGACCGAATCCACAGCTCACGTCACCAGTCGATGAAGGAATTGCGAGCGGCCAAGAGGGCGCGGTGCGTTGTTCCCGTTCGAACCACGACGCCAGGCGATCCTGTCGCTCGGCGGCGACAAGTCGGGCGAGTGGAACGACTGGTACGAGTGGGCGGCGCCGCTCGCTGATGACCTGTATGACGAGTACCTGCGGGAGCTCGGTGAGGAAGGATTGATTTGATGGCACGAACCAAGTTCTCCGAACTCCGCGACACCGTGGTCGCCAAGCCTGGTGCTGTGCAGCGGCTGGCCGGTCTGCGTGCCGAGACGTTGGAGGAGATCCGGCTGTACGAGCTTCGTCATGGTGAGGCGATCAGCCAGGCCGAGCTCGCCGGCCGTCTCGACGTGACGCAGGGGGCGATCTCCAAGCTCGAGCACTCCGACGACGTGCGCGTGTCGACGCTGCGGCAGTACCTCGAGGCGCTCGGCGCCCGCCTGGAGCTCGTCGCGGTGTTCGACGACGAGGACCGTCGGGTGCCGATCCACCTCGGCCGCGACGACGCAGCCTGACCGGCCGCTGTCAGCACCGTGTCAGCATGACTCGCACCCACCAGTGCAGACGGACGTGGTGCCGCCGCTCGGGAGCTGTCCCGTACAACAGTCGTACAACACGACGAGGACCAACGGGCTCCTACCAACGCATACGAACGGGCCGTGCGTAGGCTCCGATTCGCTCGTTCAGCAGGGAGAACGCCGATGACCGCCGACCAGCTCCCACGGGCGTCGGCGCACTCATAACCCGAAGGTCGTAGGTTCAAATCCTACCCCCGCCACCAACGAAACAGCAGGTCAGGGCCTATCTTTCGGGATGGGTCCTGATTCGCGTCTACCGGGAAGATCTACCGGTCCGGTAGACGTCTACTGGCTGACCGCCACGCAGTGGCCTCGGCGATGTCGGCCGTGCCGTCACGGTTGGCGGCGATGAGGTTGGCGAAGTCGTGGGCGGCGGTGGCGCTCATGCCGGGGACGAGGTGTTGGTAGGTGGCCTTGGTGAAGCCGGGGTGGGCGTGGCCGAGGCGTTCGGAGACGACTTTGATCGGTGTGCCGGCGGCGACGAGGAGGCTCGCATGGGTGTGGCATAATCGTGGAAGCGGATGCGTGGGATGTCGGTGCGGGCGAGGTGCCGGCCGAAGAGTTGGCTGATCGACTCAGCGTGCACTGGGTGGCCGTGGATGTTGGTGAACACCGGATCGCCGAGATCGACGGGGTGGCCGTCGTTGCGTTGGGTGCGACGCCATCGCTCGAGTACCTGTTCGGTGGTGGGGTCGAGATCGATGGAGCGCCGGCTGGTGCGTGTCTTGACGGGAACTTCGACGGATCGTCCGCCGACGACTTGTCGGCTGCGGGCGACCGAGATGCGGTGCGTGGCGGGTTGCCAGTCGCCCCATCGGAGTCCAGCGAGCTCACCTCGTCGCATTCCGGTGTAGGCGGCGAGATGCAACGCCGGGTACAGGCGCAGGTGTGCAGCGCTCGCCAGGTACTGGCCGAGCTGCGAAGCGGTCCACGTCTCGGGACCGCGACGCGCTCGCTGTTGTGCGCGCGGCGCATGTGCAACCAGCGCCACGTTGGTGTCGACGAAGTGGCGGCGGGTGGCGTCGGTGAGCGAGGAACGGATGATGACGTGAACGTCGTAGACGGTCTTCGACGCGAGTTCACCGCGCGTGCGGCTGCCGTGCGTGAGGAGGTCGTGGTAGAGGTTGGTCGATGTGCTCGAGGACTCGTAGGGCGCGCAGTGGGATGTCGCCGATGCGAGGGTTGATGTAGTTGTCGATCATCCACTGGTAGCGATGGGTGGTGGTGGCACCGAGCTGCGTTCGTCGTCGTGGCACCCACTGCTCGGTCAGGAAGCGGGCGACTGTCACGGGTGTTGAGCGCCACGTGAGCTGAGCACGCGCGGGGTTGTTGGCGACAGGCAGCGTGAGCGGCCGGCGGGGTGCCAGCGGCGTCGTTCTCGCCCGGTGAGCGGGTCGATGCCGTCGTGGTGACGACGTAGAAGCGATGGTTGCGTTCGATGATGTAGGCCAAGCGAACGTGATCGGCAGCTGACCCGTTCGGGACCAACCCGAAGATCAGCAGGCATTCCGAGTTGCCGCCCATGGCCAGGATCGGGCGGCCTGCCTGGGGATTGTGTTGCACGTGGCGCGGCGAGGGTTGGGCTCCGACGCCGGTCTAC
Source organism: Acidimicrobiales bacterium (assembly GCA_046153015.1). Classification (GTDB taxonomy): domain Bacteria; phylum Actinomycetota; class Acidimicrobiia; order Acidimicrobiales; family CAIXPF01; genus JBJXGF01. The sequence goes on along the minus strand of JBJXGF010000031.1, from coordinate 3,628 downwards.
GGTGATGGATGTGCCTGGGACGTGTCCTGACCGTGACCTGGATGGATTGATCGATGATGTGCTGGTCGACGCATATGGCGACAGTGAGCAGCTCGGCGCGTTCGAGTCTGCTTTCGCCGAGGCGGGGCTCCCGGTCGCGGCGGAGGCGGTTGGGATGGCATGCAGGCTGGATGGGGTCGAGTTCGACGGTGATGAGCGACGGGGGCTGGTCGCGGTCGTCGCTCTCGATGGTCGGCGGCAGCGGTTGAGCTTGCTCGACGTCGTGATCACCGACGAGTCACATGCCGCTGCGCGGCTGTTGGCGGCGTTCCGGCGATGGTGGGTGCCGCTGAGGTGACGGGTCCGTCGATGGTGGATGAGCTGGCTTCGGCGTTGGCGGAGGTCGAGGCACTGCGCGCCGAGAACGAGCGGTTGCGGGGTCTGCTGGGGCTCACTGGTGAGCGGGAGGCCGAGCCACCGGCGGCCTGGGAGCCAACGTTGTTCGCTTCTGTCGCTGCGCCGCGCCCCGCCGTGGATCGGCGGTCGTCGCCAGCGGAGAAGGTCGGGCTGTTCCGCTCGCTGCTCGCTGGCCGGGATGACGTCTACGCGTTGCGGTGGCAGAACGATCGGTCAGGGAAATCTGGGTGGTCGCCGGCAGTGGTCGGCGGATGGGCGAACTCGAAACGCCCTGATCGAGAGTACGAGCCGTTCACTGATGCGGTGATCGAGCGTCATCTGGCGGGCGACGTCTCGGCCGGGCTCTATCCGCTGCTGCACAACGATCGCTGCCGGTTGCTGGCGTGTGATTTCGATGGGGGCTCGTGGGCACTCGACGCGCTCGCCTACCTCGACGCGTGTCGTCAGGCCGGGTTGCCGGCCGTGCTGGAACGCTCACGTTCCGGCGATGGTGGGCACGTGTGGGTGTTCTCCGGCCCGGTGCCTGCTGCTGATGCGCGCAAGGTCGGCGCGGCGATGCTGCGACGGGCGATGGCGTCTCGGGTCGAGATCGACTTGTCGAGCTATGACCGGTTGTTCCCGTCGCAGGACGTGATGCCGAAGGGTTCGTTCGGGAACCTGATCGCACTTCCGCTGCAAGGCGGCTGTCGTAAGCTCGGCACCACGCTGTTCATCGACCCGACCACACTCGAGCCCTATGAGGACCAGTGGGCGTTCCTCTCTGCCGTACCGTTCGCGAGCCCGGAAGCACTGACAGCGATCGCTGAGTCGGTACGGCCGTTGCCAGTTGGGGCCGAGGCGGTCGATTGGGAGCAGGCGCGCGACCGTCACCCGGCCCCACCGGTGGTGCACGCGACGTTGGCTGGGATGCTGTCGATCGGACGGATCGGACTGCCGCCGTGGCTGATCTCCCAGCTGAAGCATCTGGCGTCGCTGCACAACCGGAAGTTCTACGAGAACGAACGCCTTCGCCTGTCCAATCATGCGACGCCGCGGCTGATCCGCTGCTACGTGGAGGAACTCGACCGGCTGGGTCTCCCACGCGGGCTGCTCGACGCCGCCCGGTGCGTGATCGAATCGGCTGGAAGCCGGTTTGATCTCGACGACCAACGCAACGAGCCGGCAGCGATCGATGTCGCGCCGACGATCGATCTGTCGCCGCACCAACAGATGGCGGTCGACAAGTTGCTCGACCACGACCATGCGGTGCTCGTCGCTCCGACCGGAGCTGGCAAGACGGTGATGGCCTGTGCCGTCATCGCCGCTCATCGGGTGCCGACACTGATCCTCGTTGATCGCACACCGCTGGTGGAGCAGTGGAAGTCCCGACTGATGGAGCATCTCGGTCTCGGCCGGCGCCAGATCGGTCGTGTCGCCGCCCCGGCGAAGCCGTCGGGGATCATCGACATCGCGACGTTGCAAGCGGTTGCCCGCCGCTCCGGCGCGTCGGCACTGTTCGAGGGATACGGGTTGGTGATCGTCGACGAGTGCCACCACCTCCCGGCTCGGTCGTTCGAGATCGCCGTCCGCGATGCCCGGTGCCGCCGGTGGCTCGGGTTGACCGCGACTCCGTACCGGCGCGACGGGCTCGAGGCGATCATCACGATGCAGTGCGGCCCGGTCCGCCACGAAATCGCGCTCGCGGAGACGGCGGCGGCCGCACTGACCCGCCGTCTCCATGTCCACGACACCCAGAGCACTGCCGGCACCGGCGAGATCGCGGCGATCCAGGATGTGTTCCGCGCTCTGGTCAGCGACGAGGCCCGTACCCGTCAGATCGCCGCCGATGTCGCGCTCGCCGTTCGAGACGGCCGCAATGTCCTGGTCCTCACTCAGTGGACCGACCACCTCGACGCGCTCGCTGTCGAGCTCCAGCAACGCGGTGTCGAACCGCTCGTGTTGAAGGGCGGGCTTGGGAAGAGGGCACGGGCGGCCGTGATCGACCGGCTCAACGCAGACCCGGCGCCGACCGGGCAGCTGCTCCTCGCCACTGGCTCCTACCTCGGTGAAGGGTTCGACAGCCCAAGTCTCGACACGCTGTTCCTTGCGTTTCCGCTGGCGTTCAAGGGCAGGGTCGTGCAGTACATCGGACGGATCCTGCGCGCCAACGACATCAAGGTCGACGTCGAGGTCCACGACTACCTCGACCCTGGCCCCGTGTTCCGCAAGATGCACGCCAAGCGCCTCGCCACCTACAGCACACTCGGCTTCGACGTCCCTTCCCGCAGGTGCCGTAGCCAATGACGGAAATGGTGGTGGCGGGTCGGCCCCAATGGTGGCGCCCGCCAACAGGACCGTGTCAGGGAAGTCGGTCGGCTCCGAAGTCTGGGTGGCGCCGCTGGTGGTATACGGCCATGACGATGAGTTGTCCGTCGGTCACTCGGTAGCGCACGGCATACGGGAAGCTCAAGGTGGCGATCCTTCGCTCAAGGACATCACCGTTGGTGTCGTGAATTGCGGGCGTTCCGGCGTCCGGCCAGCGAGCAGCCCGTACGATCGCCGCGCCGACAGCCACGACGAAGCGGTCGCCCAGGCCCGGTTGCTGCTGCTCGTACCATTCCCATGCGCCGAGGACATCGAGCTCGGCGAGCGAGTGGAGTGTGAAGGGCAGGCTCACACCGACTGGTGCTTACGAGCGACGTTCATCGATGCGCTGGAGGAGGTGCTCCCAGGTCACACGCTCGGCGTCGCTCGAGTCCAACTGCGTCGCTCTGCGTTCGGTCTCGGCCGACCACAGTTGTTCGACTTCGTTCTCATCGAGGGCCTGCGAGTCGAGACTTGCGAGCAGGCCCGAGGCGAGCAGCACTCGGTCCTCGGCTGGAAGAGTCAGTGCTTGCTCCAGGAGCGCCTGGGCTGCATCGGTCACGTCGCGATCGTATCCCGCGCACGAGCGACAGGATCCCCCAATGCCTACGCCGCGACATCCCGTGCCCGCCGGTCCGAAGACTGCATCGTGTGTCAATGGCCATGAGTTTCTGCGCGGTGGCGGTCATGGGTTCTGCGCGTTGGTGGCCACCAGTTCAGCGCGCTGGTGGCCACCGGGGCTGCGGGGTTTAGGCCAGGGGATTGACTCCTTTTCCGGTGGTTGCTTGTTGGAGGCGGACGCTGTCCCCGGTGGTGAGGCAGAGGTGGGCGTGGTGGAGTAGCCGGTCCACGGTGGCGCCGGCGAGTGTTTTGGGCATGATTTCGTCGA
>JBJXGF010000016.1:0-14673 GCA_046153015.1 Acidimicrobiales bacterium | reverse complement strand
CGCCCCTGCGCCCGCCGCCGCCCGGCCCGCGGCCGCGCCAACCCCCGCGCCCGCCGCAGTGAACAACCGCGCCGCCCTCGCCTATACCGGGCCGGTCAGCCCCGGGGTCGAGACCGCGGCCGTGTGGCTGCTCGGCGCCGGCGCCCTGCTCGTCTCGCTGCGGGCCGGGCTCGGCCTGCGCCCCCGCCGCCGCTGAGCCCGAGCACGCGGCGTCCGCTCGTCACTTCGGCGCCGGCTGTGTGAAAATCGGGCCCATGGCTGACCACGTCCTCACCGTCGACGCCGACGGGCACGTTCTCGAGCCCAGGGACACCTGGCTCACCTACCTCGAGCCGCAGTGGCGCGACCGCGCCATCCGCATCGAGCGCGACGAGCGGGGCGACGAGGTCCTCCTGATCGACAACCAGGTGCTCGAAGGCCTGCGCGGCCGCCTCGCCGGCCTCGGCGGCATCGAGCTCGACCCGGCCAAGGCCCTCGACCCCCGGGAGAAGCTCACCTACGAGGACGGCTGCCCCCTCGGCGGCTACGACCCGGCCGCCCGCCTCCAGGTGATGGACGCCGAGCAGATCGACATCGCCCTGCTGTACCCGACGATCGGCATCTGCTGGGAAGGCATCGTCACCGACCCGGCGTTGGCCACGGCCTACACCCGGGCCTACAACCGCTACATCGTGGAGTTCTGCTCGCACAACCCCGATCGTCTCGTGCCGGTGGCGCACCTGTCGCTGCTCGACGTGGAGGGCGCCATCGAGGAGGCGAAGCGGGCCCGAGCCGCCGGCTGCGTGGCCGCGTACCTCTCGCCCGACCTGCAGGCCCGGGCCGGCAAGCACCTCATGGACCCGATGTTCGACCCGTTCTGGGCCACCCTGGCCGATCTCGACATGCCCTGCGGGTTCCACGTGGTCGTGCGGGACCGGCCGTTCTTCCGCCAGTGGATGCCCGGCCGAGGCGCCGGCAGCGAGCTGTTCTTCTTCGCCTTCCTCGCCATCGACGTGATGGCCGCGTTCACCCAGATGCTGGCCGGGGGCGTGTTCGAGCGCCATCCGGGCGTGCGCTGCGTGGTCCTCGAGTCGGGCGCCACCTGGATCTCCTCGTGGCTCGACCGGATGGACCACAAGTACGAGGTGATGGCCAACGTCACCCCCACCGCGCTCAAGCCGAGCGAGTACTTCTTCCGCCAGTGCCTCGTGTCGGCCGACCCGGACGAGACCGTGATCGCCCCGATCGTCGACGCCGTGGGCGCGGACTACTTCGTGTGGGCGTCGGACTACCCGCACATCGACGCCAGCTTCGGGGTGGTGGGCGAGATCCGCTCCCGCCTCGGCTCGCTGTCCCTCGAGGACCAGGCCAAGGTGCTCGGGCAGAACGCCCTCAAGTTCTACGGCCTCCGGGCGCCGGTCCCGGCCTGAGCGCACCCGGCCCGCCCCGCGCCGGGGCGGGCCGGGCGGGCGCTCAGGGCGCCTGGCGCAGCAGCAGCCGGGCGACGGCCTGGTTGGCGCCGTCGAGCGCCTCGAGGGTGGGCCCGGCCGGGTTGGCGTCGCCGGCCAGGGCGAGGTCGGCGAAGGCCTGCACCACCTGCTCGTGGAGCACGAGCGCGTCCATCGTCGGCCGGTCCTCGGCGGGGGAGAGCTCGTCCCGCATCACCTTGTAGCGCTCGAGCGCGGGGCCCGTGGCCGGGGCGAAGGAGCCGAGGAACCGGCCCCAGTCGGCCCGGGCGGAGCGCACGCCCAGCTCCTGGCCCTTGGCGATGGCCTTCGAGTCGTCGGGCTCGAAGCGCTCGCGTTCGAGCAGGCGGGCGAGCTGCTCCTTGGTCTGGCGCTCGATGAGGGCCATCACCGCCAGCTGGCCGGCTCGGGCGGGGTCGCTCACCGCCTCGGCCATGGTGGCGAACATCGCCTCGCCCAGCACCTCTCCGTTGTAGGCCCAGATCAGCTCGTCGCGATACGCGGTCATGGGCGCCAGTCTCGCGTAGACGCGTATCGTTCCGCCCATGAGCACCGTCTCGCCAGGCAGCACCGCCGTTGAGCCGTTCCGCATCGCGGTCGCCGACGCCCTCCTCGACGACTTGAAGGCGCGTCTCGCCAACACCCGCTGGCCCGAGGCCGAGCCGGTCGCCGACTGGAGCCAGGGCATCCCCCTCGCCTACACCCAGGAGCTGTGCCGGTACTGGGCGCAGGAGTACGACTGGCGCAAGCGGGAGGCGGCGCTCAACCGGTTCGACCAGTTCCGCACCAGCCTCGACGGCGGTCAGCCGGCCGACGCGCTCGGCATCCACTTCATCCACGTCCGCTCCCCCCACGAGGGCGCGCTGCCGCTGGTGCTGACCCACGGCTGGCCGGGCTCGGTGGTGGAGTTCCACAAGGTGATCGAGCCGCTGGCCGAGCCGACCCGCTTCGGGGGCGACGCCGCCGACGCCTTCCACGTGGTCTGCCCGGCGCTGCCCGGCTACGGCTTCTCCGACAAGCCGAGCGCCACCGGCTGGGGGGTCGACCGCATCGCCGCCGCCTGGGCCCAGCTCATGGACCGGCTGGGCTACGCCCGGTACGGCGCCCAGGGCGGCGACTGGGGCTCGGCGGTCACCACCGCCATCGGGCGCGACGACCCCGAGCACTGCGTCGGCATCCACCTCAACATGGCCGCCGCCGGCCGCGACCGCTCGATCCCCGAGGAGGAGTACACCCAGGCCGAGCGCGACGCGCTCACCGCGGCCAAGTACTACCAGGACTGGGACTCGGGCTACTCCAAGGAGCAGAGCACCCGGCCCCAGACCGTCGGGTACGGCCTGGTCGACTCGCCGGCGGCGCAGGCGGCGTGGATCGTCGAGAAGTTCTGGGCGTGGATGGACTGCGGCGGCCATCCCGAGAACGTGCTCACCCGCGACGAGCTGCTCGACAACGTGATGCTCTACTGGGCGACCGCCTCGGGGGCGTCCTCGGCCCGGCTGTACTGGGAGAGCTTCCGCGCTTTCGGCGACCGCCGCCAGATCACCGTGCCCACCGGCGTCGCCGCGTTCCCCAAGGAGATCCTCAAGACCTCGCGGCGGTGGGCGGCGCGGCGCTACACCGACATCCGCCGCTGGACCGAGATGCCCAAGGGCGGCCACTTCGCCGCGTTCGAGCAGCCCGAGCTGTTCGTCGACGACGTGCGGGCCTTCTTCCGGCTGGTGCGCTGACCGCCCGCTGGTGGACCTCGAGCTGGTCGCCACCCTGCTGCTCGACCTGGCGCTGATGGACCGCGCCGGGTACGAGGCGCTCTACGCCGCGCTGGCCGAGGGCGGCGACGAGCTGGCCGTGGTCGGGGTGCTCGACGAGCACCCGCTGGCCCGCGAGGTGGTGACCGGCCACCTGGCGTGGCTGGAGGCGTACCGGGTGAAGGTCCAGGCGGGCGAGGTCGACGGCGACTACCTGCGCCGCCCGCTCTACGCCTGCGCCACCCGGGGCTGCCCGGTCCGCTGGCGGCGGCGCACCCGCACCCAGCCGACCCCGGACTGCCCGGAGCACCGCACGCGGCTCATCAGCCGCTGATCAGCCGGGCGTGACCCCCGCGGCGCGGCCCCGCTCGATCACCGCCCGCAGCATCGGCACGAGCGCCTCGTCGAGCATGCCGCCCTTCACCTGCACTGCGCCCTTGCCGGCGGCGCGGGCGGCCTCGTACGCGGCGAGCAGCTCCTGCGCCTCGGCCACCTCCTCGGCCGACGGGGCGAGCAGCCGGTTGGCCGGCTCCACCTGGGCGGGGTGGATCAGCACCTTGCCGGCGTAGCCGAGCGCCGCCGCCCACCGGCACTCCTGCTCGAGCCCGGCCGGGTCCTTGATGGCCGGCCACGGCCCGTCGACCGGGTCGATGCCGGCGGCTCGGGCGGCGACCGCGATGCGGGAGCGGATCGAGTGGTAGGCGTCGCCCGGGTAGCTGCGGATCACCGGCGAGCCCCAGCGCAGGCCGAGCGAGGTGGTGAAGTCCCCCACGCCGAACAGCAGCGCCTCGGTGCGCCCGGGGGCCTGGCGGGCGATCTGCTCGGCCTGGGTCAGCGCCGCCGCGTCCTCGATGGCCAGCTCCAGGCCGATTCGGCGCTCCAGCCCGGCGCGGCGTTCGAGGGCGGTGAGCAGCCGGTCGAGGAAGCGGACGTCGTCGGGCGAGGCCACCTTGGGCACGAGGATCACGTCGAGCACGTGGCCGGCCTCGGCCACCAGCTCCTCCACATCGTCGAGCGCCCAGGGCGTGTCGAGCCCGTTGATCCGCACCGCGCGGGCGGTGGCGCCCCACTCGTTGCCGAGCAGCGAGGCGATCACCTGGCCCCGGGCCTGCGCCTTGCGGTCGGGCACCACCGCGTCCTCGAGGTCGAGGATCACCACGTCGGCGCCCGACGCGATGGCCTTGGGCACCCGCTCGGTGTCGGGCCCGGGCACGAACAGCTCGCTTCGCCGCAGCCTCATGCGCGCCGCAGGCTAGCCGCTCGCCGCCTGGGGCGGATTTGGCCCGACCGGCGCGGCGGCTGCGAAGGTGGTGGCGAGAAGACGCGCTGGGGGAGACCGGCCAAGGGGGCGTGATGGGTGCAGGCAAGCGGCTCGAGGGCACACCGGAACCGATGCACTACTGGGACGGCGTGCGGGGCGTGAAGATCGCCGGCGACTCGTGGGGCGACCCCAACGGGCCGCTGGTGCTGCTCCAGCACGGCGGCGGCCAGACCCGCCACGCGTGGAAAGGCGCAGGCGAGGCGCTCGGCGAGGCCGGCTACCACGCGGTGGCCTTCGACGCCCGCGGCCACGGCGACTCCGACTGGGCGCCCGACGCCGCCTACAGCCAGGAGCTGATGGTCGAGGACCTGCAGTGTGTGATCAAGGCCCTCGGCGCCGAGCGGCCCACGCTGGTCGGCGCGTCGATGGGCGGCGGCGTGAGCCTGGTGGCGATCGGGGAGGCCTACGTGGAGGCCGCGGCGCTGGTGCTGGTCGACATCGCCCCCCACATCGAGAAGGAGGGGGCCCGCAAGATCCAGGAGTTCATGGACCAGAAGCCCGAGGGCTTCGCCTCGCTCGACGAGGTGGCCGAGGCCATCGCCAACTACCAGCCGCACCGGCCCCGGCCCCGCAACCTCGACGGGCTGGCCAAGAACGTGCGGTTGTGGGAGGACGGCAAGTACCGCTGGCACTGGGACCCGAAGTGGCGGGCCGGCCGGCGCGACCTCGAGGAGCGCCGCCGCCGGCTGGAGGCCTGCGCCCGCAACCTCGAGCTGCCCACGCTGCTCGTGCGGGGCGGCCTGTCCGACGTGCTCTCCGAGGACGGCGCCAAGGCGTTCCTCGAGATGTGCCCGCACAGCGAGTTCGTGAACGTGGCCGACGCCGCCCACATGGTCGCCGGCGACCGCAACGACATCTTCTCCGGCGCGGTCATCGACTTCCTCGGCCGCCAGGTCCCGGTGAAGGCCTGAGCATGGACGCGTTGGTGGGCAGGACCGCGGTGGTGACCGGCGGCGCCTCGGGCATGGGCCTCGCCTTCGCCCGCCGCTTCGGCCAGGCCGGCATGCGGGTGGTGTGCGGCGACGTCGAGGCCGCCGCGCTCGACACGGCGGTCGCCGAGCTGCGGGGCGAGGGGATCGAGGCCACCGGCGTGGTCACCGACGTGTCCTCGGGTGCGGCGATGGAGGCCCTCCTCGCCGCCTCGCTCGCCGCCTACGACCGGGTGAACGTGGTGTGCCTCAATGCCGGCGTCGGCGGCGGGTCGGGCCGCTCGTGGACGCTCACCGAGGCCGACTGGGCGTGGACGCTGAACGTCAACCTCTGGGGCGTGATCCACGGCGTGCGGGTGTTCGTGCCCCATCTCGTTGAGCACGGCGACGGCCACGTGGTCACGACCGCCTCGATCGCCGGGCACGTGTCCGGCCCCTACCTGGCGCCCTACCACGTGACCAAGCACGGGGTGGTCACGCTCAGCGAGGCGCTCTACCACGAGCTCAAGCGGGACGGCTCCGGGGTGGGCGTCACCTGCCTGTGCCCGGGGTTCGTGGCCACCAACATCATCGACTCCGAACGCAACCGGCCCGCCGAGCTGCGCAACCCGCCCCGCGAGCCGAGCGCGGAGGGCGGGCGTGACCGCAGCCGGGCCGCGGGCGACTTCGCCCGCCAGGCGCTGGCCAGCGGCAAGGCCCCGGCCGAGGTGGCCGAGCTGGTGCACGACGCGGTGCTCTCGGGCCAGTTCTACCTGTTCACCGACGACGCGTGGGACGCGCCGATCGCCGCCCGCCACCGCGCCATCGAGGAGCGGGCCGCGCCCAGCCTCACCCGGCCCGGGTCGGCCGGCTGAGGCCCGGGGCGGGCCCCCGGCCTCGGCCTCGGCCCCGCGGCGCGATCAGAACTGGGCCTGCTTGAGGTCGAAGTAGTCGCGCCAGGCGGTGATCTTGCCGTCCTTGAACTCGAACACGCCCATCACCGGCAGGTCGAAGCTCGGCTTCGAGCCGGCCTTGTGCACGAAGTGCTCGGTGCGCTCGGCCATGACCTTGGTCTCGTCGCCGACCACGTTGTGCACCTCGAGGTCGATGTTCCACTTGTTCTTGAACCGGCAGAGGATGTCGTGCGCGGCATCGGGGCCGATGTGGCGGTCGCCATCGATGGGGATGTTCCGGTAGTCCGAGTCGGGCGCGAAGAGCTGCTGGAACTCGTCTCGCTCCATGAACGCCCACGCCTCGCACACCCGCCGCGCCGCGGCGATGTTCCGTTCGACGACTGCTTCGTCCATCACTGCCCCCTGGTCGACTGGTCGGGCCACCCTACAACGCAGGGCAGGGCGGCCCGACCAGCTCCCGAGCCGCCTACTTGCGCCGGCGCGCCGCCAAGCCGACGGGCGGGACGTTGCCGGCGGTGGCGCCCAACGCGTACTGGGGGCTGTACATGTACACGAACTCGTGCACGCCGTCCTCGGCCAGCTCGTGCGAGAGCATCGCCTCACCGATGCGGATGCCGTTCTTCACGAGCAGCTCCTGGTGCACGATGAAGAGCTGGCCCGGGTCGCTCACCGGCTTGCCCGGCAGGACCTCGAGCGCCCAGGTGTCGGAGGCGATGAGGGCCGGGCGGTGCTCGGCCAGCCAGCGCGCCTCGGCGATGTAGATGCCGGGCTCGGTGGCCAGGTACTTCTCGTAGGTCTCCGGGTTGTCGGCCAGCCAGTGCCAGCCGGTGCGGAAGCAGATCACGTCGCCCGGCTCGATGTCGCCGATCCCGCAGCGGTCCATCGCGTCGTGGATGTCCTCGAGGGTGATCCGGTAGCTGTCGGTCAGCATCTGGTTGCCGTTCACCGTCTGCACCGCGGAGGCCTCGCCCTGGGAGATCTTGAGGTCGAGGATGTCGAGCACGATGCCCCGGGTGACGAAGGGCTGCACATGCTCCATGCCCAGCTTGGTGGTGCCGGTGGGCGTGGCGAAGTCCTCCGCCTTGTACCCGTTGTAGAAGATGTTGCGCACGCCGACGTGGTTGAGGTTGTCGAACTGCGTGGCGATCTGGTACGTGCCGCCCTCGAGGAAGCGCTCCTCGTGGGCCGACAGCTCGGTGGTGCCGAAGCCGGTCCCGCCCTGGTAGTAGGCGAGGGGGCCGCGGGCCCGGTCGGCGGCGCGCCACTCGTCCTCGCCCTCGAAGCCCCGCTTGGTGGTCTGGAACCACTTGGAGTCGAGGTCCTTCGGCGTGTAGCCCAGCGCGATGAGCCGCTGGCTGTACTTGCGGGGCGGGAAGGTGACGAAGCCGGGGATGCCGTTCACCATGAGGTGGCCCATCCGGTAGGTGACCACCTCCTTGCCCTTGTCGAGCATCCGCAGCGCTCGGGCCGTCTTGCGGGGCGTGACCTCGTTCAGCGTGCCGAGCTGGTCGTCCTCGCCGTAGCGGGCCGAGGTGGCCGCGGCCCACGCGCCGGAGAACGCGCCCTCCACGCTGAAGGTGTCGTCGTACTCGCCGGCCCGGGTGAGCGTGGACCCGCTCGGGAACCGCTCGTCGTCGTGGTCGTGCGCCTCGCCGGCGCCGGCGACGCCGCTCAGCACGCCCGCGCCGCCGGCGGCCAGGGCGCCGGCGGCGCCCACCTTGGCCATGCCCGAGAGCAGGTCGCGCCGGTTCAGGTGATAGGTCAGGTGGTCGATCCGCATCCGTGCGGCCCCCTTGTTGTCGGTGATGCATGACAAAGAGGGGGCGCGAAGCGGCGGCTCCCGACCCGCCGGGCCCCACCCGCGTAGGCCGCGCTCGGCCCCCTCCGAACCGATGCCGGCGACCCTACACGAGCCTTGTACCAAGTGGATCGACCGACGCGATCACCGGATTGCGCGGCGCGCCGCGCCAGACTGGACCCTCACGCACTGAAGCGGGGAGGACCCAGCACCTATGCCCCCGGCGGGCGACGCCACCACCGCCATCGCAGCCGAGATCCGCGATATCAGCGCCGCGGACGAGCTGAGCCAGAGCTTCCTGCCCTATTCCCTGTCGGTCATCACCGCGCGCGCCCTGCCCGACGTGCGCGACGGGCTGAAGCCGGTGCAGCGGCGCATCCTCGTGGCCATGAACCAGGGCGGGCTAAGGCCCGACACGCCGCACCGCAAGTGCGCGCGGGTGGTCGGCGAGACGATGGGGAGCTACCACCCCCACGGCGAGAGCGCCATCTACGAGGCGCTCGTGCGGATGGGCCAGGACTTCTCGATGAGCGTGCCGCTCATCGACCCGCACGGGAACTTCGGCTCGCTCGACGACCCGCCCGCCGCGCCCCGCTACACCGAGTGCCGCCTCGCCGCCGCGGCGATGGCGCTGATCGGCGAGCTGGACGAGGGCACCGCGCCGATGCGCCCCACCTACGACGCCGAGGGCGAGGAGCCCGAGCGGCTCCCGGCGCGACTGCCGAACCTGCTGATCAACGGGGCGTCGGGGATCGCGGTCGGCATGGCCACGAACATGGCCCCCCACAACGCAGCCGAGGTGTGCGCCGCGCTCAAGCTGGTGCTCGGCGTGCGCCGGGGCGAGACCAAGGCCCGCCCGGCGGGCTGGGGCCGCCTCGAGCTCGACGAGCTGCTCGCCGTGCTGCCCGGGCCCGACTTCCCGACCGGCGGTGTGATCCTCGACGAGGGCGGCATCCGGGAGGCCGCCGCCGCCGGCCGCGGGGCGGTGCGGGTGCGGGCGGTGGCCAAGGTCATCAAGCTCACCGCCCGCCGCCAGGCGATCGAGGTCACCGAGCTGCCCTTCAACGTGGGGCCCGAACGGGTCATCTCGCGCATCAAAGAGCAGCTCGGCGCGGGCCGGCTCGGCGCGGTGGCCGATGTGAAGAACCTCACCGACCGCAGCGCCGGCCTGCGCCTCCAGATCGAGCTGCGCCCCGGCGCCGACCCGGCCAGGACCCTCGCCGAGCTGTACCGGCTCACGCCGCTGGAGGAGCAGTTCTCGGTGAACAACGTGGCCCTCGTCGACGGCGTGCCCACCACCCTCGGCCTGTTCGACCTGTGCCGGCTGTACCTCGAGCACCGCCTCGAGGTGATCGTGGCCCGCACCGAGCACCGCCTCGCCCGGGCCCAGGCCCGCGCCCACCTCGTGGAGGGCCTCGTGCTCGCCCTCGACCAGATCGACCGGGTGGTCGCCGTGATCCGCGGGTCGGCCGACGCGCCGCAGGCCAGGCAGCGCCTCCAGGCCGAGCTCGGCCTCTCCGAGGTGCAGGCGCAGCACGTGCTCGACATGGCGCTGCGCCGCCTCACCGCCCTGGAGAAGGACAAGCTGGTGACCGAGTTGGCCGAGCTGCGCCGCCAGATCGCCGAGCACGAGCGGGTGCTCGGCTCCGAGGCCCGGCGGCGAACGATCCTGGCCGGCGAGCTCGACGAGATCGCCGCCGAGTTCGGGGGGCCTCGCCGCAGCCGCATCGTCAGCGCGGCCGACGTGCTGGTGGAGGAGGCGGCGGCGCTCGCCGGCGCCCTCGCCTCGCCCGCGCCCGGGGGCGACGCCGGCGAGGGGCTCAGCCCGCTCACGCTCTTCGACGACTCACCGAGCGCGCCCTGCGTGATCACCCTGTCGACCACCGGGCTCGTCGGGCGCGAGCCGCCCGACCTCGCCCGGCCGGGCAAGCTCGCCCGCCACGACGTGCTGGCCGCCGAGCTGCGCTGCGCCACGGCCGACGCGGTGCGCGCCGTCACCACGCAGGGCCGGGTGCTGGCCGCCGCCGCCTCCGAGGCGCCCGAGGCGCTCGGGCGCAGCCGGGGCGCGGCCGCCGCCGAGGTGTTCGACGTGGCGGCCGGGGAGCGGCTGCTGGCCCTGTTCGCGGGGGCCGAGACGCCGCTCATGCTGGTCACGCGGGCCGGGCTCGTGAAGCGGGTCTCGGCCGAGGAGGCCGCCTCGGCCCGTTCGGGCGCCTCGCTCGTGGCGCTGCGGCCGGGCGACGCCGTGGTGGCCGCGTTCGCCGCGCCGGACGACGCCGACGTGGTGCTGGTGGGCAGCGACGGCTACGCGCTGCGCACCCCGGCCGGCGCCGTGCCCGCCAAGGGCAAGGCGGCCGCCGCGGTGGCGGGCATGAAGCTGCGGGCCCGCGCCGTCGTGCTCGCCGCCGGCCCCGTGGCGGGCGACGCGCCGTGCGTGCTCACCGTGACCGACGCCGGCGGCGCCAAGCTCACCCCGCTCGAGGAGATCCCCCCGCAGGGCCGCGGCTCGGGCGGGGTGCGGCTGGTGCGCCTGCGCCCCACCGAGACCCGCCTGGTGCTGGCCCACGTGGCGCCCGACGCGTTCCTCTCGGTGGTGTGGGCCGATCCTGACACGGCCACCAAGGCCGACCCGAGCCCGGGGCCGTTGACCATCCCGGCGAGCGCCCGCGACCGGGTGAGCGCCTCGCTCAGCCGGCGGGTGCTGGCCGTCGGCCGGGCGAGGTGGTGAGCGGGATGGCCGGGGAGCGCCGCCGCGCCAAGGGCGGCTACGACGCGAGCGACATCGTCACGCTGGAGGGCCTCGAAGCGGTCCGCAAGCGGCCGGGCATGTACATCGGCGGCACCGGCTCAGCCGGCTTCTCGCACCTGTTGTGGGAGCTGCTGGACAACGCGGTCGACGAGGCCGCCGCCGGGCACGCCACCCAGATCACGGTCACCTTCGAGCGTGACGGCTCGATCGAGGTGAGCGACAACGGGCGGGGCATCCCGATCGACCGCCACGAGAAGAAGAAGGTCTCCGCCCTCGAGGTGGTGTTCACCGAGCTGCACGCCGGCGGCAAGTTCGGCACCGGCGCGTACACCGCGTCGGGCGGCCTGCACGGCGTCGGCGCCTCGGTCGTCAACGCGCTGTCCCGCAAGCTGGTGGCTGAGGTCGACCGCGACGGCGCCACGTGGCGGCTGTCGTTCCTCGACCGGGTGGCCGGGCGTTTCGACGGCGAGCGGTTCGTCCCCGGGCACACCCTCGAGCAGGTGCGCAAGATCCCCGCCGCCCGCACCGGCACCCGCGTGCGGTACTGGCCCGACTTCGACGTGTTCGAGCGCAGCTCGACCATCGACTACGCCGAGGTGCGCGCCCGGGCGCTCACCATGTGCTTCCTCGTGCCCCGCCTGCGGATCACGCTGGTCGACAAGCGCCAGGGCGGCGCGGTGACCGACGAGCTGGTGGCCACCGGCGGCCTCGTCGACTTCGTCGAGCACCTCTCGGTGGGCGAGCCGGTGACCGAGGTGATCTCGCTCGCCGGCAGCGAGGCCTACGAGGAGACCGTGCCCGTCGACGGGCGGCTCCAGACCGTGGTGCGTGAGTGCACGGTGGAGGCGGCGCTGCGCTGGGTGAAGGGTTACGACACCCAGGTTGTGTCGTTCGTCAACACGATCCCCACGCCCGACGGCGGCACCCACCTCGCCGGCTTCGAGCGGGCCCTCAACCGGGCCGTGAACGAGGCCCTGATCGGCGAGGCCAAGAAGCTCAAGCGGTTGAAGGAGGACGGGCGGGCGGTGCGCGACGACGTGGCCGAGGGCCTCGTCGCCGTGCTCAAGGTCACGGTGCCCGAGCCGCAGTTCCGGGGCCAGACCAAGCGGGAGCTGGGCACGCCGGCGGTGCAGTCGGTCACGTACAACGTGGTCAAGGCCGGGCTGCTCGACTGGGTGGGGCGCAGCGGCAAGAAGGTCCACGTGAACGCCCTGCGGGACAAGATCGTCAACGCCATCATCACCCGGGTCACCCAGCGCCAGCAGCGCGAGACCCTGCGGCGTGCGTCCGCGCTCGGCTCGGCCGGCATGCCCGACAAGCTGGCCGACTGCCGCAGCAGCGACGTGGGCCGCTCCGAGCTGCTGATCGTGGAGGGCGACTCGGCCGCCGGGCCGGCCAAGGCGGGCCGCAACAGCGAGATCCAGGCCGTGCTGCCCATCCGGGGCAAGATCATCAACGCCGGCAAGGCCACCCACAAGCAGGTGCTCGACAACGCCGAGGCGGCGGCGATCTTCACCGCGGTGGGCGCCGGGGCCGGGCCCGAGTTCGACCTCGCGTCGGCCCGCTACGGGCGCCTCGTGATCCTGGCCGACGCCGACGTGGACGGCAGCCACATCCGCTGCCTCCTGCTCACGCTCTTCTACCAGTACATGCGCCCGATGCTCGAGGCCGGCCGGGTGTTCGTGGCCATGCCGCCGCTGTACACGATCACGGTCGGCGGCCGCCAGCGCGGCAAGCGCTACGCGTACGACGACGCGGAGCGGGCGCGGGTCTGCGGCGAGCTCGACGCGGCGGGGGTGAGCTACACGATCGGGCGCAACAAGGGCCTCGGCGAGATGGACGTGGACGAGCTGGCCACCACCACGCTCGACCCGGCGACCCGGGTGCTGCGCCGGGTGACGGTGGCCAACGCCGAGGAGGCCGCGGCGGCGGCCAGCGCGTTCGACGTGCTGATGGGCCGCGAGGTGGGGCCCCGCAAGGACTTCATCGTGGAGAGCTCCACCTGGTTCGACCGGGAGGCGCTCGACATCTGAGGCCCGCCGGTCAGGCGCCGGTCCAGGTGGGCTGGCGCTTGGCCAGGAAGGCCTTGGCGCCCTCCTTCGCGTCGGCGGAGGAGAGCACGATGGCGGTGGCGGCGTCGGTGGCCGCCCAGGCCGCCTCGTCGTCTGCGGCGACGGCCGCCTCCAGCGCGTGGAGGCTCTCGCTCACCGACAGCGGGGCGTTCTCGCAGATCCGCTGGGCCAGCGCCAGCGCCTCGGCCAGCGCGCCGCCCGGCTCGGTGAGCCGGTTCACGAGGCCGAGCTCGCTCGCCCGCTCCGGGCCGATCGGGTCGCCGGTGAGCACGATCTCCTTCGCGATGTTGAGCGGCAGCGCCCGGGGGGTGCGGAAGAGCCCGCCGCAGGTGGCCATCACGCCCCGCTTGACCTCGGGCAGCCCGAAGCGGGCGGTGCGCGAGGCCACCACCAGGTCGCACGCCAGCACGATCTCGAAGCCGCCGCCGAACGCGAAGCCCTCCACCGCGGCCACGAGCGGCTTGCGCCGAGCCCGGCGGATCACCCCGTACTCGCCCCCGCGCTCGGTGGCGGGGCTGCGGTCCTGGCGCAGGTCGGTGCCGGCCGAGAACACGGTCGGGCCGCCGGTGAGCACGCCGACCCACAGCTCGGGGTCGTCCTCCAGCTCGTTCATCGCCGCGTCGATGCCGTCGGCCATCTCCCGGTCGATCGCGTTGCGCTTGTCCTCCCGGCGCATCGTGATCACCAGCACCCGTCCGTTGCGTTCGCGCTCCACGCTCATCGCCGCCACGTCTACCACAGCGCCCGAGCCCGCCTCGGCCGATGAGCTGCGGCGAGGCGGCTCGAGCGCCGACCGCGTCCGCCTCGGCGGGTCGAACAGCCTGTCGGGCGTGGTCTCGTCGGCGGCGCCGCCCGAGCCGCGGCTGCCTGCGTCCCGCACGTGGCCGCGGCCCTCCACCCGGCCTTCAGCGACGCCGCTCGCCGCCCGTGGACCACCTCGTTCAGCCTCACCGGGAAGGCGGAGGTGCAGGCGCTGCTCCACACGATCGCCGCGGAGCAGCCCGCCGGCGCACGAGTTGCGCTGGTGGTCGACGCCAGCGAGTTCGGCGAGTCGGTGGTGCGGTGGGCCGAAGCTGCCGTCGCCCGCTGCCCGGGCATGGAGCTGGCCTCGGTGCGCGCCCCCGCGTCCGGCAGCGGGGGCGTCGACGGCGCCGGCCGCCCTCGCCGCCGCGGAGCAGGAGGGCCTGAGCGGCGCCGACCGCGAGGTGTTCTCGGGCGCGTATGCGCAGGCGGAGCTCCTCGGCCAGGCGCTGCGCCAGGCCAGCGCCCGCCCCGGCGGTTTGACCCGCACCAACCTGCTGCTGTCGCTCTGGACGCTCGATGTGGAGCACCCCACCATGCCGGGCGTGCGGGTCCACACCAACGGCGCCGCGGACCCCTTCGCCGCGGAGGGCGGCGTGCTCGTCGTCCAGGACGGCGAGGCGCTCACGCCGCGGTCCGCCGCCGACGCCGACGGGCTGACCTCCGCCTGCCAAGGCAGCGAGCTGGGAACCTGCTGAGCGCCGGCCCCGACCCGCGCCCTAGTGCTGGCGCGCGGAAGTGGTTCGCGTGTGGTTGGTCAGGCAACGAGGGGGTCGGCTGCGTATGTCCATTTGAAGGGGCGGGCGGTCTTGTCGTAGTCGGTGATGAAGGCGAGGAGTTTGGCGATCAGGTCGTCGCGGGAGGTGAAGTTCCCGTTGCGGATCACTTTGCGTTGCAGGATCGAGAAGAACAGTTCGACC
>JBJXGF010000410.1:0-5237 GCA_046153015.1 Acidimicrobiales bacterium | reverse complement strand
CGGCGCGGGCCAGGCGCCGGGGCGCCTCCTCGAAGGGTGGCCCGCCCAGCTCGGTCGCCTCGCCGGCGGCGCCGGGCACGGGCGAGGGCGGCGGCGCCAACGGCAGCGGCGTGGGACGCGGGAGCGCTTCGGCAGCGCGCATCAACGCCAGGCCGAAGCCGCGGGCGTCGACCCGCTGGTTCGGATCGGCCCGCCCGGCGAGGGCGACGGCCTTGCGCAACGCGCCGAGCTCGGCGGGCGGGTCGATGGCCCGGCCCGAGCGGGCCCGCAGCGTGGCCAGCACGGTCCCCGCCGCGTGGGGGGCCTCGCCGGTCACGGCCTCCACCAGCACCAGCGCCAGCGAGTACACGTCGCTCTTGGCGTCGAGCTCCGCGCCGTCGGCCTGCTCCGGCGAGGCATAGCGGGCGGTGCCCAGGATCACCCCTTCGGGTTCGGTCCAGGCCGCCTCGGCGAGGGCTCGGGCCAGACCGAAATCGGCGATGCGCAGGCGGCGGTCCTCCCCGAAGATCAGGTTGGCCGGCTTGATGTCCCGGTGGACGATGCCTCGCCCGTGGGCGTAGTGCAGGCCGCGGCAGGCGTCGAGGCCGACCACCAGCGCCTGGCTCGGGGTGAGCAGCCGGCCCGAGTCGAGCACGGCCCGCAGCGACCCGCCGCCGAGCAGCTCGCTCACGAGGAAGGGCAGGCCGTCCTCCCCCCAGTCGTACACCGCCAGGATGTTGGGGCGGTTAAGCGCCGCCGCGGCCTGCGCCTCGGCCCGGAAGCGGCGCAGGAACGCACCGTCGGCGGCCAGCGCCGGGTGCAGGACCTTGACCGCCACGCGGCGGCGCAGCGCCACGTCGTCGGCCAGGAGCACCTGGCCCGACGCGCCGGCGCCGAGCGGGGCGAGCAGCCGATACCGTCCGTTCAGCACCCGCCCGACCAGCGCAGCTGCGCCCACGGCCGAGCCGCGGGCCGGCGGGGCGGCCGGCGCGGAGCTGGAGTTGGCGGCCGGCGTCACGACACGACTGTAATTCGGGGTCCGTCGTGAACGGCGGACACCACTGGACCAGAATGGCCCGGTGAGGCTGCTGCGCCGGCTGGCGCTGTGGGCGGTGATCGGGGTGGGGGTCGGCCTGTTCGTGGTGGCCGGCTTCATCGCCGACACCGACCCGGAGGGCGCGTCCGACGCCGCCAGTCCCGCGGTGGAGCAGCTGATCCCCTCCCGCAACGCGGAGATCGTGCGCCAAGGTCTCGTCGGGGTCGACCTCGACATCGCCTTCGACGCGACGCTGCGCATCAACGGCGTGGAGATCCCGCGGGATCAGCTCCAGGCCGACAACGGGCTGCGCCAGCTGCTCTTCCAGCCCGGCCCAGGCAAGGTGATCGAGCGCCTGAACCAGAGCCAGAACTGCGCCGAGGCCGTGGTGTGGCGGATCTCGGAAGGCCCGCAGGCCGCGCAGCCGCCGATCAAGTGGTGCTTCCAGGCAGTGTGACCCCCAGGGCGGCCTCCTCCCCCTGCCCGTTCGCCTCCCCGTCCGCGCCGGCCAGCTCGCCGGTGTCGAGCAGGTGCACGAACGCCGCTTCGTCGATGATCGGCACGCCGAGCAGCTCGGCCTTCTGCACCTTCGCCGCGCCGGGCTCGGCGCCCACCACCAGCGCGGTGGTCTTCTTCGACACGCTCCCGGGGGACTTCGCGCCGCGGGCCTTGAGCTCGCGCTCGGCCTCCTCCCGGGTGAAGCCCTCGAGCGTGCCGGTGACGACCACCGAGCGGCCGGCCAGGGTCTGGGGCAGCGGTGTGGCCGAGGTGACAGGGCCCTGGAATTTGAGCCCGGCGGCGCGCAGCCGCTCGATCGTGGCCCGGTTGCGTTCGTTGGCGAAGAACTCCACGACCGCGGCGGCGATGGTGGGCCCGACCCCCTCGACCTGGGCCAGCTCCTCCTGGCTGGCGGCCATGATCTTGTCGAGCTCGCCGAAGGCGCCGGCCAGCACCTGGCTGCCGGCGCCGCCGAGGTGGCGGATGTTGAGGCCGACGAGCAGGTTGGCGAGCGGGCGCGACTTCGAGGCCTCGACGGCCTGGGCGAGGTTGCGCACCGAGACCTCGCCGAAGCCCTCGAACTGGCGGATCCGGTCGTAGTCGAGCTGGTAGAGGTCGGCCACGTCGTGCAGGAGGCCGGCCTCGCTGAACAGGCGCACCGTCTGCTCGCCGAAGCCCTCGATGTCCATGGCGCCCCGGGAGGCGAAGTGCTCGATGCGGGTCTGGAGCTGCGCCGGGCAGTCGACGTTGGTGCAGAAGTGCGCGCTCTCACCGGGGAGGCGCACGAGCGGCGCGGCGCACACCGGGCAATCGGCCGGGAAGCGCCACGGAACCGCCCCGGCCGGGCGCTGCGCGAGGACCGGGCCGACCACCTCGGGGATCACATCTCCCGCCTTGCGCACGATCACCGTGTCCCCCGGGCGGACGTCCTTCGCGGCCACCTGGTCCTCGTTGTGGAGGGTGGCCACGCCCACCGTGGAGCCCCCGACGAAAACCGGCTCGAGCACCGCGAAGGGCGTGGCCTTGCCGGTGCGCCCGATTGAGACCTGGATGTCGCGCAGCAGCGTGGTGCGCTCCTCGGGGGGGAACTTGTAGGCGATGGCCCAGCGCGGCGCCTTCGCCGTGGCCCCGAGCTGGGCCCGGCGGGCGAGGTCGTCGACCTTCACGACCACGCCGTCGATCTCGTACGGCAGGTCGTGGCGGTGCTCCTGCCAGTGCCGGCAGTGGGCGTAGACCTCCTCCAGCGAGGCGAAGCGGCGGGTCTCGGGGTTCACTGGGAACCCGAGCGAAGCCAGCCAGCCGAGCGACTCCTGGTGGGTGGCGAAGCTCGGCCCGCCCTCGCAGGCCCCGACCTGATAGCACCACATGGACAGGCCCCGGCCGGCGGTGACCGACGGGTCCTTCTGGCGCAGCGAGCCGGCAGCGGTGTTGCGGGGGTTCACGTAGGCGGGCTTGCCGGCGGCCGCTTGGGCGGCGTTGAGCGCCTCGAACAGCTCGACGGGGAGATAGACCTCGCCTCGCACCTCGAGCAGCGACGGCGCGCCGGCCCCGAGATCCTTGGGCACGACCGCCAGGGTGCGGACGTTCTCGGTCACGTCCTCGCCGACCCTGCCGTCTCCCCGGGTGGCGGCCTGCACGTAGCGCCCCTGCTCGTACGTCATCGACATGGCGAGCCCGTCGATTTTCAGCTCGCACACGTAGCCGACCTGGCCGGCGGCCTCGGGGCCGAGCAGCCGGGCGATGCGCTCCCCCCACGCGCGCAGCTCCGCCTCGTCCATCGCGTTGTCGAGCGACATCATCGGCGTGCGGTGACGGACCGGGGCGAACTGCGCGCTGGGCGCCCCGCTCACCTTCTGCGTGGGCGACTCGGCGCTGGCCAGCTCGGGCCAGGCCGCCTCGAGGGCGGCCAGCTCCCGCACCAGCGCGTCATAGTCGGCGTCGGGGATCTCAGGGGCGTCGAGCTCGTAGTACCGGGTGTTGTGATGCTCGATCGCGGCGCGCAGCTCGCCCACGCGACGCGCCGCCTCCTCGGCGCCGGGCGCTGAGGGGTGGAGCGGAGGATCTGCCGTGCCGGCCACGAGCTCGACACTACCGAGCAGGTGTGACAGCGACGGGGCCCTCAGGCGGCCTCAGGCGCCGACCGAGAGGGCGACGCCGGTGGCCTGGTCGTGGAGGCGGTTGGCCAGCTCGGTGGTGAACCGCATCACCAGCTCCGCCTGGCTGGCGCCGTGCTGGGCGAGGCCCCCGGCCGGGGTGATCATGGCCTGGGTCCGCAGGGCGGCTGGGTCGCAGCCGGCCTGCACCAGCTCGCACCAGACGCCGGCCAGGCGCTTCCACAGGCGCTCCGCGCTCAGCCCGAGCGGCTTGTCGGTGGGGACCGCGCCCCACGCGACCCAGCCGCCGCGTTCGAGGAACTGGCCGATGGCCCCGCCGGCGAGGTCGAAGCGGGCGTCGGCCGGCGCGCCGAGGATCTGCGGACCGGCCTGGAGGACGAGGCGCCAGTCGGCCTCGGCCGGGCACCACAGGCCCGTCACCGCGCGATGCTCGACGGTGGCCAACGCGCTCGACACGAGATCGAGCGCATCGTCGGGCGCCATCGGGAAGTCGGGGTCCATGCACGCGCAGAGGGCCGGCTCCTCCAGGAACACGACCGGCGCCGCGCCGGGCGCCCGCTCCGCGGCGAGCTGCACCAGCGCCGCCGCCCGCGTGCGCACCGCGGTGCCCGCCACCTTGAACGCCACCTGCGCCGGCACGCCGGCGGCGAGCAGCGCCACCCCCAGGCTCAGCGGGCCGAGCAGCTGGAGCTTGATGGGCTCGGTGCGCTGCGCCGTGGCGTCGAGGAACGCGTGCAGCGTGCGGTAGGGCTCGCCCGAGAAGCCGGCGTCGGCGAAGGGCCTGGCCGGGTCGAACCGGCTCAGGTCGAGCTCGAGCGAGCCGTCGGGCTGCACCCGGACGCCCTCGATGCCCCACGCCGCCTGCGGGATGCGGTTCTCGAGCACCGACCGGTTCGGCAGCGACGGCGCCGCCGGCAGCCGGGGCTGGTGCGCCAGCACGAAGCGGCAGGCGTCGACCGGGTCGACGTGGGGCAGCGGGCCGATCGAGGCGGCGAGGCCGACGCCCAGCTCGTCGACCGGCAGCTTGGTCGCCGTGGTGGTCACCGGCATGCGCCCGCCAGCCTACGGGTGGGCGCCTCGACTCGCAGGATCGACGGCCGGGACGACTGGTCGTGCGGCGAGGCGAGGATCATCCGGCAGGAATAGCTAGGCGGGCAACGGTTGCGCAAGTCTGCTCGGCGGAATGGCGAGACACCTCCCCTCGCTGCGTCCCGGGGCCAGGCCCGCCGCCGAGCGGGCCGCGTCGGGCGGCGCCCCCCTCCTCTGGGTGTTGCGCGTGGTGTGGCTGCTCCTGCCGGCGCCGGCGGGCGCGGCGCTCGCCGACGCCTTGAGCGAGGCCAGCCGCCCGGTTGCGCTCACCGCCAGCGTGCTCGCCTGGGCGTGGTGGGGCGCGACGCTCTTCGCCCTGCTGCTCCCGCGGCCGGTCACGCTCGCCTGGCTGCGGGCGGCGGCGCCGGTCGCGGCGCCGGCGGCGGTGTGGGCCGGCGCCAACCAGCCCGACGGCTTCGGGCCCACCGCTGCGCTCGCCGTGTGCGCGGCCGCGGCGGCGGGGGTGCTGGCGCTCACCGCGCCGGTGGCCGACGCCTTCGTCGACGGCGCGTCGTACGGCG
>JBJXGF010000407.1:0-58000 GCA_046153015.1 Acidimicrobiales bacterium | reverse complement strand
CGGCGGCGGCGGCCAACGCCTCGAGCGCGGCCGCCGGCTCCGGGTCGAGCACGGTCTCGGGTGGGCCGGACGCGCTGAAGGTCACCGGCTGGTCGGTCACCGGCTCATCCTCGCACCCTGGCCTCGGCCAGCGCTTGCTCGAGCTCGGCCACGAGGTGCGGGCCGTGCCGTTCGGCGAGCCGGCCGCTCGTGTAACGGTGGGCCAGCACCGGGTTCACCACGTCGAGGCGGATGGTCGAGCCGTCGCGCAGCACGAGCCGTCCGTAGGCCTCGCCGAGCCGGCCCGGGCCGGCCAGCTCCACCCGCTCCACCTCGCCGGCGGGGACCCGCCGGGTGCGCAGCAGGTTGCGGACCCGGACCTCGCCGCCCTCGAGGCGCACGCCGAGCAGCGCGAAGCGCGCCGCCGCGGTGAGCTGCAGGAGGGCCATGGCGGTCAGCATCGCGTTCTGCGCGGGGGTGCCCTTGGGGTTGTCGGGCCCCGTTCCCCCGGTGGCCACGGCCGCGCCGATGGCGAGGTAGAGGCAGGTGAGAACCCCCCAGAGCTGAGCGAACGGCGCCCGGAACGTCACCGTGTTCATCCAACCAGTATTCCTCCCACCAGACCGGTCAAGGCCGGTCGCGGACGCGGCGCTCACGCGCTGGTGGGGGCGGCCGCGGCCCTCGGCGCGTCCCGCGCGGCGCCGGCGGGCGCGGAGGCCCGCAGCAGCGCCAGCAGCGCCAGCGCGGCCACGCTCACCACCACGCCGAGCACGAACGAGATCCGATACCCGCCGGTCACGTCGTAGAGCCAGCCGGCGAGGAACGGCGCGAACGCGCCGGGGGGCGTGGCCCCGGCGAAGATGATCCCCACGATGGCGCCGACGTGCTCCCGCCCGAAGTAGTCGCCGACCAGCGCCGGGAAGATCACGACCCCGCCGCCGTAGGCGAAGCCGAAGGCCACCGCAGTGGGATAGAGCACCCCGAGCGAGCCGGTGAGCGCGAACGACACGAACGAGACGGTCTGCAGCCCGAGGAGCGCCCCGAGGCACGGCAGGCGGCCCAGCCGATCGGACAGGCCGCCCATCGTGAGCCGCCCGGCCATGCCGCCGAGGCCCACGCAGGAGACTGCCGCCGCCCCGGCGAACTTCGAGAAGCCGAGATCCTCCACGAAGCCGGGCAGGTGGATCTGGGGGACGAAGACCACCAGCCAGACCACGCTGAACAGGGCGAAGATCACCCAGAACGACCGGGTGCGGCGGGCCTCGGCCATGGTCATGCTCGCCTCGGGCGCGGGGGCGGGGGCGCCCGGCGGGGCCGGCGGCGCGCCGTCGACGGTGAGGCCCATCCGCTCCGGGTCACGCACCATCAGACGGGACAACGCCAGCATCACCACGGTGGCGAACGCGCCGAGCGCGGCGAAGCTCCAGCGCCAACCGATCGAGGCGACCAGCGCGGCGCCCACGATCGGGGCGAGCACGTTGCCGAAGCTCCCCCCGGTGGAGCTGATCGACAGCGCTCGGCCCCGCTTGAGCCGGAACCACCGGACCACGGTGGCGTTGCAGGGCACCCACGCCGCGCTCATGCCGATGGCGGCGACGACGCCGAGGGAGAGGTAGAGCTGCCACAGGTGGTGGGTGAGGCCCACCAGCGCGAACCCCACGCCGAGGAACACCGCGCCGACGGCGATCACCGCGCGGGGCCCCGACCGGTCGGTCGCCCAGCCGGCCACGCTGCCGAGCAGGCCGTACACGAGAATGTAGATCGAGTACGGCAGCGTCACCTCCGCCTTGCTCCAGCCGAGGTCGGCGCTGAGGCTCTTGATGAACACGCCGTAGCTGAACGTGAGCCCGTACGACACGGCCAGGATGGCGAAAGCGGCGAGGGCCACGATCCAGCCGTAGAACAATCGAGCGTCGCGCGTGCGCATGAACCTCCTCGCCGCCCCGCCGCCGCCCCGCTGGCGCGTGCGGCCGGCTTCGCCGGCTGGCGGCGCGAGGCTAGCCGCAGCCGCCGCGCTGGAGCGCAGTGGCCACGAACGCGGCGTAGCAGTCGGGGTGGGTCAGGTGGGCGGCGTGGGCGGCCCCCTCGCACACGAACAGCTCGCCCTTCGCAGCCGCGGCGGCGAGGTCGTCGGCGGCTCGGCGCAGCCGCTCCTCGGATGCGCTGCCCCGCCCGGCCAGCACCGGCATCGTGAGCGCGCCGTCGTCGTAGCGCGCGCCGGGCGCCCCCACGCCCGACAGCGCGGCGCGGTCGGCCCGCATGGCGGCGCCCTCCCGGCGGCGCTCCTCTCGCACCTCGGCCGGCAGGCGCTCCCAGATGCGGTCGCCGAACAGGCGGCGCAGGAACCGCTCGGCGGCGGCTGCGGGGTCGTCGTCGGCGGGCGGCGGCACGGCGCCCGCGGCCTGCCCGGGCCGGATCGGCCTCGGGGCCTCGAACGCGGCGACGGCGCCCACCTGCCCGGGCGCCCGCGCCGCCGCGGCGAGCGCCAGTGCGCCGCCGAAGCTGTGGCCCACCAACACGCCCGGGCGCCCGTCGAGCACCTCGAGCAGGTCGGCCGCCTGGCGGTCGAAGCCGGCGGGGGCCACCTCCAGCGAGGCCCCGTAGCCGCGCCGGTCGTAGCTCACCAGCCGGACGTGGGGCAGGCGGCGAATCGTCTTGGCGAAGCTCCGGGCGCGGTCCATCGTGCCGTGCACCAGCACCGCCACCGCCGCCTCGGCCGGGCCGTCTTCCCACACCGCCAGCCCGGACGGGCTGCGACGCTGGACGGGCCGGGTCTGGAAGACCGACCTCACCCGCCGGCCGAGCCGGCGCGGCGGCCGAGCGGTCCTGCGCTCACGGGACGTAGACCACGCGCAGCACGTCGGTGGCGGTCGCCCGTTCGCTCGAGCCGGCCAGCACCACCACGACCTCGCCCGAACGCACGTAGCCGTCGTTGCGGGCCCGGTGCACCGCCTCGTCGACCATCTCCTCGTTGGAGCCGAAGCGGGCCAGCGGCATCGGCGTGGCCCCCCAGGACAGGGTGAGCTGGTTGATCGTGCGTTCGTCGGGCGTGAAGCCGAGGATGCGGGTGTCGGGCCGGAACCGGGCCATGGCCCGCACGGTGAAGCCGGTGCGGGTGATGCACAGGATCGCCGTTGCGTTGATCTGCGCCGCGGCCCGCCAGGCGGCCATCGTCATCACGTCAGTCACGTCCGGGTCGTGGTCGCCGCTCTCGGTGATGCGCAGGTCGGCCAAGCGCTGGCCCCACCCGACGTAGTCGAACTCCTGGTCGGCTCGCGCCGCGAGCGTGGCCATGGTGCGCACCGCCAACGCCGGGTCGGCCCCCACGGCGGTCTCGGCCGAGAGCATGACCACCGAGCTGCCGTCGAACACGGCGTTGGCCACGTCGCTCGCCTCGGCGCGGGTGGGCGCGGGCGCGTGGATCATCGACTCGAGCATCTGCGTGGCGGTGATCGCCGGGCGGCCGTGGGCGATGCACTCCATGATGATCCGCTTCTGCAGGTGCGGCAGCTCCTCGATCGGCATCTCGTTGCCGAGATCGCCGCGGGCGATCATCACCGCCCCCGCGGCGTCGATGATGCCGGCCAGGTTCTGCACCGCGGCCTTGGTCTCGATCTTGGCCACGATCAGCGGGCCCGCCGGGTGCGGCTCGGTCCCCACCCGGCGCACGTCGTGCGCCGAGCGCACCATCGACAGCGCCGCCATGTCGACCCCGGCCTCCACGAACGCGTCGAGCATCCGCAGGTCGTCGGGGGTGGGCGAAGGGATGCGCAGCCGGTCCGAGGGGATGTACACGCCGGGCCGGCCCTGCACGCGCCCGCCATGGAGCACCTTGGCGGTGAGCCCCTCCCGGTTGGCGTCGACCACCTCGAAGTCGATGGCGCCGTCGCCGAAGGCCAGGTGGTCGCCGATCTCGACGTCGCGCAGCAGATCGTCGTACGCGACCTCCACCACCTCCGAGGTGCTGTGCACCCGGCCCGGGACCAGGCGGAACAGCTGGTCGTCGGCGAAGACCACGCCCTCGTCGCCGAAGCTGGCGGCGCGGATCTTCGGACCCGGCAGGTCGACCAGGCAGCCGATCGGCCGTCCGGCCTCGGCGCCGAGCTTGCGCACCGCCTCGTACCGGCCGAGCGCCTCGTCGAGGTTGCCGTGCGAGAGGCTGATGCGGGCGACATCCATGCCGGCCTCGATCATCTGACGCAGGACGCTCTCACGTTCTGACGCCGGGCCGATCGTGGCGATGATCTTGGTCCTGCGCTGCACCGTCTTTACGCTACCGGCCACGCGTCGAAGCCATCGCGCCTGGTGAGTGGTGTGAGGGCCATCGGCATCCCGTCTCACGACCCTGGGCCCCGCGGCCCGCGTTAATCTCCGGCCGGTCATGGAGCTGATCCTCATCCGTCACGGCCAGCCCGAGCGTGTCGAGAACCTCGACGGCCGCCCGGCCGACCCGCCGCTGTCGGCGCTCGGGCGGACGCAGGCCGAGGAGATGGCCGCCTGGCTCGCCGCCGAGCCGGTGTCGGCGCTGTACGTGAGCCCGTTGGCCCGCGCCCGCCAGACCGCGGCGCCGCTCGAGGCGGCCCTCGGCCTGGCCGCCGTGGTGGTGGACGAGATCGCCGAGTACGACCGCAGCCACGCGGTGTACGTGCCGATCGAGGAGCTCAAGGCGGCCAAGGACGAACGCTGGTTCGCGCTCACCGCCGACGGCCCCGAGCGCGTCCGCTGGCGAGCCGAGGTGCTCCCCGCGCTCGACCGGATCGTCGAGGCGCATCCGGGTGAGACCGTCGCCGCCGTGTGTCACGGCGGGGTGATCAATGCGTTCCTCGCCGCGGTGCTCGGCGTGGATCAGCACGTGTTCTTCGAGCCGTGGTACTGCGGCCTCAACCGGGTGCGCGCCGCTCGCGCCGGGCTGCGATCGATCGTCACCGTTAACGAGGCGCCGTTCCTGCGCCGCCTCGGCGGGCCCTACGGCTCGGGGGCCGGGGCGTGACGATCCGGGCGGGCCTCAGCTCGAACGCCGCCGGCCATCACGCGCTGATCGCCAACGGCGTCGCCGAGGCGCTGGTGAACTCGGGCTCGGCGCGGGAGGCGGGGGAAGCCGGCTTCGGCCCCCACGAGCTGCTCGAGGCGGCCCTCGCCGGCTGCGCCGCGATCACGCTGCGCATCGCCGCCGAGAAGTACGGCCTCGCGCTGCACGAGGCGGCGGTCACCGTGACCCTCGAGCGCGGCGACGACGACGCGGTGTTCACCTGCGAGGTGGAGCTGACGGGCGAGCTCTCCGCCGCCGACCGACGCCGGCTGGTGGCCACCGTGGCCCGCTGCCCGGTGGCCAAGACGCTGGTCAAGCAGGTCAAGGTCATCGCCCGCTGAGGGTCGGGCCGCCCGTCAGCTGCGGGGCACCTGGCTCCAGGGCAGGTCCTTGTCGGCCCGCACGTCGCCCGGCAGGCCGAGGGTGCGCTCGGCGAGGATGTTCTTCATGATCTCCGAGGTGCCGCCCTCGATCGAGTTGGCCCGGCAGCGCAGGAACAGCTTCTGCACGCTCTCGAAGCTCATCGCGATCTCGGGGCGGACCAGCTCGTAGCTGCCGTACAGCATCGCCTCGGCGCCCATGAGGTTGAGGGCGAAGCTCGAGATCCGCTTGTTCAGCTCGGCGAAGGACAGCTTGCCGACCGAGCCCTCGGGGCCGGGCGTGCCCATCTTGCGCATCGCCCCGGCGCGGATGTTGGTGAGCCGGGTCACCTCCGCCTCCACCCACAGCCGCATCAGCTCGTCCTTGTGGGCGGGGTCGCGGCGGTCCTCGGGAAGCTGGTTCCAGGCCTTCACCGCCAGGCTGATCGTGCCCGAGCCCCGGGCCGGCGCGCCGCCGGCGCCGATCGCCACCCGCTCGTTCATCAGCGTGGTCAGCCCCACCCGCCAACCCTCGCCGACCTCGCCCAGGCGTTCGGCGTCGGGCACGCGGGCGTCGGTGAAGTAGACCTCGTTGAACTCGGCCTCCCCGGTGATCTGGCGCAGCGGGCGCACCTCGACGCCGGGCTGGTGCATGTCGATCACGAACGCGGTGATGCCGTTGTGCTTCGCCGCGTTCGGGTCGGTGCGGGCGAGGAGCAGCCCCCAGCGGGAGAGGTGCGCCAGCGTGGTCCACACCTTCTGCCCGTTCACCACCCACTCGTCGCCGTCGCGCACGGCTCGGGTGGCGAGCCCGGCCACATCGGACCCGGCGCCGGGCTCGCTGAAGAGCTGGCACCAGATCTCCTCGCTGGTGAACAGCGGCCGGAGGTAGCGGCGGCGCTGCTCGGGCGAGCCGTGCACCACCACGGTGGGTGCGCACATGCCGTAGCCGATCGGGTTTCGGTACGCGGAGTTCGGCGCGCCCGCCTCCTGCAGCCGCTGGGCGATCGTGCGCTGCAGCTTGGGCGACGCCCCGAGGCCACCCTCGCCCACCGGGAAGTGCACCCACGCCAGACCGAGGTCGAACTGGCGGCCGAGGAACTCCTTGGGGCGCGTGGCCTTCGGGTCGAGCTCGGAAAGGAGCTGGTCACAGAGCTGGCTGACGTGAGCTTCGTCGATGACTGCGGCCATGAGGCTGACTCCGAGCGGCGCTGGGGCGGAGGGGCTCAGCCTAGTTCGTGGCGGGGCCCGGCTCGTCGGCCCCGTCGGCCCCGTCGGCCTCGGGTTCCAGGGCGGCGAGGCGGGCGAGGAGCTGGTCTCGAATCGAGACGCCGGGTTCGCGGGCCGGCCCGCCGGTGACCCGCCAGCCGAGGCGGGAGCTGTAGAGCAGCGGCGGCGCCTTGAGCCGGCCTTCGCCGGCGGCGGTCACCCGGGCGAAGAACAGGTCGTGGTCGTAGCGCTCGAGGCGCTCGGTCACCTCGCAGCCGAGCCACGCGATGCAGCCCGGCGTGACCGGCCAACCCTCCACCAGCTCCAACTGGTCGGCGGCCAAACGGCGGAACCGCCGGCCGGGATAGGAGAAGTACTGCCCGGCCGCGAGCTGATCGGCGGCCAGGATCGACACGGCGAAGCGCCCGCTCCCCACGATGAGGGGATGGGTGTCGTGCTTGGGCGACACCGAGGCCAGCAGGATCGGCTCCTCGAAGCTGACCTGGCACACCCAGTGCGAGGTGTAGGCCCGCACCAGCCCGCCGTGCGCGGCGCCGACCACCTGCACGCCCTTGATCATCTGCCCCAGGCAGCGTTTGAGCGCGGGCTCGATCACCGGCTGGCCTGCGCCTGGTTCAGTTGAGGTTGGCCCGCAGGCGGGCGGCGGCGGCCTGATGATCGCCCTTCGCCTCGGGCGACAGCTCGGCCAACAGCTCCAACTCGGCCGCGGCGCGGTCGAACCGGCCCAGCGCGGCGAGCACCGCGGCCAGCTCCTGGCGCTCGGAGAGGGGCACCCCGGGGATGCGGCTGCGCAGGCGCAGCACCCACTCGAGGCCCCGCCGGTCCTTGTCGCTGCGGTACCGGCCCTTCAGGTTGCCCAGGATCCGGGCGAGGATCGCCCGCGAGTCGACCGGGTTCAGGTAGGCCGGGTCCCACGGCGCGCCGGGAGGGGCGAGCGCGGCGAAAACCTGCTGCGCGCCGGCGGCGTCCATGCGGCGACCGCCGGCGAACACGTCGACGAACTCGACCGGTTCGGCGCGTGTACGCACGAGGAAATGGCCGGGCATGCCCACCCCGTCGAGCCCCACGCCGATCCGCCGGCCGACCTCGATCATGACCACGGCAAGCGTGATGGGAATGCCCGTCCGTCGTTCGATGACGTCGTTCAGGAACGAGTTGCGTGGGTCGTAATAGGCGGCCGTGTTGCCGGTGAATCCGAGGTCGTCGAACAGCAGCTGGCACAGCGCGTCGAGCGTGGCGCCGGTCGATTTCTCGGCCAACTGGTCGAGCTGGCCGAGCTCCCGGGCGACGTCGAGCTCGGGGTACGCGTGCGCGGCGATCAGCAACGCCCCTTCGTCGAGGGTCGCCGGGCCGTCGGGGGCCACCAACGCCCAGAAGCTGGCCGTCGCCTCGCCCGGGGCTTCGGGCGGCTCGGGGCGATCGCTCGCAGTCATGTCATTTCGATGTTACCCGTTGCGCAACTCTCGTGTCGTGAGCCTCGGCCGGGCGCCACCATGGGGAGGAATGGCCTGGCCTGGCCCCGCCGGGCCGGTGATATGAGATGGTAGGGAACGGTTCTGCGCTGCCCTAGGAGGGACCGGGTATGGCATCACCGTCGGCGTCGTTGCGGCCGCTCATAGCGGGGTTGCTGGGGGAAGATCCCCCCATCGCCATACGCGCCTACGACGGCACGGAGCTGGGTCCGCCCGACGCGCCGGCCGCCGTGGTGATCAACTCGAAAGCGGCGTTGATCCGCATCCTCCAAGCGCCGGGCGAGCTCGGGTTCGTACGCGCCTACGTGGCCGGCGATCTCGACATCGAGGGTGACCTCTACGCCGCGCTCGTCGAGCAGGACCGCATGGCCGACGTCAAGCTCAGCCCCACCCGTCTCGCCGAGCTGGCCCGGGCGGTGGGCCTCGACGCCCTGCACCGGCTGCCCCCGCCCCCCGAGGAGGCTCGGATACGGGGCCGGCGCCACTCCCGCGAGCGCGACGCCGCCGCCATCGCCCACCACTACGACGTGTCGAACGAGTTCTACCGCCTGTTCCTCGGCCCCACGATGACGTACTCGTGCGCGGTGTTCGAGCACGACGACGACCCGCTCGACCTGGCCCAGGAGCAGAAGTACGAGCTGATCTGCCGCAAGCTCGGCCTCGAGCCGGGCATGCGCCTGCTCGACGTGGGCTGTGGGTGGGGCGGCATGGTGATGCACGCCGCCCGCCGGTACGGCGTGGAGGCGGTGGGCATCACGGTCTCGCAGCGCCAGGTGGAGCTCGCCCGCCAGCGGGTCGTGGAGGCCGGCCTCGGCGGCAAGGTCGAGATCCGCTTCCAGGACTACCGGGACGTGTCGGACGGCCCGTTCGACGCGGTGTCCTCGATCGGCATGTTCGAGCACGTCGGCGCCGCCCGCCTCTCCGAGTACTTCACCCACCTCTCCCAGGTGCTCAGGCCCGGGGGCCGGCTGCTGAACCATGCCATCGCCCGCCCGCCGTACAAGCGCCGCCTGCGGGGCCAGCGTCCCGGGCTCATGAACCGGTACGTGTTCCCCGACGGCGAGGCGCTGGAGCTGGGCCAGGTGATCTCGGCGCTGCAGCGCTGCGGGTTCGAGGCCCGTCACGAGGAGTCCCTGCGGGAGCACTACGCCCGCACGCTGCGGGCGTGGGTGGCCAACCTGGAGGCGAACTGGGAGGCGGCGGTGGCCGAGGTCGGGCTGTCCCGCGCCCGGGTGTGGCGGCTCTACATGGCCGGCTCGGCGGTGAACTTCGAGCGGGGCACGGTGGGCGTGCACCAGGTCCTGGCCGTGAACCAGCCGCCCGGGCGGGGGCCCTCGGGGCTCGGTTGGCGGCCCCGCTGGGACGCGGCGCCGCTGTCCGAGCGCTGGGAGGGGGCGGAGTTGACCGACGCGCGCCTGGCTGGCAGCGTGCCGGGCTCGTGAGCCCCACGCGCCGCTTTCTCGACCACCCCGTTCCGTTGGCGCTGGCCCACCAGGGCGGCGCCCGTGAAGCCCCGGAGAACTCGCTCGAGGCCTTCGAGCGGGCGGTCCGGCTCGGCTACACCCATCTCGAGACCGACGCCCGCCTCACCGCCGACGGTCAGGTGGTGCTGATCCACGACGATCGGCTGGGCCGGGTCTCGGACCGGGCTGGGCTCGTGGCGCAGCTCACCTACGCCGAGATCCGAGAGGCGCGCCTGCGCGGCCCCGACGGCGCGCCCACCGACGCGAGGGTGCCGTTGCTGAGCGACGTGCTGGCCCGCCTGCCCGACGCGTTCCTCAACATCGACGCCAAGGAGGACCGCGTGGTGGCGCCGCTGATCGCCACGCTGCGGGCCGCCGGGGCGGCCGACCGGGTGCTGGTGGCGTCGTTCTCGGCCAAGCGGCTGCGCCGGCTGCGCGGGGCGCTCGGGCCTGAGGCGGCGAGCGCGCTCACCCTGTTCGGGGTGCTGGCGGTGCGGCTGCGCTCCTACGGGCTGCCCGTCCCCCGGCCGAAGGGCGACGCCGCCCAGGTGCCGGAGCGGCGCCGGGTCCTCGGGGTCAGCGTGCCGGTCGCCGACCGGCGCTTCCTGCGCACCGCCCGCCGCTGGGGCATCCAGGTCCACGTGTGGACGCCGAACACCCGGGCCGAGCTCGAGCGGCTGCTCGATCTCGGCGTGGACGGCATCATCACCGACGAGTTGACCCTGCTCAGGCAGATCCTGGACGAGCGGGCGGGTCGGTCAGCCAGCGCCTGAAAAAGGCCGTGACCGCGGCGTTGAACCCGGCGGGGTCGTGCAGGTTGACCGAATGGCCGGCCGGGTGCGCGCTCAGCTCCAGGCCCGGGATCCGCCGGCACAGCTCCACGCGGGCCAGGAACCCCTTCTCCTCCTCGCCGAGCGCCAACAGCGTGGGGGGCGCCATCTCGGCGAAGCGCTCGGCGTCGCCCACCCCGCACATCGTCTCGACCATGCCGTGGGCCACGCCGTGGGGGTCGTGCTCGGCGAACTGCGCCACCATCTCGGCCTTCAGCTCTGGGTCAACCCGGCGGGCCTTCGCCGGGTTGAACATGTGGTCCTCCAGCGCCGCGCGGCCCCGGCTGCGGAACGCGTCGGCGTCCTTGGCCACGATCGGCCGGGCCCGGTCGGCCTCCCAACGCCGCCAGGTGCCGGAGGTGGAGTTGGTGAACACCTGGGCGATGACCCGCTCCGGGTGGTCGAGCGCGTACCGCAGCGTGAGCCCGGCACCCATCGACTGGCCGACCAGCAGCCAACGCGGCGCGCCGAGCTCGGTCCGGATGCGTTCGAACTGCGCCACGTAGGCGTCGGGCCGGTACGCGGCCGGTTCGTCCGGGGAGGGCGACCGGCCGTGGCCCCACAGCTCCACCACCACCGGGCGGCACACCGCGCCCAGGGCGGCGAGGTTCGGGCGCCAGTTGGCCCGGCTGGCGAGGATGCCGTGCACGAGCAGGCAGAAGGGCCCCTCGCCGGGGTGCACCTCGTAGGGCAGCTCGGGCGCGGCGCTCACGGGGCCTCCGATCCTGTCCCGGCGGCGGGCAGGAGCACGTTCGGGTTGAGGACCCCGGCGGGGTCGAGCGCCCGTTTGATGGCGCCGAACGCGGCCAGCTCGGCCGGGCTCCGGTTGAGGTGCAGCCACGGCTTCTTGGCGGTGCCGATGCCGTGCTCCGCGCTGATCGACCCGCCGAAGGAGGCGGCGCAGCGCAGCACCACGTCGTCGACCGTGTCGTCCTCGGGGGCCACGCCGGTCACGTTCACGTGGACGTTGCCGTCGGCGGCGTGGCCGAAGAGCCACGTGCGGGCGGCCGGCGCCGCCGCGGCGACCACGGCGGGGGCGGCGGCCACGAACTCGGCGATGCGCGCCGCGGGGATCGTCACGTCGAGCTTGTGCGGCGCGCCGAGCGAGTTGATGGCCTCGGTGTGGCCTTCCCGGTAGCGCCACAGCTCCCGGCGCCGGGCCGTGTCGGCGGCGACCGCCGCGTCGACCAGGCCGTCGAGCTCGCCGAGGGCGGCGGCCAGCTCGTCGGTCGGGTCGTGATGAGCGGCGCACTGGAGCAGCACGTAGGCGGGATGGCGTTGCGGGAACGGCGCGGGGAGACCGAGGGCGTCGCACACCAGGGCCAGGCCGTCGCCGAAGAACAGCTCGGCCGCCTCGAGCGACTCGAGCCGGTGCTTCACGCCCATCACGGCCGCCACCGCCGCCTCCACGGAGGCGAAGGCGAGCAGCGCCGCCACCCGCTCGGCGTAGGCGGGGTGGAGCCTCACCCTCGCCGCGGTCACCACCCCCAGCGTGCCCTCGCTGCCGCACAGCAGCTTGCCCAGGTCGTAGCCGGTGTTGTCCTTCAGGAGCCCGTCGAGGTGGCGCACGATCGACCCGTCGGCCAGCACCGCCTCGCAGCCGACGAGCTGCTCCCGGGTTCCGCCGTAGCGCAGGAGCTGCAGCCCCCCGGCGTTCGTGGCGATCGTGCCGCCGAGCGTGGCGCTGTCGCGGGCGCCGAGGTCCACGCCATAGGCCAGGCCGGCGGCGGAGGCGTGGGCCTGCAGGGCGGCGATCGTGACCCCGGCCCCGGCGGTGACCTGGGAGGCCAGACGGTCGACGGGGTCCAGCCGGGTGAGCCGGCGCAGGCTCAGCACCAGCTCGCCGGCCAGGGGCACGCCGCCACCCACCAGGCCGGTGTTGCCGCCCTGGGGCACGAGCGGCGCGCCGGCCGCGGCGCAGGCGGCCACCACCGCCGCGGTCTGCTCGGTGTCGGCGGGGCGCACCACGGCGGGCGTGGCGCCCCGGAACCGGCCGGTCCAGTCTCGGGTGTAGCCGGCGGTCACGTCGGGCTCGGTCAGCACGTGGGCGGCGCCCACGATGCCGGCCAGCCGGTCGAGCAGCGCCCCGCCGGCGCTCGTGCTCGTTGCGCTCACGGGGGCCATGATGGCGCCCGTGCCTGCGCCCTCGCCCCACGCCACCGTGTGGGCCCGGCGCGGCATGGTGTGCAGCGTCGACCACCTCGCCTCCTCGGCGGGGGCGGCGATGCTGCGGGCCGGCGGCTCGGCGGTCGACGCCGCGGTGGCGGCCAGCGCGTTGCTGGCGGTCACCACGCCGCACATGTGCGGCATGGGAGGCGACCTGTTCGCGCTGGTCGCCGAGCCCGGCGGCGCCGAGCCTTGGTGCCTCAACGCGTCGGGCCGGGCCGGTTCGGGCGCCGACCCCGACCGGCTGCGGGCCGAGGGCCGCACGGCCATGCCGTTCAAGGGCGACATCCGCTCGGCGACGATCCCGGGCTGCGTCGACGGGTGGGTGGAGCTCCACACCCGCTTCGGGCGCCTGGCGCTGGAGGATGTGCTGGCCCCCGCGCTCGACGCCGCCCGTCACGGGTTCCCCGCCTCGCCGCTGCTCGCGGCGGCCGCCGCAGGCCTGGCCGAACCGGGCGAGCTGGGCCGGCCCCGCCCCGGCGGGCTGGTGCGCCGGCCGGGCGTGGCCCGCTGCCTCCAGGTCGTCGCGGCGCAGGGGCGGGACGGGTTCTACCGGGGCGAATTCGGCGAGGGCCTGATCGAGCTGGGCGGGGGCGAGTATTGCGAGGCCGACCTCGCCCGCTCCCAGGCCGAGTGGGTCGCGCCGCTGGGGCTCGAGGTGTGGGGCCGGCGGGTGTGGACGCCGCCGCCCAACTCGCAGGGGTATCTCAGCCTGGCCGGCGCCTGGCTGGCCGAACGGCTCGACCTGCCCGACACCGAGGACGACCCGGCGTGGCCCCACCTCCTGATCGAGGCCGCCCGCCACGCCGCGTTCGACCGGCCGGCGGCGCTGCACGAGCACGCCGACGGCGCGGCGCTGCTCGCCCCCGAGCGGCTCGGACGCCGGCTGGCGGCGATCTCACCGGAGCGGGCCGCCGTGCTCGGCGACACGTACCGGGGCGGCGGCACGATCTTTCTCTGCGCGGTCGACGAGGAGCGCCGGGGCGTGGCGCTCATCCAGTCCAACGCATCCGGCTTCGGCACTGATGTGGCGGTGCCCTCGGTCGGGGTGTTCCTGCAGAACCGGGGCATGGGCTTCTCGCTGACGCCCGGCCACCCGGCGGAGTACGGGCCCGGCCGGAGGCCGCCGCACACGCTCGCCCCCGCCGTCGTGACCGAGGCCGACGGCGCGCTGCACAGCGTGCTCGGCACGATGGGCGCCGATTCCCAGCCCCAGATCGTGCTGCAGCTGCTCGCCCGGCTGCTCGGCCGCGGCGGCTCACCGGGCGACGCGGTGTGGGGGCCCCGCTGGGTCCTCGCCGCGCCCGACTCCAACCTGTTCGACACCTGGGACGAGCCCGACCGGGCCCAGGTGGTCGTGGAGCCCCACGCCCCGGCGGCCTGGGCGCCCGGCCTCGCCGCCCGGGGCCACGCGGTGGTGTCGCCGGCCCGCTGGAACTGGGGCCACGCGCACTGCATCACGGTCGGCGCGGACGGCGTGCTGGCCGGCGCCAGCGACCCTCGCGCCCTCACCGGGGGCGTGGCCGCCTGGTGAGCCAGGCGCAGCGCTGACCTGACCCGGCGGCCGGACGCGGCTCGGGGCGCCCGCACCGATGGTGCGAGCGCCCCGAGCAGATCGCCAGCTCAGGTTGTGGGCGGGTGTGCCTCAGTCGTGCGGCCGCGCCCAGTGCTCGTGCCCGTCGTGGCCCTCGTGCCCCTCGTGGCCCTCGTGGGGCTCCCAGGGGCAGGCATGGCACGCTGACAGATCGACCCGCAGGGTCGATCGGGACGTCTTCTGCAAGCCGTCGGTCGACGCCAGGACCCGGCCCCGCCGCGTGACCTTGACCGAGAAGCGGTCGGCCTTGTGACGGTCCTCGATGACGATGGTCAGGACCGTCCCCTCTTTCGACGGCGCGGTGGTCAGGGTGGCGGTCGTGTCCACCCCGGTGGTCGAGGCGACCCGGCCGTGCCAGTGCTGGCGCCTGGGGCCGTACACCTCCACACGACGGGCGCCGCCACGGCCCTTCTCCACCTCGAGGCGCCAGGGCTTGCCCGCCAGGGACGCCTCGCCGCTGACGGTCGTGCACGACGACGGCGGCGGCGGGGCCGCCACGGTGAACTCGCTCGACGCCGTCGCTGACTCGTGGTCGTCGTCGGTCACGGTGACCGTGACCCGGAAGCTGCCGGCGCCGAGGCCGGGAACGGTCGCCCGGCAGACGCCGGAGGCCGCGTCTGCGATCCGGACGGCGCCGTCGCTGAAGGCGAACCGGCAGAACAGCACGTCATTCGCGCCGGGGTCGCTCACGCCGGCCGTGACGGTGACCTCGGCCGGCGCCGGCCCGGAGATCGCCACGGGCGCCAACGCGATCGACGGGACCGCGTCGCCCACCAGGATCGTGGTGGTGGCGCTCGTCGACGACTGCCCGTCGCCCGCCAACGCCGTCAGCGTGACCGTCGCGTCGTCGGTGCAACGGACGCTCGTCGAGAGACCGTTCGTGGCCGACAACGTGCAGACGCCGCCGGCGTCGAGACCGCTCGCGGTCATCGTCCACAAGACGGCCACGAAATCACGGTCGAGGTCGGCCACGGTCGCGCTCACCGCCAGCGGTGCGCCTTCGGCGCCGCTGGCCGGCCCGCTCAACGTCACCGTCGGCGGCCGGTTGGCCTGACGCAGGAGGAAGTCGCCGAACCCGCTGGCCACACCGCCGTCGTCGTCGGTGACCGTCAGGGTGGCCCTCGGCCAGCACCGTCGCCGTTGCGGAGCAGACGCCCCCGGCCGGGAGCACCGAGTGGGCCGGCGTGCCGTCGCCGAAGTCGATGGAACAGCGCAGCACGTCGGCCGCGCGGGGTCGGAGACCACCGCCTCCACCGTCACCGGCGCCGGGGCGGTCCCCCCAGCGGCGATCGGCCGCACGGCGACCGACGGCGGCGCGTTCCGGGTGGTCACCTCCCGGGTCAGCGGGGTGGCCGCGTGGCCGTCGGAGGCCGTGACGGTCACCAGCGCGGCGGCGGCGTCGTCGGTGCACACCAGGCTCGCGGCCGTCCCCGTGACCGGGGTGAGCGTGCACGGGCCGCCGGAGACGGACCAGGTGAACGTGAGCGCGTCTGCGTCCGCGTCGGCGCCGGCCGCCGACACCGCGATGGGCGTGCCCTCGACCCCCGAGGCCGGGATGCTGGCCGTGACCTGCGGCGGGTCGTTGACCGGGGTCACCGTGACCCGCACGGTCGCGGTGGCCGTGTGGCCATGACCGTCCGACGCCGTGTAGGTGAAGGCATCGGCGCCGTGGAAGTCCGCCGCCGGGTTGTAGGTGACCGACCCGCCGGGGCCGCCGACGACCGTGCCGTGGGCGGCCGCGCCCCAGACGGTGATCGCGAGCGCATCGCCGTCGGGGTCGGAGTCGTTGGTTAACACGCCCGGGGCGGGAACCATCAGGGCGGCGTCCTCCGCCACGGTGTACGCATCGTCGCCCAGGACGGGCGGCCGGTTCGGCGGGGCGGCGGGGCGGACCGTGAGACGCACGGTGGCCGGCGCGGACAGCACCTCGCCGTCGAAGGCGGTGAAGGTGAACGTGTCCTCACCCGAGAAGCCCGCGTCGGGGGTGTAGACGAGCGCCGGCGCCGTGCCCGACAGGACGCCGTGCGCCGGGCCGGACGCCACCGCGAACGTGAGCGGGTCGCCGTCGGGGTCGCTGCCGCTCAGCAGCACCGGCGTCGGCGCACCGGCTGGCGTGGTGGCGGCGCCGGCGTTGGCCACCGGCGGCCGGTTGAACACCGGCGTGCCGCCGACCCGCCCGAAGGCGAACACGAACGTGTTCGGCTCGCCCAGGTCGGCCCCGCCGGGCGTGGACGGCTGGCCGAGCGAGTAGGCCTCCGCCCCCACCGCCCGCAGCGCGGCCAGGGCGGCCGCCTCGTTGCCTGCCGCGCCGTAGAACGTCACGAAGGTCCGGGACGCGCCCGGGGCCAGGGCGCCGAAGGCGAAATCGAACAGCGCGCCGTGGTCGATGGGGCCGTCGTCGGCGGCGGCGCCGGTGAAGCGGATCGAGCTCGGACCGCCGAGCGGGTCGGAGGTGGCGAAGCCGTCGTCGGAGGTGAAGACCAGCTCCGGCGAGTCGCCCTTGACGATCGTCACGTACTCAGTGAAGGCGGTGGGTTCGACGTCCCAGTCCATCACCCGCCGGTAGCGGACCTCGGTCGGGGCGGCGGAGATGTTCTCGATGGTCACCTCGTCCTCGTAGAGGTTCGGGGTGGCGGTCGACGGCCGGTAGCGGTGGGTCACGAGGAACGTGTCGCCGACGCGGACCACGACAGTCGCCGTCGAGGAGGTCACCGTCATCGACACCGGCGTGATGTTGGCCGTGCCTTTTGACTGATTGGCGTAGCCGGTCACGCCGCTCGTGGCGTCGGCCACGCCCCAGCCTTCGCACAGGCAGCCGGGCGCGGTGGCCTCGGCGGTGGTCGGCAGGTAGCGCAGCCCGACAGCGCTCGTCCCGTTGAGGGAGGGCAGGAGATCACCGCTGTCGACGTTGAGCTCACCGGTGGGGTTGATGCCGAGCTGGACGACGCCGTTGTCGATCACGGTCACCACGCGGACGACGACCTCGGCGCTGGAGGTGACGAGCCCGTCGGACGCGGTCACCGTCACCGTGTCGTCACCGCGAAAGCCCGGCCCCGGCGTGTAGGTGAGCTCAGGGTACGCGCCCGACACCGAGCCATGGGCCGCTGTGGCGCCGACCGTGAGCCGCTCGGCCGCGGTGTCGGGGTCGGTCACGGAAACCGCCAGCGGGATCGGCCGCCCGATGATGGCCGTCCGGTTGAGCGCGAGGATCTGCGGCGCGTCGTTCACCGCTCGGACGGTGAGGCTCACCGTGGCCGGGGCCGACGTCCCACACCGTCGGAGACCTGATAGGTGAAGCTGTCGGCACCGGCGTAGTCGGGCGCCGGGACATAGAGGATGCGGTCACCGTTGACGACGGGGAGCCCGCGGCTCGCGGACGTGATGCTGATCGTCAACGGGTCGCCGTCGGCGTCGGCGTCGTTGGCCAGGACGTCCACCGTGACCGCGATGTCCTCATCGGTCGCCGCGACGTCGTCGAGGGCCACCGGCGCCGTGTTGCCCGACGCGATGCGCACGGTCGCAGTGGCGGTGCGGCCGGTCGGGTCGGTCACCAGGTAGGTGAAGCTCGCTGCCCCCCGACGGGCCGGGGTGAAGCGGAAGACGCCGTTGCTGACCGGTTCCAGCAGCCCGCTGGCCGGCGGGGTCAGCACGGTGACGACGAGCGGCTCCCCATCGGCGTCGGCGTCGTTGGCCAGCACGTCGACCAGCGAGGCCACACCCACGCTGCCGAGGACGTCGTCGTCGCGGGCAACGGGTGTATCGGGCAGCGGCGTGACCGTGACGAGCACCGCCGCGGTCGCCGTCTGCCCGTTCCCATCCGAGATCGTGTAGGTGAACGAATCGGCGCCGGAGGAGTCGGGCGCCGGGGTGTAGATCACCCGATTGCCGAGCAGGGCGGCGCTGCCGCGCGTGGGGGGTGAAACGGCCAGCAGGGTGAGGGCGTCGCCGTCGGGGTCGACGTCGTTGTCGAGGACGGACACCGCCACGTCGGCGTCTTCCGACGTCGTGACGTTGTCGGGGCCGGCCACCGGCGCCCGGTTGACCGCGGCGGCGGCGCCGGGGCCGGCGAACGCGAACCGGCCGAAACGCTCGAACTCGTAGGACGCCGAGCGCAGCTCTGCCGCCAGCGCGTCGACGATGTCGACGAGGGAGCGGCCGACGGGGAAGTCCGCGTCCGGCGTCGACCCGAGGGCCACGATCTCGGCCACGACCCGGTCGCGTTCGGCCTCTGTGGCGCCGGCGGCGGCGAACGATGCCAGCTCCTCGGGCAGCAGCCCAGCCGTCGCGACCCGGTTGGCGAGGGCCTTGAGCTCCACGAGCTCGGCCTCGGTCAGCATGGGGGCGAGCGGTTCGGGGTTGGCCCCGAGCGCGGCGGACACCTCGGCCAGCTTGGCGGCCGAGGCCCGCATCGCGTCGCCGGCGGCGAGGCTCAAGGTGTGCAGGTGCTGCGCCTGGCGACGCGTCCATTCGGCATTGCCGGCCAACACGGCGCCCAGGTAGCGCTCGTAGGTGATCAACATCCCGCGGTCGACGGCCAGGGTGGCCTCGAGGGAATCGACGAATTCGTTGCCGAGGGCGTTGTAGGTCTCCGCGATCGGCCGGGGTCGAGGTTCGTGCAACACCGTGTAGTCCGCCCGGGGCGGGTCGTTGACGATGTCGGTGAACATCTCGTTCTGCGCGCACAGAAGCTGCTTGCCGATGTCGATGACGGCCTCGTTGTAGGACATCGGCAGACCGAGCAGCACCGGGCCGAAGGCCGCGGCGCCGACGGCGAGCACGGTCCCACCGCCCGGGGACCGGCTGGCGCTGGCCGACACCGCGCCAGCGGTGTCGTCGACCGTCCCCCGCAGCGTCTTGGCCATACCCCAGTACTCGCTGGCGTCGACCCCGCCGCCCACCCAGTCGGCGACCCCGAAGCCGATGCAGGCCGCCTTGGTGCCGGCGGCCAACTGCCGAGCCGGCGCCTTGAACGCCTCCGCCGCGGCTGCGCCCAACTCGTAGTTGCACGTCGCGCCGCACGGCACGACCGTGAAGGGGGCGCTGAGCACCCGCCCGCCGGGCGCGCCGTTGGGCATCGTCCCCAGGAGCTTCCAGGTGCCCGGCGCCAATCCCGGCCCCTCCAGCAGCGTGTGCAGCGTGCCGATGCCGAAGACCCGATTGGGTGATCCCCAGGCCGGATCGTCGCAGCTCGCCGCAGCCGGGTCCTCCACCGTTGCGTCGACGATGCAGACCTCGCCGCCCACGATGTCGGTCACTACATAGGCGAACAACGCCTCGTCGGAGCGGAACGTGTCGACGAGGATGTCCGCCGCGTCGTTGGACGCGAACAAGCCCGAGATGTTCGCCTCGGCCACCCGCGAGGGTACGAGCAGCGCAGCGCCAAGGGCGGCGCGGAGGGTAGGTACCCGATGTTGAGGAGGGACCGGACCATCGACCCTGGCGCGTGGCAGGCCCGTCTTGCTTCAGTCGGCGTCGCGGCTTTCCGACTCGTCGTCGAGGCCGGCCTCGTCGACGTCGATCACGTCCTCGCCCGGGTCGGCGCTCCAGTCGCCCTCGTCGAAGAAGCGGATGGCATAGCGGCCGGTGCTGCGGGCGACGAGGTAGTTGCCTCCCGCGCCGATCACCGCGCCGACGCCGAAGGGGAGCGCTCGACCGAGCGAGATGACCCCCCGCTTGGTGCCGTATTTGGTGATGATCGTGCGCCCGA
Source organism: Acidimicrobiales bacterium (assembly GCA_046153015.1). Lineage (GTDB taxonomy): Bacteria > Actinomycetota > Acidimicrobiia > Acidimicrobiales > CAIXPF01 > JBJXGF01. The sequence continues at coordinate 38,171 of JBJXGF010000407.1, read as the reverse complement.
GGAACCGATTGATCACCCTGAGCTGTTGGCCGCTGATGTGCTTGAGCGCCTGGCTCGACAGGCCCTTTCCCAGCTCTGCGGCGGCCTTGTTCACGACCTTCTGACCGCCCACGCCGCCGAGCATGATCGTGAGCACGACCGCTCGCCGCGCCTCGAGATCCTCCATCGGGTGCTCATAGGCCACGGCGATTCGCATGGTCATCTCGGTGAGACGGGCCCCGCTCGCAATGAGGTCGGCGCCGATGGCCCCTATGGCCACCGCGGTGCCGGCGCCGGGCACCGCGGCAGAGCCGCCGGACGCGGCCCCCAGCGTCATCAGCTCCTTCTCAGCCCGCGCGATAGCGAGTGCGCCGATCTGTGCGGGGGTCGCTTGCGGCTGTCGCGCCCGGGCGCGCTCGACGAAGTCCTGAGCCGCCGGGTAGCGCAGCTCGATCACCCGCTCGACGCCTTTCACGAGGAGCTGACCAGGCGCTTGCGTCAACTCGCCGATCATTGGGGCCATGTGGCGCCTCCACCGCTAAGAGTGAAATTCTGGGGCAAGGGTACGCAGCGGCGCTGCAGAATCCACGTCCGCGGGCCAGATCACTCAGCGTGCCCCGCCGTTCCCCAGCTTGGTGTTCGAGGCCTCTCGGCGGCGGCCGGGTTAGCGTGGCGGGGCCGGTGAGCAAGGGGGGACCATCGTGGAGCTCGGATACCGCAGCGTCGACGCGGACAACCACTATTACGAGCCGCCGGACTGCTTCAGCAGGCACATCGAGCGCGACAAGGCGCACCTGGCGTTCCGGCTCGGCGAGGTCGACGGAGCGCCGTGCACGGTGATCGACGGCAAGCCGGTCCACACGCTCATCCCGACAGGGTTCTTCCTGCCCGGGAACATCGCCCAGCCGGGCTCGCTGCGTCAGATGATGCGCAACCTGAAGCAGGGCGTCTCCCAGGCGATGCTCGACGAGACCAACCCCGCCGTTGGCCCGTCGCAGCCCTCGTGGTTCGAGCGCGGCGCCCGGCTGGAGCTGATGGACGCCCAGGGCGTGGAGGCGACGCTGCTGTTCCCCAGCACCGGGGTCACCGTCGAGCCGGCCTTCGAGGGCGACAAGACCACGATCTGCGCCAATTTCCGAGCGTTCAACCGTTGGCTGGCCGAGGACTGGGGCCTCGGCGCCGACGGCCGGCTCTTCGGCACGCCGCTCATCAGCCTGGTCGACGCCGACGTCGCCGTCGCCGAGCTCGAGTGGGCGCTCGCGCGCGGCTGCCGGGCGGTGAACCTCGCCGCCGGCCCGGCGTATGGCCGCTCACCCGCCGACCCGGTGTTCGACCCGTTCTGGGCCCGCATGCACGAGGCCCGCGTCCTGTGCGCGATCCACGTCGGCGACGCCGGCTACAACCGGCGCGAAGCCGCGGCGTGGGGCGAGGAGGCGCGTCCGGCCACCCACTCCCAATCGGCCTTCCAGTGGACGCACTGCTTCGGCGACCGCCCGATCATGGAGACGATCTCCGCCCTGATCTACGGCAACCTCTTCGGGCGCTTCCCCAACGTGAAGGTGGTCAGCGTCGAGAACGGCTCGCTCTTCGTCGGCTACCTGCTCAAGCTCATGGACAAGATGGTCGGCATGGGGCGGGGCGGGCCCTGGCCGGGCGGACGGCTCCCGGCCAGGCCGAGCGAGATCTTCCGCGAGCACGTGTACGTGTCGCCCTTCCACGAGGAGGACATCCGCGGTCTGGTCGAGCTCATCGGCGCTGACCGGGTGCTGTTCGGCAGCGACTACCCCCACCCCGAGGGCCTGGCCGAGCCGAACGACTTCGCGCAGGGCCTGTCCGGCCTGTCCGAAGGCGACGTCGAACGGATCATGCGCGCCAACCTGGCCGAGCTCCTCGGCCTCTGAGCTGAAGCTGATCCGGTGGGTCGCCGCGCGTTCGGTCAGTCCTCGAACACCGGGTCTCGCTTGTCGAAGAACGCCTTGACCGCCTCGCGCTGATTGGGGCTGCCGATCAGCGCCTTGATCGTCCGCTCCTCCGCGGCCAGGCCCTCGCTGAGGCTCACGCGGCAGGACTGGTCGAGCAGGGCCTTGGCCCCCCGGATGGCGTGCGGGTTCTTCGCCGCGATCTCCTGCGCCAGGGCGAGCGCGTCGTCCCGCGGGCGCTCCGAGAGCCGGGTGGCGAGACCGATGCGCAGCGCCTCCTCGCCGCTCACCATCCGCCCGGTGAAGGTGAGCTCCTTCGCCACGTCGAGGCCCACGAGGCGGGGCAGCGTCTGGGTGCCGGTCATGTCGGGCGCCAGGCCCCAGCGGATCTCGAGGATCGAGAGCTGGGCGTCGGGTGACACGATGCGCAGGTCGCAGCCGAGGGCGAGCTGCGCGCCGCCGCCGAGGGCCGGGCCGTGGATCGCGGCGATCACCGGCGCCGCCATCGAGCTCCACACGTACACGGCCTGTTGGCCGGCGTTGGCGACGCCGAAGCGCTTGGCGAACAGGTTCTCGCCCACCCCGCCGCCGCCCTCGCCGCGCCGCTCCCCGCTCATGGCCTGGAACGCGCTGAAGTCGAGCCCGGAGCAGAACCCCCGCCCCTCGCCCGAGAGCACGACGGCGCGCACGGTGGGGTCGGCGGCGACCGCCTCGCCGGCCTCGATGAGCGCGGCGAACATGGGCAGGTCGAGCGCGTTGAGCTTCTCGGGGCGGTTGAGGCGGACGTCGGCCACGCCGCGCTCGATCTGGATCGTGACTCGGTCGGTCATGGCGGCGAGCATGGCGCCTGGCGCCGCGCCCGGGGTCAGCGGCGGGTCAGCGGGGCCCGGTCACGAGCACCCCGGCCTTCTCCAGCGCAGTCGTGCGGGCTTCGTCGTAGCCGAGCAGCTCCCCCAGCACCTCCCGGTTGTGCTGCCCGAGGAGCGGGGCGTGCAGCTCGGCGGCCGGCGGCTCGGCGCCGAACTTGAACGGGAACCCGGGAATCAGCACCTCGCCGAGGACCGGGTCGGGCACGTAGCGGATCATGTCGCGCGCCAGGTAGTGCGGGTGGGTCACGAGGTCCACCGGCGAGTTCACCTTCGAGATCGGCACCCGGTGCTCGAGGCAGGCGGCGAGGGCCGCGTCGTCGTCGGGGAACGACAGCAGCCACGCCTGCACGATCGGCACGAGGTCGGCCTGGTTGGCGGCGCGAGAGGGCCCCTCGGCGTAACGCGGGTCCTCGGCCAGCTCGGGGCGGCCCATCGCCCGGCACAGGTTCGGCCACTGGCGGTCGAGGCAGAGCATGAAGAACCAGCCGTCGTGCGCCTCGTAGAAGCCGACGGGGAACACGAGCGGATGCTGGCGGCCCATCCGGTTGGGCACGTACGACCCGCCGCTGGCGTGCCAGCTGGGGAGCACCTCCTGCAGGTGCAGCATCACGTCGGCCATCGCGATGTCGATGTGCTGGCCGATCCCGGTGCGTTCCCGGTGCAGCAGCGCGTAGCCGAGGGCGGCGAAGGCGTGCACGGCGGCCGAGTTGTCGACGATGGCGAAGCCCACCGCCTGGGGCGGCCCGTCGGGGTCGCCGGCCATGTGCATGAGCCCGGAGAACGCTTGGACCACACCGTCGAAGCCGGGGCGGTCCGCCCACGGCGAGCGCCGGCCGAACGCCGAGATCGACACGTACACGAGGTCGGGCCGCAGCGGCCGCAGCGACTCGTAATCGAGCCCACGGCGCTCGAGCACGCCGTGGCCGAAGTTCTCCACCACCGCGTCGCAGGCCGGCACGAGCTCCCGGATCAGGGCGAGGCCCTCAGGCTGCGACCAGTCCACGCACACCGAGCGCTTGCCGCGGCTCTGGTGCACGAACAGGCTGGAGCGGCCGTCGACCACCACCGGCAGCAGCCGCGCCGCGTCGCCGTCGGGCGCGGTCTCGATCTTGATCACGTCGGCGCCCAGCTCGGCCATCATCCGGGTCACCCCCGGGCCGGCCACGTACTGCGACAGGTCGAGCACCCGGTACCCCTCCAGCAGCCGCCCGCGCTGGGTATCTCGTTCTGCCCGCTCTCCGCCGCTCGGGCGGTTCGCTCCGCTCACCGTGTCTCCCGCTCTCCGCCGCTCGGGCGGTTCGCTCCGCTCACCGTGTCTCCCGCTCTCCGCCGCTCGGGCGGTTCGCTCCGCTCACCGTCACCTGCGCCGCCCTCCCCCACCCGAGCTTGGCGCCGTAACGTGGTGGCCGCCGGCGAACCGGCAGAGCGCAGGGGGGTTGCATGCAGTACGACCTGGTCATCCGCAACGGCGTCGTGATCGACGGGACCGGCCTGCCCCGCTGGCGGGCCGATGTGGGCGTGCGCCATGGGCGCATCGCCGCGCTCGGCCGCATCAGCGACAAGGGCCGCCAGGAGATCGACGCCGAGGGCCACGTGGTCACCCCCGGCTTCGTCGACGGCCACACCCACATGGACGCCCAGATCATGTGGGACGGCCTCGGCGAGTGCTCGGTGTACCACGGCGTCACCAGCGTGGTCATGGGCAACTGCGGCTTCACGCTGGCCCCGGCCCGCTCCCATGAGCGCCCGCTCGTGGTGCGCAACCTCGAACGGGCGGAGGACATCTCGGCCGAGGCGATGGCCCAGGGCATCACCTGGAGCTGGGAGACCTTCCCCGAGTACCTCGACACCCTGGAGCGGGTGCCGAAGGGCATCAACTACGCCGGCTACGTGGGCCACTCCGCGCTGCGGACCTTCGCCATGGGCGAGCGCGCCTTCGAAGCCGAGGCCACGCCCGACGACCTGGCCGTCATGGCCCGTGAGCTCCGCGACTCGCTGCGGGCCGGCGCGATCGGCTTCTCGACCTCCCGCACGATCAACCACGCCACCTCCGACGACCGCCCCGTCGCCAGCCGCCTGGCCGCCTGGGACGAGGTGCGCGCCCTCGTCGGGGTCATGGGCGACCTCGGCGCCGGCATCTTCGAGATCGCCAGCGAGCAGGCCGCCCGCACCCGCGACCCCGAGGTGCGCGGCGAGTACTTCGGGCGCATCCGCGACCTTGCGGTCGAGACGGGCCGCCCGGTGACCTTCGGCGTGATCGTCACCCGGCCCGACGGGTCCGATTCCCAATGGCTGCTCGACCTGATCGACGAGACCGCCGCGGCCGGCGGGCGCATGTTCGGCCAGGCCCACGCCCGGGAGTTCTCGGTGCTGCTCTCGTGGAAGACCCGCCTGCCCTTCGACGGGCTGGCCGAGTGGGCCGAGGTGCGAGGCCGGCCGCTGGAGGACCAGAAGCGGGCGTTCACCGACCCGGAGACCCGGGCCTGGCTGGTGAAGGCCGCGCACGAGGGCCAGTACGGGCGGGGCATCGGCGCCGAGACCCGCGCCCCCCGCTACGACGAGATCATGATCATGGACCGCACCACCCCGCCGTGGCGTTCGGTCGCCGAGGTCGCCGCCGAGCGTGGTCTCGACCCGGTCGAGCTGATGATCGACCTGGCCGTGAACAGCGATTTCGACCAGCTGTTCATGCAGGTCATCGCCAACTGGAACCAGGACGCCCTCTTGGCCACGATGCGCCACCCGCGCACGGTGGTCACGTTCTCGGACTCCGGCGCCCACGTGAGCCAGATCATGGACAGCTCGATCCAGACCCACCTGCTCTCGCACTGGGTGCGGGACCGCCAAGCGTTCAGCTTGGAGGAGGCGGTCCGGATGCTCACGCTGGAGCCGGCCAGCGCCTGGGGGTTCCAGGACCGCGGGCTGCTGCGGGTCGGCATGGCCGCCGACCTCAACGTGTTCGACCCCGAGCGGGTGGCGCCGGCCATGCCGACGGTGCGCCACGACCTGCCCGGCGGGAGCCGCCGCCTGGTGCAGAAGGCCGTGGGGTTCAAGGCCACGGTGGTCAACGGCGAGGTGCTGCTGCGCGACGGCGAGCCCACCGGCGCCGCCCCCGGCCAACTGCTGCGCGGCCCCCTGGCCCGCCGCTAGCGGGACGACCGAACGCCCTCGCCCAGGATCGGGTCGAGGGCCTCGTCGTCGATCATGCGGTCGACGATCGCCTGAATGACCTGCGCCGCCTGCTCCGACGCCAACGGCAGGATCACCAGCCGCTCCTCCAGCGGCGGGTACCTGCGGGTGGAGCGGGCGGCGCTGGGCCAGGGCCAGTTGCCGGCGAAGCCCGGGAAGCGCCGCTTCTCGTAGCCCCGCCACACCAGCGCCACGAGCCAGTTCCACGGCCAGAACAGCACGAGGCCCACGGCGGCGATGACCGTGGGAACGCCCGCGGTCACCAACCCGAGGACCCCCATGCCGGTGAGCTGCGCCAGCTTGGTGACCCGCGGCGGCCCGGCGGCCCCGTAGCGGCCCTTCACGATCGCCGCGGCCCGCACCCCGAACCACATCAGCCCCCGGGTGAGCGCGGTGGCGCCGGTCTCGCGCAGGGCTCGGCGAAACATGCCGTCGGCGTCGGCGGGGTCGACCCGGGGCCTGTCGGGCCGCTTCGACTCCCGCCACACCGCGTCGTGCAGCACCGCCGCCTCGCTGTTGGCGCCGGCGTTGTCGAGCAGCCACCGCATCGGCTTGGGGATCGAGGCGAAGTCGGTCTCGAAGCCGCTGCGGATCACGTAGAGCTGCTCGCCGCCTTCCCACACGAGCGGCGAGGTGAGCTGCCACGCCTTCCCGTCGAGGTGCCGCACGGCCAGCGATGTGCAAAACGGCATGTGCCCGCCCTCCCCTGCGCCTCGCGACGCGATCCCGGCTCCGACCCTATCGTCGTTGCTCGTTCGCCCGGTTAGGCGGCGCCAGCGGGGTCAGCGGCGGGGTCGGGCTGCGCCGAAGCTGGCGCCGGCGCGGCCTGCGCCCGCAGGGTGATCGCGGTCAGCGCCCCGAGCGTGATGCCCATGCCGACGAGCTGCGCGCCCACCAGGGCCTCGTCGAGGAAGATCCAGGCCATCACCGCCGACACCACCGGTGAGGCGAGCGCGGCGACGCCGCCCAACCAGATCGGGATGTGCCCGAGCGCCCAGTTCATCAGGTAGTGGCCCGCCCAGCCGGGGCCGATCGCCATCATCGTGATCCAGAACCACTGGTCCGCCGTCGGCGGGCCGAGGTCCTGTCCGGATGCGAGCACGAACGGGGTCACGAACACCGCGGCCACGACCGAGGCCGCGGCGGTGAACTCCGCCGCCGACACCTCGGCGCGGGCCAGCTTCGAGGCCACGAAATAGCCCGTCCACGCGAACAAGGTGGCCACCGCCCACAGATCTCCGCTGGGGCTCCATTCGGGCGACGCGTCCCGTGAGCCGAAGACCACCGCGGCCACGCCGGCGATCGCCACGGCGGCCCACGCCAGGTCGGGGAGGCGGATCCGCTCGCCGAACAGGCGCGGAGCGGCGAACACGAGCAGCACCGGCTGCATCGAGGCGATCACGGTGGTGTTCGCCACCGTCGTGTGCTTGAGCGCGGTGAAGAACAGGATGAGGTCGGCGCCGAAGGCCACCCCGCCCCAGAGGCAGATGCGCAGCACCCGGCGGGAGAGCTTCCCGCCCGTGAGGCGCAGGAACAGCACGGTCCAGGCGGCGGCCAGCCAGATCCGGTAGAGCACGAGCGGAAGGGGGTCGAGGTCGACCCCCTTCGCGATCACGGCCTGGCCGCCCCAGAACACCAACGCGGCGAACGCGGCCGCCGCGCCCAACGGACGAACTGCGCCCGCCGCCGGCCGGCTCACCAGGCGCCTAGACGGCGCCGGCGGCGCGCAGGGCGCCGATCTGGTCGCCCGAGTACCCGAGCTCGCCGAGGATCTCGTCGGTGTGGGCTCCCGAGAGCGGGGTCGGGAAGCGCACCTCGCCGGGCGTGTCGGAGAGCTTGATCGCCACGCCCGGGTTCAGCGCGGTGGCCCCGTCGAGGTCGAGCTCCACGGCCATCGAACGGTGTCGCACCTGCGGGTCCTCGAACACCTCGTGGGGCTCGTAGACCTTGCCCACGCACACGTCGGCCTTGGTGAGGATGTCGAACCACTCGTCGCGGGGCTTGGTGCGCAGCAGCGCCTCGACCTCCCGCTTGGCCTCGACCTGCTCGGGGCGCGGGCCTCGCAGCGCCTCGCCGGGGCCAAGGGCGGCGGCCTTCAGATCCTCCCGGCCCACCGCGTCGCAGAAGTTGTACCAGAGGTGCGGTTCGGTCGAGCCGATCGAGAGGAGCTTGCCGTCGCCGCACTCGTAGGTGGTGTAGTAGGGCCGGCTGCCGTCGAAGGTGCCGACGCCGCGACGCGGCTCGGGCGCCCCGGCGAAGTACGCCATGAACGAGGGCACCGCCGACAACAGCGAGATCGTGGCGTCGAGGTACGCCACGTCGACGAGTTGGCCCTTGCCCGTCCGCTCCCGGGCGAAGAGGGCGAACATCACGCCCAGCGCGCCGTGCATCGACGCGCCGGCGTAGTCGGCCACGAGGTTGAGCGGGATCGTCGGCGGCTCGTCGGGCTGGCCGAGCTGGCCGAGCACCCCCGCCAGCGACAGGTAGTTGATGTCGTGGGCGGGGAAGTCCCGGTACGGGCCGTCCTGGCCGAAGCCCGACAGCGAGCAGTAGATCAACCGCGGGTTCAGCGCGGCCAGCGTGGCGTAGTCGGCCCCGAGGCGCTTCATCACGCCCGGACGGAACCCCTCCACCAGCACGTCGGCCTCGGCGGCCAGCTTGCGCAGCACCTCCTGGGCCTCGGGCTTCTTCAGGTCCAGGCTGAGGCTGCGCTTGTTGCGGTCCACCCAGAACCCGGCGCGCCGGCGGCGCTGCTCGGCGGCCTTGGCGCCGCCGCCCTGGTCGGTGAGGTCGGGGTTGGCCGAGGTGGGCTCCACCACGCGGATCACGTCGGCCCCCATGTCGGCGAGCAGGACGGTGGTGAGCGAACCCGGGGCGACCCGGTTGCACTCGATGACCTTGATGCCCTCCAGCGGTCCAGGCATGGATGATCCCCCCTGTGGTGGTCTGTCGTGGTCTATCTCGGCTCGGTGGGCGCAGCCGGGTGCGGTGCGCGCCGATCGCCAGATTGTGACAAAAGTCCCGGACCGGCGCCGCATGGGGAAATGGCGGCGGGACGCCTGTCCTGACTAGGTTGGGCCGCCTGTCCAGGGGTCCGGCGACCGGCCCGCTGGCTGCGGTCCGTCCTCATTGGTCGGCCGTTCCGCCACCGGGTGCGGCGCCACGACGTGAAGGGGGCGAGGCACTTGGCCGAACCTGTCGAAACGACTGTCAATGTCGGCGGCGTCGATGTCACCGTGCTGCGCGGCGGAACGGGGAAGCCGCTGCTGATGCTCCACGATGAGCTCGGCTACCCGGGCTGGATGCCGTGGAACGACGAGCTCGCGAAGAACTACGAGTTCATCATCCCGCTGCAGCCGGCCTACGGGAAGACCCCGAAGGTCGACTGGATCATGAGCTACCGCGACCTCGGCGGCTTCTACGCCCAGATGCTGCGGGCGATGAACGTGAGCGGCGCAGTCGGCATGGGCTTCTCCGGCGGCGCGTTCGCCGCCGCGGAGATGCTGGCCGCCGACCCCGACGTGTTCTCCAAGGTCGTGCTCACCGGCCCGATGGGCCTGCGCCCGACCGAGGGCGAGATCACCGACTTCCTGGCGCTCACCATCCGCACCCATCTGCGGGCCACGGTCGCCAACTGGGAGACCCCCCTCTTCGGGAAGATCTACGGCGGCGAGATGACCCCCGAGCAGTTCGAGATGTTCGAGGACGCCCGCACCGAGACCAGCCGGATCGGCTGGGAGCCGTTCATGTTCAACCCGAGCCTGCCGCACCTGCTCGGCGGGATCACCACGCCGACGCTGCTCGTGTGGGGCACGGCCGACACCTACACGCCGTACGGCTGCATCGAGGCGTATCGTAAGGCCATCCCGCACGCCGAGGTAGCCGAGATCGAAGGTGCAGGGCACCGGCCCGAGATCGAGAACACCGACAAGTTCGTGGCTGCGGTCACGAAGTTCCTGGGTTGATGTCGAGGACGTAAGGGAGCAGAGGCAGCACATGCAGATCGCGCATTTCACCGAACGGCCGTACCGCCAGGTACCCGAGGACGTCGTCCTCAAGAACAAGGCCTTCTTCGCCGTCTCCAACAGCTATTTCGACGAGAAGGTCGGCGCCGACAACTTCAATTACTACCTCGACGAGGCGATCTACTGCGAGGAGCTCGGCTTCGACGCCATCGCGCTCAACGAGCATCACGGCAACCCGTTCTGCATGGGCAACGTGATGAACGTCGAGGCGGCGATCCTCGCCCGCCAGACCAAGCGCGCCCGTATCGTCTTGATCGGCAACCCGCTGCCGGTCATCAAGCACCCGCTGCGCATGGCCGAGGAGCTGGCCACGATCGACTGCATCTCCCGGGGCCGCCTGGTCACCGGCTGGGTGCGCGGCGCCGGCTCGGAGCAGTACTTCAACAACGCCAACCCGGCCTACAACCGGGAGCTGTTCAACGAGGCGCACGACTTCATCGTCGAGGCGTGGACTCGTCCCGGCCCGTGGCGGTACGAGGGCAAGCACTTCCACTATCGCCACGTGAACCCGTGGGCGCTGCCGTACCAGAAGCCGCACCCGCCGATGTGGATCCCCGGCGTGCTGTCGCCCGAGACCATCGTGTGGTGCGCCGAGCACGGCTACCCCTACCTCGGCCTGGGCACCCATCTGGGCGCCACGTGCGACATGTGGGACATCTACGCCGACACCGCGGCCAAGCTCGGCTACCAGGCCGGTCCGGAGAACTTCGGCTACCTCATCCCGACCTTCGTGGCCGAGACCGAGGAGAAGGCGCAGGAGCTCGGTCGGGGCTTCGTCTACGGCGGCGGGCAGAACGCGTTCTCCCGCCCCGAGCACACCCTGCCCCCGGGCTACAACTCGCGCGCCGCGATCCAGCGCCTCGCCAAGCAGCCGGGCGGCAGCTGGCTCGGCGTCAACCGCGACAAGCTCATGAGCTCTGCGCAGGGCAAGGACGTCGAGGAGCAGGTCAACTTCGATGACGTTCGGGGCAAGCTGCTCTCGGGCTATGAGAAGGCCCAGAACGCCTACCAGCTCCTCATCGGCACGCCGGACCAGGTGATCGAGAAGGCCAAGGCCATCCTCTCGGTGATCCGCCCCTCGATCTTCGTGTTCTTCTCGGTGCAGGGCCCGGTGGAGCCGGAGGACCGCATGACCAGCATCCGCCTCATCGCCAACGAGGTCATGCCGGCCATTCGTGAATGGGGCAACGAGATCGGCCTGACCGATCCCTTCCAGCGGGCGCCGATGTCGCGTAAGTACGTCGCCGGCAGCCAGCGCGAGCCGGTGGTGGACCGCAGCGTGCTCGAGACGATCAAGCTCGGCGCGGCTAGCTCCGTCTGACCGTCGCCGTCCGACCTGCCCGGATCCCGGCCCGCTCAGCGCAGCGGCGCCGGGATCCGGCGCGTTCACGCCCCCACGTAGGGGCAGTGCCGGCAACCGTTCTCACAGCACCACCCCCGCCGGATGAGCTCGGCCGCGGTCATCACCCACAGGCCGCTGGCCGGGTCGCGGTACAGCGGCCGGCCGGCGGCGACCGCGTCGGCGTGTGCGGCCAGCGTCGCCGCTGCGCCCGGCGCCGATGCGTCGAACCGGTCCGAGTGCGGTCGCAGCAGCGCGTGGGCTCGGGTCGGTGCGGGCACGGGCCCCGACGCTACCGAGCCGACCGCCGTCCCCACGCGCCGCTCGACAAAGTTGACAACGTGACAAGAGCCTCGTAGCGTCCGCCGGGGCGAGCATGTGCCAGAGGTCACATGCCATTGGAGCGTGGTCGGGGGTGCGCTTGGTGACTGGCAACGGGGTGCTGGGGCCGAGCGGCTCACCGGCGGACGCCGGCGCGGCCCACGCGGCCAACGCGGCCAACGCGCGCCGCCCTCGAGCCGAGCGCCGCTAGCGCCGGGCTGCGGGCAGAGCGACCGGGACGGCACGGCTCATGGCGGCGATACGCAGGAGCGCTCGACGGCGCCTCACCCCCGACCAGCGCCGAGCCCAGATCGTCGACGCCGCGGCCCGGGTGTTCGCCCGTCGCGACCCGGGCGAGGTCACCTTCGAGGAGATCGCCGCCGAGGCCGGGGTGTCGCGGGCGTTGGTCTACAACTACTTCGGCGACAAGGGCGGGCTGCTGGCTGCGGTCTACGGGGCCAGCCTCGCCGAGCTCGACGCCGAGCTGGCCCAGGCGCTCACGCTGGGGCGGGCCGCCGGCGACCCGCTCCTCGCCGTGGTCGAGGTCTGCGCCCGCCACGCCCGCGAACGCGCCGGGTCCTGGGCGTTGCTCGGCATCGCTGCGGCGCACGGCCACCCGGCGGTGCTCGCCGCCCGCCGGGCCCGCCTCGACGCGCTGGCTGCGGCCTGGGGCGCAACGCCCGAGGCGCGCACCGCGCTCGGCGCCGCCATCGGCGCCATCGAGGCGGCGCTGTCCGATCGGCTGGTCACCGGCGAGCCGAGCGAGGAGCGCACGGTCGAGCTGCTGCACGAGCTGCTGTCGCGAGGGCTCGGCCCCCTGCTCGAGAGCGGCCGCCTCACGCTCGAGCTGCCGGCGGCCGACACGGTGGTGCGCCTCCCCCGCTGAAAGGCCTCGCCGGGCGGGTCACAGCACGGTCTCGGCCGCCCGCCAGCAGTACCACGCCGCCACCGAGCGATGGGGCCGGAAGCGCTCCCCGACGACCTCGAGCTCCTTGGGCGTGGGCGGGGCCGCCAGCCCGTAGGCGCGGCCGTACCCGTTGCGCACGCCCAGATCGAGCACCGGCCACACGTCGAGACGGCGGAGCTGGAACATCAGGAACATCTGCGCCGACCACACGCCGATGCCCCGCACGGTCGTCAGCCGGGCGATCACCTCCTCGTCGGCCACGCCGCCGAGCCGGCCGAGGCGCAGCTCGCCGCGCGCGGTGCGGGCCGCGAGGTCGCGCACCGACGCGGCCTTGTTGGCCGACAACCCGACCGCCCGCAGCGCCTCGTCGCTCGCCGCGAGCACCACCGCCGGGGTGAGCGGTTCGCCCTCACCGGCCAACGCGCACAGCCGCCCCCAGATGGCGGTGGCCGCGGCGCCGGCGAGCTGCTGGAACACGATGGCCCGGGCCAGCGCCTCGAACGGGGTGCCCGACGGCCGGCGCAGCGCCGGCCAGCCGTGGGCGGCGACCAGCTCGGCCATCACCGCGTCGGCGGCGGCGAGCGCCTGCGCGGCGGTGCGGTAGTCGCGGAGGCGTGCCGGCAGGCTCACCGGCGCCGCGCCAGATGTGACAGCATCACACCCATGGCTTCCCCTCCCCCGATGGAGATCGACCTCGACAAGATCTATCAGGTGACGATCGCCACCGTGCGCGGCGACATCGTGATGGATCTCGACCCGGCGCTCGCCCCGAACTCGGTCAATCACTTCGTCGCCCTTTCCCGGGCCGGCTTCTACGACAACCTCGTCTTCCACCGGGTGGTCCCCGAGTTCGTGATCCAGGGCGGCGACCCCGAGGGCAGCGGCCGCGGCGGGCCGGGCTACCGCTGGCCCGACGAGCCGGTGCAGGGCGAGTACCTGCTCGGCGCCGTGGCTATGGCCAACGCGGGGCCGAACACCAACGGCTCGCAGTTCTTCATCTGCATCGACGACTGCCGCCGAAAGCTCGACAAGCTGTACAACCTGTTCGGCCACGTGACGAGCGGGATCGACGCGGCGCAGGCCGTGCAGGTCGGCGACGTCATGCAGTCGGTCACCGTGGTCGAGCGCGCCCGCGCCTGAGGCACGCGCCGAGGAGGGGGAGGATGGAGCTCAACTTCGCCGCGATCCACGAGGCGGTCGCCGCCGCCGTGCCCGACCGGGAGTGCCTGGTGTGGGGGCCGCGCCGGCTCAGCTGGGCCGAGGTCACCGACCGCACCCGCCGCCTGGCGCGCTACCTGCACGATCGGGGGCTCGGGGTGCGCCGGCCGGCCGCGGAGCTCGCCCCCTGGGAATCCGGCCAGGATCACCTGGCTATCTATCTCCACAACGGCAACGAGTACCTCGAGTGCATGGTGGGCGCCTACAAGGCCCGTCTGGCGCCGTTCAACGTCAACTACCGGTACGTGGCCGAGGAGCTCCAGTACCTGCTCACCGACTCGGCGGCGAAGGCCATCGTGTTCCATTCGGCGTTCGCCCCCACCCTGGCCGAGGTGCTGGGTGAGCTCCCCAGGGTCGAGGTGCTGCTGCAGGTGGCCGACGACTCGGGCAACGAGCTGCTGCCCGGCGCCCGGTGGTACGAAGAGGCGCTGGCCGTCACGCCGGCTGAGCTGCCCGCCGAGCTCAGCGCCGGCTGGAGCGGGGACGACCTGTACATCGTCTACACCGGCGGCACCACCGGCATGCCCAAAGGCGTGCTCTGGCGCCAGGCCGACTTCTTGCTGGCCGCGCTCGGCCTGCGCCGCAAGGACGGCAGCGAGTACGAGTCCTACGACGAGTTCGCCGCCGCCGCCCCGGGCTCGAAGCTGCGGGCGCTGCCGGCGCCGCCGTTCATGCACGGCGCTGGGCACTGGAACGCGATGTCGTGCTGGGCGGCGGGGGGCACGATCGTGCTCCAGGACCACCCGAACCGTCTCGACGGGGCGGACATCTGGCGCACGGTGGAGCGCGAGCGGGCCAGCTCGCTGTTGATCGTGGGCGACGCGTTCGCGGTGCCCCTCGTCGACGAGCTGCGCCGCAGCCCTGGCGCCTACGACCTGTCGGGCCTGCGGTTCCTCATGACCGGGGGTGCGGTGCTCTCGGCTCATCTCAAGGCCGCGTTCCTCGAGCTGCTGCCCACGGTGACCGTGATCGACGTGCTGGGCTCCTCGGAGACGGGCCGCCAGGGCATGCAGACGAGCTCGGCCAAGACCGGCGCCAGCTCCGGCTCGTTTGCGCCGTCCGCGAACACCGTCGTGCTCTCCGAAGACCTCACCCAGGTGCTCACGCCCGGCCACCACGAGATGGGCTGGATCGGTCAGCTCGGCCGCTGCCCGCGGGGCTACCTGGGAGATCAGGCGAAGACCGAGCGCACGTTCCCGGTCATCGACGGGGTGCGGTACGCGGTCCCGGGCGACCGGGGCCGTTGGATGGACGACGGCTCGATCGAGCTGTATGGCCGGGATTCGGTCACGATCAACTCCGGCGGCGAGAAGATCTTCGCGGAGGAGGTCGAGCAGGCGCTGCGCACCCACCCCGCGGTATACGACGTGGTGGTGTGTGGGAGGCCCTCGAGCCGGTGGGGCAACGAGGTGGTGGCGGTGGTGGCGCTGCGCCCCGACGCTGCGGCCGACGACGACAGCCTCACCGATGCGGCGGCGCAGCACATCGCCCGCTACAAGCTGCCCAAGGCCTACGTGTACGTGGAGCAGGTGGTCCGCTCACCCTCGGGCAAGGCCGACTACCGCTGGGCCAAGGAGCAGGTGAGCGCGTAGCGCGCTACTCCTTCAGGGCCACCGCGTTCGGGGTCACGTTCATCTTCGGCTCGTAGGCCTCGGCTTCGACCGCGCGCTGCCGGCCGGCGTACTGCTCCCGCAGCGTCCCCCGGCAGCCGAGGCATGGGCCGTAGTACTCGTCGTCGACGGCGGCGGCGCAGCGCGGGCAGGTGAATTCCACGGACGGTCAGTGTGGCGCCGCGCATCGAGGCGGGCGCGGACCGGCCTGTGGACAACCGCAGCAATCCACAGGCTTGAACCCCTGGAACCACACAGGCCACATCCTTCACAGTGCCCCCATGACCCGCTTCGAGGTGACGCTGAAGGACCGCACGGTCGAGCTGATCGAGGGCGCGGACGCCTACACCCAGGAGGGTCAGATGACCACGTTCTTCCGCACCCGTGAGGAGCGGGCGGCCGTCGACGCGTGGGCAGTGCGGGTGGCGTCGATCCGCACCAGCGAGATCCTGATGATCCGGCGCCTGGAGTCGGCGGCGACCGCCTCGGCGGTCGCTGCGCTGCGCTCGGCCTGACCGGCGCCGGCGGCCGCCCGCCCCCCGAGCCCGCTCGTCGCCTCCCTCGCCCGCTTGTCGGGATTCTCCGGTGACGAAACCCGTCACACAACGCCGCCGCCCGCCCACCCCCGGTCAATTGAGCAGGCGCGTGGTCCGGACCCAAAGCAGGCTCCGCTCCTGCGCCCTCGCCCTTGAGATTCTCCGGTGACGCAACTCGGCGCCACAAGCCAGCACGCCGGCACTCTCTGTGGCGTAGGGCCGCGGACGGCCCGCCGCGCCTTCCCAGCTCGAGCGTCCGGAGCACCGGCCGCCCGCGTGGGCGAGGTTGTGCGCGTCAACCCCACGGGCGGGGGTTGGCGCACACAACCTCCCGGTCGGTCGACCCGCCCGCCGGCCGGCCGGCCCACCGCCGGGTCGGTGGGCCGGGCGAACGGTCGCCCGTGGCAGACCGCGCGTTGGCGCCCGGCCCTCTCGACGGGGTGCGGGTGATCGATCTCACCCAGGCCCTGGCCGGGCCCTTCGCCACCATGCTGCTCGGCGACCTCGGGGCCGACGTGATCAAGGTCGAGCCGCCGCACGGCGACATGACCCGCTTCTCCGGCCCCTACGCCCCGGGCGACGAGGAGCGCTTCTACGGCGGCTACTTCGCCAGCATCAACCGCTCGAAGCGCTCGGTGGTGCTCGACCTGAACGACGAGGCGGGCCGCCGGCTGTTGTGCAAGCTGGTCGAGTCGGCCGACGCCGTCATCGAGAACGCCCGGGCCGGGGTGATGGACAAGCTGGGCGTCGGCTACGACGTGCTGCGCCACGTGAACCCTCGCCTCGCCTACGTGGCGATCCGGGGCTTCGGCGACCCGCGCACCGGCGCCAGCCCGTACGCGGACTGGCCGGCGTTCGACCTGGTGGGCCAGGCGATGGGCGGCGTGGT
Organism: Acidimicrobiales bacterium; assembly: GCA_046153015.1. Classification (GTDB taxonomy): domain Bacteria; phylum Actinomycetota; class Acidimicrobiia; order Acidimicrobiales; family CAIXPF01; genus JBJXGF01. The sequence goes on along the minus strand of JBJXGF010000407.1, from coordinate 21,370 downwards.
CGGCATGACCGGCCCGGCCGGCGGGCCGCCCACCAAGTGCGGCCCATCGGTGGGCGACATCTACCCCGGGACGATGGCTGCGCTGGGCCTGGTGTCGGCCGTGCTGTGCGCCCACCGCACCGGCAAGGGCCAGTTCGTCGACATCGCCATGTACGACGCCTGCCTCGCGCTGTGCGAATCGCTGATGTTCCGGTACACGTACGGGGCCTTGTCGAGCGTGCCGATGAGCAACGGCCACCCGCTCCTCGCCCCCTACGACGTGTACCCCTGCACCGACGGCGGCTGCGTGATCGCCTGCCCGCTCGACCATCAGTGGTCGACGCTGTGCGGGCTGATCGGCCGTCCCGAGCTGGCCGATCACCCCGACTACCGCCGCAATCGCGACCGCATCCGCCGCCGCGGCCCGCTCACCGAGGCCATCGCAGCGTGGACCAGCGTGCGCTCCAAGGCCCAGGTGCTGGCCGAGCTGGGCGGCAAGGTGCCGGTGGGGCCGGTGAACACCGCCGAGGACATCCTCGCCGACCCGCACGTGGCGGCGCGCGACATGCTGGTCGAGATCGACCAGCCCGGCGTCGGGCCGATGACCGTGGTCGGCACGTCGATCAAGATGACCGAGACGCCCACGGGGGTGCGCCGCCGCCCGCCGATCCTCGGGGAGCACACGCTCGAGGTGCTGGCCGAGGCCGGCGTGACCGAGCTGCCCGAGGCGCCCGAGCCCCGCCCCGCCCACACCAAGGGCATCAGCTGAGGTGGCGCCCGAGCTCCTGGGCCTGCGGCCGGTGCGCGACGCCGACGCCGGGCCCCTGGCGGCGCTGATCGAGGCGTGCTGGAGCGAGCACCCCGGCTGCGTCCTCGATATCGACGCCGAGGAGCCGTGGCTGCGGGCCCCCGCGTTCTTCGCGGCCGCCGAGGGCAAGCGGCTGTGGGTGCTCGACGACGACACCGGCGGGTCGCTGGCGGCCTCGATCGCGGTGCGCCCCGTGCCCGACGACGCTGGGCCCACCGCCGAGCTGAAAACGCTGTACGTGGCCCGCTCCGCCCGCAGGCGCGGCCTCGGCGCGGCGCTGGTGGCGTGGGCGGAGGGCGTGGCCCGGCGCGAGCTCGGCGCTCGGCGGATGATCCTGTGGAGCGACACCCGCTTCGTCGACGCCCACCGCCTGTACACCCGGCTCGGCTACGAGCCCGGCGGCCTGCGCGAGCTCCACGACCTCTCGAACACCGTCGAGCGGTGGTTCGGCCGGGACCTCGCCGGCTGAAGGCGGACGCGGCCAGGCGCTGCCGCCCTACTCGTCGCCTCGCCAGCCGCGGCCGCGTTTGAGCTCCGAGCGCCGCCGCTTGGCCTCCACGCGACGCACCTGCGAGCCGCGGGTGGGCTTGGTGGCCCGCCGCGGCGGCTCGACCTGCAGCGCAGCCGCCACCCGCGCCGCCAAGCGCTGCGCGGCGAGGCCGCGGTTGCGCAGCTGCGAACGCTCGTCGTCGGCGGCGGCCCGGGCCCACGGGCCGAGGCGGGTGAGCAGCAGGGCTCGCTGCCCCTCGCTCAGCGCGGCGGACTCGGCCACGCTCCACGCGAGCTCGACTCGGGTGGCGCTGCGGTTGGCGTGCTGACCGCCCGGACCGCCCGAGGGGGTGAAGCGCCAGACGAGCTCGTCGTCGGGGATCTCGAGCTCGGCGTTCACCCGCAGGGTCACAACCCAAAACACTAGGCTCGCCGGCCATGAGCGCACCGCCCGTCCTGCTTCTGCACGGCTTCGCCACCTCCGCCGACCGCACCTGGCGGGAAAACGGCTGGATCGACCTGCTGAGCGAGGCCGGCCGAGAGGTGCTCGCGCTCGACCTGCTCGGCCACGGCAACGCCGACAAGCCGCATGACCCCGAGGCCTACGAGGCGCTCGAGCAGCTGGTGGTCGACGCGCTGCCCGACGAGCCGGTCGACGCCATCGGCTTCTCGCTCGGGTCCCGCACGATCCTGGCCATCGCCTGCCGCCACCCCGAGCGGTTCAACCGCATCATCGTGTCCGGCGTGGGCGACAACCTGTTCCGCCGGGACGAGGAGCGGGGCAAGAAGATCGCCGAGGCCATCGCCGGCAAGCCCGACGTGACCAACCCCGAGGCGTACCACTTCAACATGCTGGCCGACAGCCCCGAGATCGACCGCCAGGCGCTCACCGCCCTGCTCAAGCGCAAGCACGCGTGGCCGATCACCGACGAGGGCCTCGCCAAGCTCACCCAGCCGGTGCTGGTGGTGCTCGGCGACCAGGACTTCGCCGGCCCGCCCGACCCGCTGCTCGACCGTCTGCCCAACGCCAAGCTGGTGGTGCTGCGTCGCTGCGACCACTTCGCCACCCCGAAGGACTTCAAGTTCATCGACTCGGCGATGCAGTTCCTCGAGGCCGTGTAATGCCGGTCGCCGCGCCCACCCGGGCCGAGACCGTCGCCGCGCTCGACGGGTGCTGGTCGTCCCTCGAGCAGTTCTGCGCCGCGCTGTCCCCCGCCGACTGGCAGACGCCGTCGTTGTGCCCGGCCTGGACCGTGCACGGCGTGATGACCCATCTCACCGGCATCGAGGAGGCCCTCGCCGGTTGGACCGTCGAGACCGAGACGGGCCCCTTCGGCGGGCTCGCGCAGTTCCACAAGGACGCCAAGGCGTGGTCCGGCGTCGAGCTGCTCGAGCGGTTCCGGGCCGCCGTCGAACGCCGCCGGGCCCAGCTGGCCGCCGCCGACGACACCGCCTGGGCGCGCCCGTCGTGGACCCCGGTCGGGGTGCACACCTGGGGCCGCTTCCAGGAGGTGCGGGTGTTCGACTGCTGGGTGCACGAGCAGGACATGCGGACGCCGCTCGACCGGCCCGGCCACGAGGACGGCCCCGCCGCGGAGCTGTCGCTCCGCGAGGTGGAGCTGTCCTGGGGCTTCGTCATGGGCAAGAAGGTGGGCCTCACCGAGGGCGAGTCGGTCACCGTGCACGTGACCGGCCCCTACGCCCGGGACCTCTCGGCCACCGTCGTCGAGGGGCGGGCCCGGCCCGTGGAGGCGCTCGCCGAGCCCACGGCCGAGCTCAGCGTGGACTTTCTCACGTTCATGCTGCTCTGCTGCGGCCGGATCGACCCCGAGGCTCAGCTCGCCGCCGGAACGGTGACCCTGCGGGGCGACCCGGACCTCGCCCGCAAGGCCGCCACCAAGCTGGCGTTCACGTTCTAACGGGCCGGAAGAGGTAGGGCGCCAGCGTCTCCTGGGCCGCGGCCCGCCGGCGCAGCGCCTCCCGGCCGCCGTAGTAGGCGAGCGCGCCCGGTTCGGCCCGTCCGTAGCCGTTGAAGTTGGACAGACAGTTCCGCAGCGGAGCGGTGGCGATGTCGGCCTCCGCGCAGTGCTGCGACCAGCTCGCCTCGTCCTGCTCGGTCACGTCGACCACGCCGTGCCCGGCGTCGCGCATCGTCGAGAGCAGCCATACGACGTAATCGGTGTGCTCCTCGATGGCGTCGGTGAAGTTGAAGCTCCCTCCGGTGCCCTGCGGGCCGGCCACGATGAACAGGTTCGGGAAGCCGTTGGTGTGCAGACCGAGGAACGTTCGCGTGCCCTCTTCCTGCCATTTCTCGGCGATCGTCCGCCCGCCGAGGCCTCGCACGTGGCCCACCGCTTCCCGCGACATGAAGTCGAATCCGGTGGCGTAGATCAGCACGTCGAGGTCGTACTGGACGCCGTCGTGCACCACGCCTCGCTCGTTGATCTCCTGCACGCCGAGCGGCGCGACGTCGACCAGCGTGACATGAGGGAGATTGAACGTCGGCAGGTACTCATCGTGGAACGTCGGCCGTTTGCACCCGTAGGGGTAGTACGGCTTGAGCGCGGCTGCGGTCTTCGGGTCCTCGACGATGGCGTCGATGCGGGCCCGGATCTGCTCCATGATGCGAAAGCTCGCTTCGAGCTCGCGTTGGGTGCGTTCCTCACGAGTGGGACGTGGGCCCTCCTTGGCGCGCCGGCGCTCCGGCAACGGCGCCTTGCCGGCGAGGAACTCGTCGTTCGCCTGCAGCGCCCGGCGGCCGATGAGCTGCGCGAAACGGGTGCGGCGGGCCCGCGCCCAGCCCGGCTCGTTCTTCCACTCCTCGATCTGCTCCGGTGCGGTCGCCCGCTGGTCCCGCACGTCGATGGTCGAGGGGGTGCGCTGGAACACGTAGAGCTGGCCGGCCACCTTGGCCAGCTCGGGGATGGCCTGCACCGCGGTGGCGCCGGTGCCGATCACGCCGATCCGCTTGCCCTGCAGCTCGACGTCATAATTCCAGCGGGAGGTGTGGAACGACTCGCCGCCGAAGGTTTCCATGCCGTTGATGCGGGCCAGCCTCGGAGTGGTGAGCACGCCGTTGGCGAGCATCACGAAACGGGCTCGCATCGCGTCGCCCCGGTTGGTGCGGATCGTCCAGCGCTCGGCGGCGTCGTCCCAGTCGACCGAGGTCACCTCGGTATGGAACAGGCAGTGGTCGTAGAAGCCGAACTTTTCGGCCATCTTCTGGCAATACTCGAAGATCTCGAAGCCGGACGCGAACTTCATGGTCGGGAAGTAGTCCATTTCCTCCAGCAGCGGGAGGTAGGAGTACGACTCGACGTCGCAGGCGATCCCGGGGTAGCGGTTCCAGTACCAGGTGCCGCCGACGTCGCCGCCCTTCTCGCAGAAGCGGATGTCGGTGAAGCCTGCGGCGGCCAGCTTGTACCAGAGCAGGAGCCCGGCGAAGCCGCCGCCGACCACGATGATCTCGCACTCGTCGGTCAGCGCTTCACGGGGGACGGGCGCCGCGGAGTAATGGTCTTCGAGGTAGCGGGCGAACGCGCCCCGCATCGGCATGTAGTCGTCGGCGCCGCGCCGGACCTCGTTGAACTCGCGGTACCGCGCTTGCTCCTCGGCGCCGAACACCGCCCCCGGCTTGGCGGCGGGCAGCGCCAGCTTGTCCGGGTCGTCGACCACGTCGTAGCCCTTGCCGACGATTCGGTCCGAGGCCTTCTCCGCCCGGGTGTTGAACAGCTTGCGCCCGGTGCCGGGATCGATCCGAACCGCGGGAACACCTTGCGAGGTCATGCGCGTCACACCTCCAGGCGGAACTTGCCGCCGTCGAGCTTTGCCAACCGGCCCGCCGAGGGATCGGCGAAGTGCGTGCCGATCACCAGCGCGTTCGCCTCCGCCCACCGCGTGAACGCGGCGCGCCGGCTGGCGCGGGACTCCACCTGGTCGGTGTCGACCACCGCGGCGAGCTCCGGGTCGTCGATCTGCATCGGCGAGTGGACCATGTCGCCGGTGATCACCGCCCGCTGACCGGCGGACTCGACGACGACCGAGATGTGCCCGGGGGTGTGCCCCGGCGTCGACTCGAACCACACGTTCTCGCTGATGCGATGGTCGACGGCCACCAGATCGGCCAGGCCGGCCTCGTGGATCGGCGCCACCGAATCGCCGAACACGTCGTCGCCGAACAGATCCGGGGCGCTCTTCCAGTGCTCGAACTCGGGCCGGGCGAACAGATAGCGGGCGTTGGTGAAGGTCGGCGTCCAGCGCCCGTCGACCAGACGCGTGTTCCAGCCGACGTGGTCGACGTGGAGGTGGGTGCAGACCACCTCGGTGATCGACTCCGGCGGATGGCCCGCCGCGTCCATGTCCTCCAGGAAGGGAAGCTGGAGGTTGTTCCAGTCGGGGCTGTGGCGCGCCTTGTCGTTGCCGACGCAGGTGTCGACCGCGATGCGGTGACCTCCGGCCTCGATCACGAGGCACTGGATGCGCATCAGCAGGTAGCCGTCGTCGCTCACGAAGTGCGGGCGCAGCCACGGCGCGGCGCCGGCGCGGGCCAGCACGTCCTGCTTGCTCAGGCCCTCGAACAGGAACCGGGGCGAGGTCGGCCCCTCGCTCTCGGGAATGGAGGTGATCGTCGCGTCGCCGACCTTCCACTGCAGCATGTTGGTGCGCCTCCCCCTGACCTCCGCGGTCCGCCGAACCGTAGTGCATCGGCCGCGCCCCCGAACCGGCCGCTACTCGCCGGGGAAGGGCTCCTGGCCCCGGGTGCGCCGGGGCGGGCCGGCGCTGGTGAAGCGGGCGCCGGGCGGGTCCTGCGCCCACGCCGGCGCCTCCCCCCAACCGTCCTCGTAGACGAGCTCGGCGATCGGGCGGCGGCGCACCGGGCCGTGGCGGCCGGCGGGGCGGCCGAGCGTGATCACCGCGGCGATCGCCACCTCGTCGGGGTTCTCCGGGATGGCGAGCACCCGGCGCAGCTCGGGCTCCACCGACCGGTAGAAGCCGGTGATGCAGCCCCCGTAGCCCATGGCGCGGGCGGCCAGCAGCAGGTTCTGCACCGCGGGGTAGACGGCGCCGCCGAGGGAGAGCTCGGGCCGGTGATGCAGGTGGAGGCAGGCGACCACGATCACCGGCGCCTCGTGCACGTGGTCGACGAAGTGCGCCATGGTGGCGGCCATGCGCGCCTTGGGGGTGTCGGCGGCCGCCCCTGAGCCCTCGTCGTAGCGGTCGATGGCCCGCTTGGCGTTCCACATCGACTGGGCCGCGTCGCCGATCAGCCGGCGGGCGGCCTGGGCGCGGGGTCCGTCGCGCAGCACGAGGAAGCGGAACCCCTGCCGGTTCGAGCCCTGCGGCGCTCGGGTGGCCGCCCACAGCATGCGGTTGAGGTCGGCCTCGGGGATCGGATCGGGCCGGTATCGGCGGATCGAGCGGGTGGTCGCGAGCGCGTCGAGCAGTGAGATCTCGGTGGTCATGGCGTTGGCCCCTCCCCGGCCGCGCACTCGCGCCGAGCCCGGGCGAGATGTGCCATGCTCACCGAAGCACAGTCTCAGGGGGTTGTTCAATGCGCGCCGCCGTTCTCCGGGAGCAGCCGGGCCAGCTCAGCATCGAAGACATCAGCCACGACAAGCCCGGCCCCCACGAGGTGGTCGTGCGCACCGCCGCGGCCGGCCTGTGCCACAGCGACCTGCATTACATGGAGGCGCTCTACCCGCATCCGCTGCCCGCCGTGCTCGGCCACGAGTCCGCCGGCGTGATCGAGGCCGTCGGCGATCAGGTGAGCTACGTCAAGCCCGGCGACCACGTGATCACCTGCCCCTCGGTGTATTGCGGCGGCTGCGAGTACTGCCTCACCGGCCGGCTCGCGTTGTGCAACAACAAGGGCGCGGTCACCCGGCCCAAGGGGGCGCCGCCCCGGCTGTCCAAGGGCGACGAGAAGATGGCGCAGTTCGCGTTGCTGTCCTCGTTCGCCGAGCGTCTGCTCGTCCACGAGAACGCGGTGGTGAAGATCCGCGAGGACATGCCGCTCGACCGCGCCGCGCTGATCGGCTGCGGGGTCACCACCGGGGTGGGGGCGGTGCTCAACACGGCCAAGGTCGAGCCGGGCTCCACGGTGGCGGTGATCGGCTGCGGCGGCATCGGCCTGTCCGCCGTGCAGGGCGCCCTGCTGGCCGGCGCGGCCCGCATCATCGCCATCGACATGGTGCCCTCCAAGCTCGAGGTGGCCCGTTCGTTCGGCGCGACCGACGTGGTGAACCCGGCCGACGGCGACCCGATCGGCCAGGTGCGTGAGCTCACCGGCGGCGGGGTGCACTACGCGTTCGAGGCGATCGGGCTGAAGGTCGCCGCCGAGCAGGCCTGGAAGATGCTGCGCCCGGGCGGCACGGCGGTGGTGATCGGCATGATCCCGGTGGGCCAGAAGGTCGAGATCCACGGGCCCGAGCTGCTCAGCGAGAAGCGGCTGATGGGCTCGAGCATGGGCTCCAACCGCTTCCGGGTCGACATGCCCCGCTACATCGAGTTCTACCTGCAGGGCCGCCTCAAGCTCGACGAGATGGTCTCGGCCCGCATCACGCTGGACGAGATCAACGAGGGCTTCGAGGCGATGAAGGGCGGCGGGGTGAACCGCTCGGTCATCGTCTTCGAGTAGCCGTGCCCGTCCCTTCCGCCGCGGTCGGCGTGCCGGTCGAGGTGATCACCCACGAGGTGACCGCCCGCTGGCTGATGGCCTACGCCGCGGCGCTCGACGACTACAACCCCGCCTACCTCGACACCCGCCGTCCAGGAGGCGTGGTCGGCCATCCGCTCTTCCCGGTCTGCGTGGAGTGGGACTCGATGCTCGCCGCCCGCCGCCTCCCCCTCTACGAGGCGGTGCTCAGCGCCGACGAGGCCCGCCGCGGCGTGCACGCCACCCATGACTCGGTCGTGCATCGCCTGGTGCGCGCCGGCGACGTGCTCACCACCCACGCCGAGGTCGTCGGCGTCGAGGCCCGCAAGCCCGGGGTGTACACGGTGCTGCGGGAGACCACGGTCGACGCCGCCGGCGAGGTGGTGTGCGTCACGGACAACGGCTCGCTGTATCTCGGCGTGGAGCTCGACGGGCCGGCCCGGCCGGCACCGCCGCTGGCGCCCCCGGCGCCGGGCCCGCCCTCCGGGGCCGCGCCCGTGCACGAGCGGCGCGTCTCGATCGCCCGGGGCGCGGCGCACACCTACACCGAGTGCGCGCAGATCTGGAACCCCATCCACACCGACATCGCGGTGGCGGAGGCGGCGGCGCTGCCGGAGCTGATCCTGCACGGCACCGCCACCCTGGCCCACGGGGTGACCACGGTGGTCGACGAGGCCTGCGGCGGCGACCCGGCCCTCGTGCGCCGGGTCAGCGCCCGCTTCACCGCCATGGTGCTGATGCCCTCCACGATCACGGTCCGCCTCTACGACCGGGTCGAAGCGGGCGACGGGGTCGGCGTGCCGTTCGAGGTGCTGACCGAGAACGGCGAACGAGCGATCAGCGCCGGCTTCGTAGGCCTCAACTCGCCGAGCTGAACACTCACAGCGGCGGGCCGCTTCCGACCGCGCCGCTGCTGCCTACGGGGTCAGCACAGGCTCGCCTCGAGGATGGCGATGCCGCTGGCCGAGCCGGTGTCGACGCAGCGGCGGAGGGCGAAGCCTGTGTCGGCCAGCAGGCTCGCGAGCTCGGCCTCGGTGCGTTCCCGGGCGCCGAGAAGCACCATCATGAGCAGGTCCATGCGCACCGCCGCCGGGTTGTCGGCCGGCCGGCGCCCGAGCACCACGTCGACGATGAGCAGCCTGGCCGCCGGGGTCATCGCCAGGCTGCAGCTCCTCAGGATCCGGCGGGCGTCGTCGTCGGCCCAGTCGTGCAGCACGCGCGAGAGCAGGTAGACATCGCCGCCCGTGGGCAAGGCCTCGAAGAAGTCGCCCTCTGTGCACGAGGCCCGCGGGCCGACACCGGCGGCATCGAGCGTGGATCGGGCGGCGGCGACCGCGGCGGGGCGGTCGATCAGCTCGCCGGTTGCGTCGGGCGCGGCGAGGAGGATCTCGGCGAGCAGGCGACCGACGCCGCCGCCGACGTCGACGACGCGTCCGACGCCGCCGAAGTCGTACGCGGCGACCACCTCACGGGCCTCCTGCTGGGAGCGGTCGGCCATCGAGGCGTGGAAGGCGGCGGCGTGCTCCGGTTGGCCGTCGAGGTGCGCGAAGAGCGACACGCCGTGCGCCAGCTCGAAGGGCACGCCTCCGGCGCGGACGGCGTCGACCAGACGGCCGGCGGCGTGGTTGTACAGCCCGGCCCGAACGCGGATCGCCCCCTCGAGCAGCGGCAGCGCCGCCCCGCAGCTCGTGAGCGCGAATTTGCCGTCGGCCGCCTCGTCGAGCACGCCTTCGGCGGCGAGGCCGCGCAGCACGCGGGTGAGCCGATCGGGGTCCGCGCCCACGGCGGCGGCGAGCTCCGCCCCTCGGCGCGGCCCCGCCGCCAGCGCCGAGCCGATGCCGAGCTCGACCGCGACGCCCAGCAGTTGGGTGATGAGGAACCCGTCGGCGAGCCGGCTGAGCGCGGCGAGATCGGCGGGAGGGGGCGCCTCGCCGCGCCCTTGGTTCGGTTGGGAACGCGGTTTCACGACTGCCGGCTGCTCCTGCGGGCGCGCCGCTTGGCCAGCGCCATGCGGACGAGGTACATGGGCGTGGGCGGTACCCAACCCAGCTGCACCGCCTGGCCGATGTCGTCCCGGTTGGCCCAGTGCTCCACGATCAGGCCGCGGTCGAAGCGCAACCAGTGGGTGTGGGTGACCGCGAACGTCCGGCCCGTTGGCGGAAACGCATCGGTCACGGACCCGTCCGAGCGGTACGTGACGAAGGGCCCGGTGTGGCGGCCGCGCATCGTGCAGTGGACGGCGACGAGATCGCCGGCGGCAACGATCTCGTGGACCTCGAAGCTGAGGTCGGAGTAGGCCCTGCGCAGCCATTGCGCCGTGGCGAAGAACCCCGACGGCCCAGGCGCTCGACAGTCGAGCGGCTCGGCGACCGCCTCCCGGTTCACGGCGTGCGGCGCGACAAACCGTTCGATGTCGGCCCGGGCGCCGTGGGCCATGGCGTCGAGCCCGCCGGCCACGAGGGCGGCGAGCTCGCCCGCATCGACGGGCATGGTCGGTGAGGTCATCGATCCTCCAAAGGCGGTGCTCAGGTGGCCGGGAGCGTTCGAGCGCCACGGCGACGGCGCCGCGCCCGACAGCGGCCATGCCCGAGGTACGCAGGGCCACGCCGCTGGGTTCGGTGAGCTGCCGGCGGACGAGGTTGTGGCGGGTTGTTCGCGCTGGGGCGAGCAGCGCGCCGGGGAGGACCCGCAAAGCCGCAGGTCAGAACGTTGTACGCGCGGTCAATACTTCGGGCCCCGCGAACAACCCGCCACAAGCCGCGAGTGAGGCCGCTCGACAGACCCGCCGTCGCCACCGAGCATCCACACCGACACCGGGCGCGGTCGAGCGCCTCCTCCGCTGTGCCGTCCCGCGGCACAGCCCGTGGCACGCCTCCTGGGTGGGGACCGTTCCTCGATCTGGGGGACCACCTCGCGAGCGAGCAACGAAAGCAGGCGCCGTGCGCATTGTCCACCTTGTGAAGTACACCCCGCAGGCCCTGGCCAGCTTGCGCCGAGACGGCTTCGAGGCCCGGGAGCGGTGGGCGGCCGAGCAGTTCGCCGCGCTGGGGGGCGCCGTCGTCGCCTTCAACTGGACCGCAACCGGCGAGTGGCACGCCATCAACGTGGCCGAGGTGCCGAGCCTGGAGGCGGCGTTCGACATGGCCCAACAGGTCGGCGCCAGCGGCGGGGTCGAACGCTCCGAGGTCGTCATCGCCATGACGAGCGCAGACGCCGATCGAGCCGCCAACGCCCAACCGTGGAAGAGCTATCGCGCGCCGGGCACGTCGTGAGCGACGCGCCGCGCTCAGAGCGCGAGGTGATAGCGCAAGGCCGCGTCGAGCGCCGCCAGATCGGCCGCGGACAGCTTGCCCAGCCGCTGGCGCAGCCGGCCTACATCGATCGAGCGGACCTGTTCGGCTTGCGCCTTCGACGCCAGGCGCAAGCCGTTCAGGCGAGTGGGCGCCAGCGCGACGTGCATGCGGCCTCGGATGCTCGCGTTCGATGTGCACAGCACGATGTGACGACGCCGCGACCTGCCCGTTGCACCGCTCTCAGCGACACCTCGTTGCCACCACTACAACCGGGCGCCACTTGTCAGCCTCCGAACCGAGAGTCGGCTCGAGGTCAGCTACGTGGAGCTCACCGCGGGTCAAGACCCTCACCGGCGAGATGGTCCCAAGCCGTCTCGTCCCACTCGGCGAACGCCGCCTCGTACTCCATGGCTGCTCGCTCGAGATCTTCGTCGGCCGGCACGGTGACGCTCGTCTTCACCAGCCGATGAGCCATACCACACACGACACCGCCGCCCGGCGGTACGCAAGCGGAAGGCATTCAACCTTGGCGAGATACCTGATCCACGCGAAGTACACAGCTCAGGGCGCCGCCGGCGCCCGGTCCGACGGCTACGCGGTCCGCCAGGCCGAAGGCTCGAAGGCGTTTGAGTCGGTCGGCGGCAAGGTCGAGAGCTGGCTGTGGCTCGACTGGGGCGAGTGGGACTTCGCGGTCGTGGTCGACGCGCCCACCTCCGAGGCGCTGCTGCGCATCGCCGCGTTGTCCGCGGCTAGCGGCGCGTTCGCCCGCACCACCAGCTCCGAGATCTTCGAGAGCGCAACGATGGACCGAGCCGCGGCGGCCGGGGCCGACTGGCGGCCACCGGGGGCGGCGAGCTGATGGCGCGCTATCTGCTCCACGGGCGCTACGACGCCCAGATGACCCAGGGCCTGCTCGCCGGCGGCGCGGCCAGCCGGCGCGACGCGGTGCAGGCGCTGGCCGCCAGCGTGGGCGGTTCGGTGATCGACGAGATCCGCTGGGCCTTCGGCGGCACGGAGTCCTACGTGCTGATGGAGCTGCCCGACGACGAGGCGGCGCACGCCATCGTGCTCACCGTGACCAGCGTGCCCGGCACGAGCTGGGCCGACGCCATCAAGCTGCTCGACGCCGACTCGGTCGACCGGGCCATCGCCAAGAGCGCGGCGTTCCGGCCGCCGGGGAGCTGACCATGGAACGCATACCCGTCGCCGGCGGCCACCTCGAGGGCGAGGCGGTCGGCTCGGGCGACCCGGTGCTGCTGATCCACGGCGCGATCATCGACGACGCGTACGACCCGTTCCGGACCGAACCGGCGGTGGCCGCCCGCCATCGGCTGATCTACTACCGCCGCCGCGGCTTCTCGGGCAGCGTGAAGCACAGCGGGCCGTTCTCGATCGCCCAGCAGGCGGCTGACGCCCGGGCCGTGCTCGCCCACTTCGGCGTCGAGCGGGCCCACATCGTCGGCCATTCCTACGGCGGCTGCATCGCGCTGCAGCTTGCGCTCGACGACCCCGCTGCGGTGCACACCCTCGGCCTGCTGGAGCCGGTGATCACCCATGTGCCGGCGGCCATCGAGACGGCCGAGGGTTTGGTCGCCCTCGTCGCCCTCTGGCAGAGCGGCGACAAGGCGGCCGCCACCGACGCGTTCGCTCAGGCGGTGGCGGGGCCCGACTACCGCGCCACGCTCGACAAGACCCTGCTCCCGGGGTGGTTCGACCGTGCGGTGGCCGACATCGACCACTTCTTCGCGGTCGAGCTGCCCGCCCTCGACGAGTGGAGCTTCGCGGCGGCTGAGGCCGGACGGGTCGCCCAGCCCAGCCTCGTGGTGGCCGGCGCGGCCTCCACCGAGGCAGACCAGCAAGGCGCCGCCTGGCTTCGAGAGCATCTCCCGCAGGCAGAGGCCTACACACTGGCCGACGCCACTCACCTGCTGCAGATGTGCAACCCGACGCCGCTGGCCGCCGCGCTGGCCGCGTTCTTCGCCCGCCGCCCGATCCCGTAACCGAACAGGAGAAGAACCAATGGAACGCATTCCCGTCGCCGGCGGCAACCTCGAGGGTGAGGCGGTCGGCTCGGGCGACCCGGTGCTTCTGATCCACGGCGCGTTCATCGACGACGCGTACGACCCGTTCCGGACCGAACCGGCGCTGGCCGCCCGCCATCGGCTGATCTACTACCGCCGCCGCGGCTTCTCGGGCACCGTCAAGCACAGCGGGCCGTTCTCGATCGCCCAGCAGGCGGCCGACGCCCGGGCCGTGCTCGCCCACTTCGGCGTCGAGCGGGCCCACATCGTCGGCCATTCCTACGGCGGCTCCACCGCGCTGCAGCTCGCGCTCGACGACCCCGCGGTGGTGCACACCCTCGGCCTGCTGGAGCCGGGCATCTTCGACGTGCCCGCCGCGGCCGGCTTCGCCGAGGGCGCCGCGACGATCGCCGCCATCTGGCAGGGCGGCGACAAGACCGGGGCCACCGACGCGTTCCTCCAGGCGGTCGGCGGGCCCGACTACCGGCCCACGCTCGACAAGACGCTCCGCTCCGGCTGGTTCGAACGGGCCGTCGCCGACATCGACCAGTTCTTCGAGGTCGAGCTGCCCGCCCTCGGCGAGTGGAGCTTCACCACCGCCGACGCCGCACAGGTGACCCAGCCCAGCCTCGCCGTGGTCGGCGCCGACTCGTCGGAGCTGTTCCAGCAGGGCTTCACCTGGCAGCAGCAGCACCTGCCCAACGTCACCGGCTACGTGCTGAGCGACGCCACGCACATGCTGCAGATGTGCAACCCCGCTCCCCTCGCCGGCGAGCTGGCCGCGTTCTTCGCCCGCCACCCGCTGTCGTGAGCGCGGCGTTCGACCAGGACAAGGCCGACGCGTTCGCCGCCACGATGATGGGCGTGCTCAACGGGGGCGCGCTGGCGCTCATGTGCAGCATCGGCCGGCGCACCGGGCTGTTCGACACCATGGCGTCGATGCTTGCGGCCACCTCGGCGGACATCGCTGATGCGGCGGGGCTGAACGAGCGGTACGTGCGGGAATGGCTGGCGGCCATGGCCTGCGGAGGCATCGTCGAGCACGACCCCGGGCGCAACACGTTCCGCCTCCCCGCCGAGCACGCGGGCCTGCTCACCAAGGCCGCCGGCCCGACGGCGATCTCCCACTACTGCCAGTTCATCGGCCAGTTCGGCGAGGTGGAGACCGAGATCGTCGAGGCGTTCCGGTCAGGCGGCGGCGTTCCGTACGACCGCTACGCCCGCTTCGTGGAGCTGATGGCCGAGACGAGCGGGCTTCGCTTCACCCTCGGGTTGGTCGACCAGGTCATCCCGCTCCTGCCCGGCGCGGTGGAGAAGCTGCGCGACGGCGGTGAGCTGGCCGACGTCGGCTGCGGTCGGGGCCGCGCCGTGCTGCTGCTCGCCGCAGCGTTCCCGCGATCCCAGTTCGTCGGGTTCGACTTCTCCGAGGAGGCGATCCGCGCCGCGGCGGCCGAGGCCGGCGCGGCGGGACTGGCCAACGCCCGCTTCGAACGGCGCGACGCCGCAGACCTGGGGCTCGAAGCTCGCTTCGACTACGTCACGAGCTTCGACGCCATCCACGACCAGGCCCATTGCGGCCGAATGCTGCAAGGGGTGTTCGCCGCGGTGCGCCCCGGCGGCGCGTACCTCTGCGTCGAGCCCAGGGCGTCGAGCGTCCTCGCCGACAACCTCGCCCACCCGATGGGTCCGTTCATCTACAGCGTGTCGACCATGCACTGCATGCCGGTCTCGCTCGCGTACGGCGGTGAAGGCCTGGGCAGCGCGTGGGGCGAGCAGCTGGCCCGCGAGCGCCTGCACACCGCCGGGTTCCGAGACACCACGGTCACCACGAGGCCCTTCGACCGCATGAACACCTACTTCGTGTCCCACAAGCCGGCCTGACCCCACGGGCGGCGCCGCCGGCGCGCTCACTCAGCCGGCATTGCGTTGCTGCTGGCGGCGCCGGCCCAGAATGACGGGGGCCACCACGCCGGCGAGCGCGCCCGCCACCAGAGGTCCGATCGTTTCGCCGACGCCGGTCAGGCCGGAGATCACACCGGCCGCCACGCCGACCGCGACCACTAGCGCGACCAGGCCAACAAGCTGCTTCTTCTGGGTCATGTCACATCGAGGCCCTGGCCGCCGGCCTGATACGGGTTGGGGTCAGCGTTCGCTTTCGATCACGGTGACCGGCAGGCCGAAGCGGCGTTCGACGCGGCTCGGCAGGTCCATGCGCAGCCAGCGCGACGCCGAGGCGTGGAGGGTGGAGAGGATGATCTCGTCGAACGAGCCGCGGCTGAGCACGGCGGCGATCGCGCCGATCGGGTCGGCGGGGCCGACCTCGCCGGTGGGATGGGCGCCGACGCTGCGCAGCTGGGCGAGCTGGCGGTCGAGCCGCTCGCGGGCGATCCGCTCGCCCTCCTCATCGGCCGCGTTCAGCACGCTGAGGTCGGCCACCGCGAAACCCGAGGCGGGGTCCACGCCGAGGCTGGTGAGCCGGCGGGCGGCGGCGTAGTCCTTCGACCAGGTGGCCGGGACCAGCACGTGGAACTCGCTCGGCCCGGCGGCCACCCGCTTCTCGATCGCGGCGTTGAGCTCGGCCCCGCCGGTGGTCTGGTTGGCCACCACCAGGTAGCGGCGCACCTCCACCCGCTCACCGGTGGGCGCCCGGCGGCCCCGGTCCACCCGGAACGACACCTTCAGACGTACCCGGTACTGGTGGATGACCCCGTCGAGGAGATGGGTGTCCATCTCGATCACCTGCGCGACCCGCAGATCGCGGATCGTCTTCATCGCCTCCTGCAGCGCCGCCTCCGCGGCCGCCTCCCACGAGTCGGGATGGCTCCCCACCAGCTGGATCACCTTGTAGACGCTGTCTACGTCGAACTGCTCCCCGAAGCGCATCGGAGTCGCCATGCGTCACCACCCGTGGTGCTCATCCCCACGCAGGGGCGCCTAGAGATACCATGCCGGCGAGCTCGGCGCCCGGCCTGGGGCGAAAACAAGAGGAGCGAGATGAACAGCGTCTACAACGTGATCGAGCTGATCGGCTCGAGCAGCGAGTCGTGGGAGAAGGCCACCGCCAACGCCATCGCCGAGGCCGCCAAGACGCTGCGCGATCTCCGGGTGGCCGAGGTGACCGAGATGGACGTGCTGATCGAGGACGGCAAGGTGCTCGCCTACCGCTCGAAGGTGCGGCTCTCGTTCAAGCACGAGGTCGGCGAGCTCGAGCCGTAGCGCCAGCCGGCCGCCCGCGGGCCCGCTCAGCCCCGGGCGGCGGCCTTCACCTGCGCCTCGACCCACGGGTAGGTGAGCTCGATCCCGCGGTTCAGCGGGTAGCGGGCCCGGAAGCCGAGCGCCTCGATGGCCGCGTTGGAGAAGTTGCGGGACTGGACCCCGACGGGGCCGTCGACCGAGCGGATCGTGACCCGCTTGCCGGCCACCGCGGCGACCGTGTCGACGAGATCGCGCACCGACACGTACTCGGGGTTGCCGATGTTCACCGGTTCGGCCCGCTCGGAGGCCATCAGCAGCAGGATCCCGTCGAGCAGGTCGTCGACGTAGGTGTAGGAGCGGATCGCGCTGCCGTCGCCCCAGATCTCCACCTCGCCCCCGTCGGCCGCCTCGGCCACCTTGCGGCAGATCGCCGCCGGGGCCTTCTCCCGGCCGCCGGTCCAGGTGCCCTCCGGGCCGTAGGTGTTCTGGAAGCGGGCGATCCTGGTCCGAATGCCGTGGCGCTCGCCGTAGGCGGTGACCACCCGCTCGGAGTAGAGCTTCTCCCACCCGTAGTCGTTGTCGGGCAGCGCCGGGTACGCCTCGGCCTCGGACAGCTCCGGCTCCCCCGGCGCCATGTCTCGATACACGCACACCGAGGAGGAGTAGAAGTAGCTGCTCACCCCGGCCTCGGCGGCGGCGTCGATCATGTGCACGTTGATCAGCACGTTGTTGCGCATGATCTCGCACACCGCCGAGTGGATGAAGCCCATGCCGCCCATGTCGGCGGCGAGCTGGTAGACCTCGTCGAACCCGCCGTGCACGGCCTTGGCGCACTCGTCGCGCTCGCGCAGGTCGGCCAGCACGAACTCATGGGCGGCGCTGGGTGAGAACTCCGGCTCCTTCACGTCGACCCCGCGCACCCACGCGCCCTCGCCGACCAGCCGGCGGACCAGATGGGCGCCGATGAAGCCGCCCGCACCGCACACCAACGCCTTGCGCATGCAACCTCCTACGCGGGTAGAGGCTAGCGGCGCGGCCCGCGGCGCGGGGCGACCTCGGCCCGCCCTCAGCCGGCGAGCGCGCTGTCGGGCCAGCGGCTCACGGCGCCCACCGCGTTCCACATCATGGCGTCGAGATCGCCGACGAGCGATGCGTCGCGGGTGTTGAGCAGGCCGGCCCAGCAGAGGTCGCCAGTGCGCACGAGGATGGCCGACGTGCCGTCGAGCGCCCCGTTGTGCCAGCGGTTGGCCCCGTTCACCAGCCAGCCGCGGGCTGCCCGGCCGTCGGTGGAGGGCTGGTCCATCGCCGCCTGCGACGCGGCCGAGAGGGTGTCGGCTGGCGGGGTGCGTCCGTCGACGCGCAGGGCGAAGCGGACGAGGTCGGGCGCGGCGCCGATCCAGCCGCCGTGGCTGTCCATGCGGGCGATGTTCCACCTGTAGGGGTCGGCGCCGTCCCGGCCCTGGTAGACCACCTCGTCGGGCTGGCGCTCGGCGAGCGTGTTGCCGGCGATGGCCATGCGGGTCACGCCGGCGCCGGCCAGCACCGCCGAGGTGTAGGCGGCGTAGCTCTGGCCGCTCGCCGCTTCGATGACCCGGCCGAGCAGGCAGTAGCCGAAGTTCGAGTACAGGAACCCGGCCCCGGGCGCCTGGGTGGGCGGCCGAGTGTCGAGCGTCGTCGTGATGATCTGCGCCTGCGTGAGGTTGTTGGCCAGGAACATCGGGTCGTTGGCGTCGTTGGTCCACGTGCCCACGCTGTGCTCGAGCAGATGGCGCACGGTGATGGCCCGCAGGTGGTTGTTGTAGGGCTTGGTTCCGTAGGTGGCGCCGAGGATCTCGCCCGAGCCGAACACCCGCTGGTCGAGCGTGAGCCTCCCCGCGTCCACGAGGGAGAAGACCGCCGCCGCGGTGACCGGCTTGGAGACGCTGGCGATGCGCAGCCGATGGCGCAGGCTCACCGGCTCGCTGCCGGCGGGGTCCACCACGCCGAACGAACGGGCGTAGACGAGACGCCCCGCCTTGGCGAACGCGAACTGGGAGGCGGCGCCGGCGCGGGTGCTGACGAACCGGTCGATCACACCCTGCAGGCCGAGAAGGCTGGCCGCCGCCGGCCCGTCCGCCTGCCAGATCGTGGCGTAGCGGTCGCGGGCGCCGTCGAAGTAGCCCGAGACGGTGACGGGCCGCATGCCCCAGACCGCCCAGGTGTCGACCGCCTCCTGGTAGGTGACCCCGGCCAGGCCGTGGCGCGCCTCGTACGCCGGCCCGCCCGTCTGCTCGTAGATCGAGGCGAAGCGGGGCCCTTGCAGGGTGGCGTAGCCGCACACGTGCACGGGCCGATAGCCGTTGGCGAGGAGCGCGTCGAACTCGCTCTGGTGCTGGGCCGCGGTGAGGCCGTGGCGGGCGGTCCACGCCGGCCCGCCCGCCTGCTCCCACACCGCGGCGTAGCGGACCACGCCGCCCACCGCGTAGCCGCTGACCGTGCGCAGGCGGTAGCCCTGCTGCGCGAACGAGGTGAACGCCGCCTGATAGCCCGCCGAGTCGAGGCCGTGACGGGCCGCCCACGCCGGGCCGGCCGCCTTCTCCCAGATCGCCGCGTAGCGCGCGCCTGCCGGTGTGTCGTAGCCGGCCACGTGCACCAGGCGGTACCCGGCGGCGAGGTTGGCGTCGAACGCGGCCTGGTAGGCGGCGGCGTCGATCCCGTGCCTCGCGATCCAGGGCGCCCCCGCGGTGACGGCGCCCGCCGCGCCGACCATGCCCCCGAACCCGCCGACCCTCGCCAGGGCGGCGACGGCGGCGGCGCCGCCGAGCAGGACCGCTCGACGGGTCAACTGAGGCAAAGGCTCTCGCTCGACGTGCACGGTGGTTCCCCCTTAGTGGTCGGACCCCGGTAGTGAGCGCACCCGGCTCGCCGTTGATACGAGTCGCGGCCCGTCATCGGCCACGTTGACGGCCGTGAACCACATGAGTGGGAGCAAACGTCACGGCTCTGCGACGGCAAACGCCTCGATTGTCGACACTCCGAGAAAGCACCCTCACGCAGCGTCGACAATTCGGGCGCTTCTGCCGGCGGGCCCGTGACGTTTGCTCCCGCTCAACGATCGAGAACCCGAATCCCGGCTGGAGACGGGCCCCAGCCGGTGGCGGGGGGCTCAGCTCCGGGCGGCCGCCGGGTCGCCGGTGGCCCGCACCAGCGCGTGCTGCACCACGTCGATCAGCGCCGTCTTGGCCGAGGGCCGCTCCCTGGCGTCGATGTAGAGCATCGGCACGTCGGCGGGCACCGCCAACGCCTCGCGCACGTCCTCTAGACGGTGGGAGATGACGCCGTTGAAGCAGTTCACCGCCACGATGAACGGTATGCCCGAGCCCTCGAAGTAGTCGACGGCGGGGAAGCAGTCGGCGAGGCGGGTGGTGTCGACCAGCACCACGGCGCCGATCGCGCCGCGCACCAGGTCGTCCCATAGGAACCGGAATCGGTCCTGGCCAGGGGTGCCGAACAGGTAGAGGATCAGGTCTTCGCCGAGCGTGATGCGGCCGAAGTCGAGCGCCACGGTGGTGTGGGTCTTCGCCTGGGCGGAGCCCGGGTCGTCCACCCCGTCGGCCACCGAGGTCATGGCCGCCTCGGTGGTGAGCGGGGTGATCTCGGAGATCGCGCCCACGAACGTGGTTTTGCCCACTGCGAAGCCGCCGGCGATGATGATCTTGACCGGCAGCGGCGCGGCCGCCGGCTCGGGGGGCGGCTGGCGTCGTGAGGCCTCAGAGCGCCTGAAGACCATCGAGGACCCTTTCGAGGAGCTTGATGTCCGGTCGGTCGCCGGGGGTGGGCGGCCGGTGCACGTCGAGTAGGCCCTCGGCCTTCATGTCGCCAACGAGCACGCGGGCGACGCCGAGGTGCACGCCTAGGTACGCCGAGATCTCGGCGATGGAGAGAGGGGCCGCGGCGAGCTCGAGGATCCGACGCCGTTCGTGGACCAGACGCTCGACGGCGCCGGCGCCGAGCGCGGTGCGCCGCACCAGCGTCTCGAGGGGCAGCTCGACCTCGGAGCGGGTGCGGCCGCCGGTGAGGGCGTAGGGCCGGATCCGCCCGGAGAGGGCGTCGTTCGCGAGCTCGTCGCCGTCGGTCATGGCTCGAGTCGGGGGTTGGTCGGCGGGCCCAGGGCCCGCGGGCGGGGGACGAGGCGGCTCATCGCAGCAGCGCCGCCTGCAGCTCGGCCCGCAGCTCAGGCGTGAGGGCCGGCCCGGTCTTCTCCGACAGCAGCGCCATCTCATAGCCGACGAGGCCGACGTCGCACTCGGCCTCGGCGACCACCGCGAGGCACGAGCCGTCGCTGATGCCGGTGACGAAGAGGAAGGCGTTCTCCATCTCCACGATGACCTCGTTGACGCGACCGCCGCCGAAGCGCCCCGCCGCGCCGTAGGCCAGGCCGATCAGGCCCGACGCCACCGCGGCGAACCGGTCGGCCGCGTCGCGGTCGAGGCCCACCGACTTGGCGATGGGAAGCCCGTCGGATGAGACCACCACGGCCTCGGCGACGCCGGGCACGCGCTCGACGAAGCTCGACACCAGCCAGTTGAGGTTGGCCGCTTCGGGGCTGAGGTTGGTCATTCGGTGTCCTCCGCGAGGGACGGGGCGGTCGGCTGGGACGACGGCGACGCGGCCTCGTCGGCGTGGGGCGCCGCTTCGGCGGCCGTCCCGGGCTGGAGGTCTCCGCCGCGACCTCGTTGCAGCCCGGTCCGATAGCGAGACAACAGGCGCCGCACGTCCTCGGGGCTGCGGGCGCTGGCAGACACGCGGGTCACGGGCTCCGCGCCGCCCGCCGCGGCCTGCACCTGCTGGCGAGGCGAGCGGCGCACGAGGCCGGCCGCCGTGACATCGCTCGCCGGCTCGGCCGGCGCGCTGGGCTCGACCGCGGCTGGGGCCTCCCGCCGCGACGGCA
>JBJXGF010000403.1:0-5244 GCA_046153015.1 Acidimicrobiales bacterium | reverse complement strand
CCACACCCCGTCGGCCGGGGGGGCCGGGGGGCGCCGCCCCCGGACCCGCCGCCGGTCAGCCCAGGTTCCGGTTGACGAAATCCCAGTTGATCAGGTTGAAGAACGCCTCGACGTAGGCGGGGCGCGCGTTGCGGTAGTCGATGTAGTAGGCGTGCTCCCAGACGTCGCAGGTGAGCAGCGCCGTCTGGCCCGAGGTCATCGGCGTCTGCGCGTTCGAGGTGCTGGCCAGATCCACCGAACCGTCGGCGTTCTTCACCAGCCAGCCCCAGCCCGAGCCGAACGTGGTCACGCAGGTCTGGGTGAACGCGGTCTTGAACTCCTCGAAGCTGCCCCACTTGGCGTTGATCGCCTCGGCGGCCTTGCCGGCCGGGGCGCCGCCGGCATTGGGGGCTATGCCGTTCCAGTAGAAGGTGTGGTTCCACACCTGGGCGGCGTTGTTGAAGACGCCGCCGGAGGCGGACTTGACGATGTCCTCCAGGCTCTTGTCCTCGAACTCGGTGCCCTTGATGAGGTTGTTCAGGTTCGTGACGTAGGTCTGGTGATGCTTGCCGTAGTGGAACTCGAGGGTCTCTTTGGAGATGTGCGGGGCGAGCGCGTCCATCGTGTACGGCAGGGGCGGAAGAGCGTGTTCCATCGACTGACCTCGTCTTCTCTCGTCTCGTCTTCTCGTCTCGGATGGCTGGGCCGAGGGCGACACTAGTGGCCGCGACGCGGCGATCCCGCCGGCCCCGGCCCAGGCGCGCCGATGGGGGCGGACCCGGCCGGTCCGCCCCCTCCCGCGCGCATCGTCTGGGTCAGCCGAGCTTGTAGAGCTCGGCGGCGTTCTCGTAGAAGATCTTGCGCTGGGTCGACTCGGGGAGCTTGGCCGCGGCTTCCTTCGCCCGGTCGATGCTGTTCGGGTACAGCGACGTGGGGTGAGGGATGTCGGTCTCGAACATCACGCGGTCCTCGCCCAGCTCGCGCACCGCGAAGTCGAGGCCCCGCGACTCGAACCAGTAGGTCGAGTAGCAGTGCTTGCGGTAGTACTCCGACGGCTTGGCCGACAGGTGCTTCAAGAACTCGGGGGCGGTCTCGCCGGCCTGGTAGTCGAGCGCCTCGAGCAGGAACGGGATCCAGCTCACCCCGCTCTCGACCGACACGATCCGCACGTCGGGGTAGCGGTCCCAGATGTCGCTGAAGAGCAGGTTCGCCATCCAGCGGGCGTTGCCGAGGAACAGCGACGCCCCGCCGATCGTGATCTTCACCTCGCCCGGCCAGGACTTGTAGGGCACGCGGCCGAACCAGTCGATGTCGCCGGTGCTGGCCCCGATGTGGAAGTTGACCGGCATCCGCAGCGCGCTGACGACCTCCCAGAACGGCCGCCACTCGGGCTGGTTGTACTCGGGCATGCCGCCGTCCTGCGGGTTCGAGCAGGTGACGATGCCGCGCAGGCCGAGGCCCTGGGCCCGTTCGATCTCCACCACGCTCGCGTCGATGTCCCACCACGGGATCATCGCCATCGGCAGCAGCCGGTTGCCCGAGTCCTTCTGCAGGTCGGCCATGTAGTCGTTGTAGATCTCCACGCAGGCGCGGCGCAGGGCTGCGTCGTCGACGCGCATGAAGTTCTGGCTGCCGAAGCCGGCCACGTTGGGGTAGAGCACCTGCGCCTGGATGCCGAGCCCGTCGAGCAGCTCGAGGCGGCCCGCGACCTGGGAGCAGCCGACGTGCACCTGGTCGACGTCGTACTTCAGGAAGTCGAGGCCGAGGATCTTGCCCCCGTCGGCGGCGATGGCGCTGGTGGCGTGGGCCGGCGCCAGCACGGTGTCCCCCTGGATGACCCAGCGGCGCTTGCCGTTGTGGTCCTTCACCTGCGGCACGAGGTCGCGGTACTTCTCCGGGGCCCGGGCGGTCCACAGATCGTGTGGTTCGGACCAATGCGCATCGGTGTCGATGACCTTGAAGTCGCGTTGGAAGTCGCTTTGGACAGCCATCGGCCGCCTCCTTCTCGAGCGGGAGCTCCCCTGCGGTGCGAACCCCGATGGTACGCCTTCGTACCGCGGTCCCGCCCATTTGCGCCGGCCCCGCGGCGCTCGGCTCGACGCTGCCCGTCGCCCTAGCATCGACCCATGACCGGCACTGCACAGCCGTACTGGCGGGGAATCAACCACCTGGCCCTCGTGACGACCGACATGGACGCCACCGTGCGCTTCTATCACGGCGTGCTCGGCGCGCGGCTCGTGGCCACCATCGGCACGCCTGGCTTTCGGCACTACTTCTTCGAGGTCGGCGCCCAGAACACGATCGCCTTCTTCGAGCACCGCGGCGTCGCGCTCGAACGCGTGGCCAAGCCGGCGGGCCTGCCCGACCCGCGCTTCCCGCAGTTCGACCACCTCTCGCTGAACCTGCCCGACGAGGCGGCGCTCGAGGCGCTGCGGGCCCGGCTGAAGGCGCACGGCTCGGAGGTGACCCACGTGGTCGACCACGGGTTCATCCGCTCGATCTATTTCACCGACCCCAACGGCATCGCCCTCGAGGCGTCCTGGTGGGTGAGCGACGCCACCGGGCGCGACGCCGACTACGGCGACCGCTCGCTCTTCGCCGACCCCGACCCGGTGCCCGCCGTGCGGGAGCTGGCCGAGCGGGGCGAGATCGCCGCCGTGCCGGCTACGCAGCTCGCCTGAACGCCCGAGCGGGTTACGCAGCGATGGCGCCTTCAGCGCGGCCGCAGCCGCCAGAACGGGAGCTGCAGCGCGGCGGCCGCCGCCGAGAGCGCCATCGCGGCGAGGATCGCCGGCGTGAAGCCGCCGGCGTCGATCACGAAGCCGACCGACACGGGGCCGATGAGCCCGCCGATGCCCGGAGCGGTCCACAACGCGCCGAGCACGCCGCCGAGCCCGGCCACCCCGAAGAGCTGGGCGGCCACCTCGGCCGAGAGCGCCACGAAGCCGCCGTGGCTGGCGCCGAGCACGACCGCGAACACCACCAACGCCGGGTAGGCGCCGCGGGAGGCCAGCCAGAGCGCGTAGGCCGGCGGCTGCACGAGGAAGCACAGGAGGAACAGCCGGGGCGCCCCGAGGCGGGCGGCCAGGCCGGTCATGGCCAGCCGGCTGGCCACGTTGGACGCGCCGAGCACGCTCACCAGCAGGGCGGCCGAGCTGGCCGACACCCCGTGATCCTTCGCGTACTTCACGAGGAACACGAACGGCACGAACAACGCCATCGACAGCAGGAAGCTGCCGGCGTACAGGCGCCGGAACGAGCCGAGCGCCGCGAGCTGGCGCAGCGGCCGGCCTTTGGGCGCGGCGCCGTTGCGCCGAGGCGGCGTGGCCGCCCAGGCGGTGAGGGCCAGCGCGCCGGCGCAGGCCAGCGCGAACACCTCGTAGGAGCTGCGCCACCCGTACGCGCGGTTCATCCACTCGGCGAGGGGGACCATCACCAGCGTGCCGACCCCGATCCCCGAGGCGGTGAGGCCAAGGGCGAGCGCCCGGCGGCGGACGAACCAGCCGCCCACGCAGGCGGTGACCGGCACGAGGCAGCAGCCGATGCCCACCCCCAC
The DNA here is from genome assembly GCA_046153015.1 of Acidimicrobiales bacterium. Taxonomy (GTDB): domain Bacteria; phylum Actinomycetota; class Acidimicrobiia; order Acidimicrobiales; family CAIXPF01; genus JBJXGF01. The sequence continues at coordinate 1,709 of JBJXGF010000403.1, read as the reverse complement.
GCCGACGCCGTAGAACAGCACCGCCGCGCCGAGGGACTGCGCCCGAGACGTGAGGAACAGCCCGGCGCCGATGACCACTGCGCCGGTCAGCACGATCCGCCGCGGCCCGTACCGGTCGGCCAACGGACCGGTGAGCAGGCCCAGCGAGAACAGCACGAAGGTGGGCAGGCCGAAGATCAGCGCGGTGGCGCCGAGGCCGGAGCCGAACTCCGCCTTCATGGCGTCCAGGAACGCGCCGAAGCTGTACACCGTCCCGAAGCACACGGCGTTGGCCAGCATGCCGCCGAGGGCGATCACCCACGCGCGGCCCGAATCCACGTCGAGGGCCTGCCCGCTGGCGGCCGCCGGCGGTGGGGCCGAGGGCTGGGCGATCGTGCGGGCCACGGGCAGGACCCTACTCCGGCGACCCGGGGGCGGGCGGCGACGCGTGGCTGGCCCGCCACGGGGGGCGGGAGCCGGCCGTGAGCTTCTGGCTCGACACCGCCGGCTCGGCGCCGGGCCCGCGGCCCGCGCTGCGCGGCGACGCCGCCGGCGAGGTGGCGATCGTGGGCGGCGGCTTCACCGGGCTGTGGACCGCGTACTACCTCGCCGAGCTGGCGCCCGACGCCTCGATCCACGTGGTGGAGGCCGCGGCCTGCGGGTCCGGGGCCTCCGGGCGCAACGGGGGTTGGGCGTCGGCCGACTTCGCCGCCGGCCGCGCCGCGCTCGACGCCGCCGGCGGGCCCGGCGCCGCGGCCGCGCTCGAGGCCCATCTGCGCGACGCGGTCGACGAGATCGGCCGGGTCTGCCGGGCCGAGGGCATCGACGCCCACTACGCGAAGGGCGGCGCGCTGACCCTCGCCGCCGGCCCGGGCCAGGCCGACAAGCTGGCGGCGCTGCTCGACGCGGAGCGCGCCGCCGGGGTTGGCGCCTCGGACCTCGCCTGGCTCGACGGGCCGGAGCTGGCGGCGAGGGTCCGGTCGCCGGCGGTGGCGGCGGCCCTGTACACGCCGCACTGCGCGGCCGTGCACCCCGGGCGGCTGGTGCGGGGCCTGGCCCGGGCGGTCGAGCAGCGGGGCGTGCAGATCTGGGAGTCCACCCCGGCCACGGCGATCTCGCCCGGCCTGGTCGAGACGCCAGGAGGGCGGGTCCGGGCCCGCGTCGTGCTCGTGGGCCTCGAGGCCTACAACGCGGCCCTGGCCGGCCGGCGGCGGGACCTCGCGCCGCTGTGGTCGTTCATGATCGCCACCGCGCCGCTGCCCGAGCGCTTCTGGCGCGAGGTCGGCCTCGCCGAGCGTGAGGTGTTCGCTGACGGGAGGCGGGCGCTCCTGTACGGGCAGCGCACCGCCGACGGTCGCCTCGCCGTGGGCGGCCGGGGCGTCGCGTACCGGTTCGGCTCCCGCCTCGTCGAACCGGCCCGAGCCCGCGCCGCGATCGCCGCCCGGCTCCACGAGGCGCTGGTCGAGCTGTTCGGTCACGCCGCCCGGCCGGCCGAGCTGGCGCCCGAGCGCGTGTGGCGCGGCGCGCTCGGCGTGCCCCGGGACTGGTTCCCGGCGGTTCGCTACGACGCCGGCCGGGGCCTCGGCTGGGCCGGCGGCTACGTGGGCGACGGCGTGTCGGCCTCGAACCTCGCCGGGCGCACGCTCGCCGAGCTGGTGCTCGGGCGGCGCAGCGAGCGGGCCGGGCTGGCCTGGGTGGGCGCCTGCTCGCCGCCGTGGCCGCCCGAGCCG
>JBJXGF010000399.1:0-5437 GCA_046153015.1 Acidimicrobiales bacterium | reverse complement strand
CGAATCGATATCGATACGGTTCGACGCATCTTCTTCGGGAGGTGTCGGTGTCGGTGTCGGGCGCGCTCGCCGGCGGCGGCCCCCGGCCTCCGGCGGCCGGGCGCCGGCCGGCGGCGAATCGGTAGGCGTCGAATCGGTGAGGTGCACGGCGGCGGGGCCGCTACCCTCGGGCCCCGTGGCTCCGCCCTCCGAGACAGCCCGGGACGCCGCCGCGCCGGCGGCTGGGCCGGTGCAATTCCAGGCCCCGATCGGCACTCGCGACATCCTCCCGCCCGAATCGGCCCGTTGGGAGGCGCTGATCGGGGCGTTCGCCGCTGCCGCCCGGCGCAGCGGCTACGGCCTGCTCCAGAGCCCGCTGTTCGAGGACATCGGCGTGTTCCGCCGCGTCGGCGAAGGAACCGACGTGGTGAAGAAGGAGATGTACGACTTCTTCGACAAGGGCGGACGCCACATCGCCCTGCGCCCCGAGGGCACGGCGTCGGTGGTGCGGGCCTTCAACCAGCACCACCCGCTGCCGCCGTGGAAGGTCTATTACGTCACCCCGAGCTTTCGCTACGAGGCGCCCCAGAAGGGCCGCTACCGCCAGCATCACCAGCTCGGTGCGGAGATCCTCGGCACGCCCGACCCTGACGCCGACGTTGAGGTGATCACGCTGCTGTGGGACTTCTACCGGGCGGTCGGCCTGCGGCAGGTGACGCTGCTCGTGAACTCGATGGGCGACCTCGAGGGCCGGCGGCGCTACCTCGAGAAGCTGGCCGCCTACCTGCGGGAACGCCTGGGCGAGCTCGACGCCGAGGACCGGGACAACGTCGAGCGCCACCCCATGCGGGTGCTCGACTCCAAACGCGCCGCCACCAAGGCCGTGACCACCGACGCCCCCCGCCTCGTGGACCACCTCTCCGACGACGCCGCTGCCCGCTTCGAGCGGGTGAAAGCGGGCCTCGGCGCCGCCGGCATCGCCTACCAGCTCGAACCGCGGCTCGTGCGCGGCTTCGACTACTACACGCACACCACCTTCGAGTTCCAGGCCGCCGCGCTCGACGCCGCCCAGAACGCGATCGGCGGCGGCGGCCGCTACGACGGCCTGGCCGAAGCGCTCGGCGGCGACCCGACGCCCGGCGTGGGCTTCGGGGCCGGCATCGAGCGGATCCTGCTCGCCTGCGACGCCGAGGGCTGCTTCGGGGAGAGCCTCGACCGCCCGGCCGTCTTCGTGGTCGACGTGACCGACGGCAGCGCCGCTCGTGACCTCACGGTGGAGCTGCGCCGAGCCGGCATCGGCGCCGACCGGGCCTTCGACGGGCGCTCGATGAAGGCGCAGATGAAGGCGGCGGACCGTTCCGGCGCCCGGCTGGCGGTGATCGTCGGCGGCGACGAGCTGGCGGCCGGGACCGTGACCCTGCGCACCCTGCGCACCCTGCCCACCTCACACGACGGGGCGGCGGCCGCCGAGCGGCAGCGCAGCGTGCCTCGAGCGGAGCTCGTGAGCCACCTGAAGGAGACCCTGTGACCAGCGCCGACGTGACCAGCGCCGACAACCCAGCGGCCACCTCGCTGCGCAGCGACCTCTGCGGCGAGCTCCGCGCCCATGACGAGGGTCGCCAGGTGAGCCTGTGCGGCTGGGTCGACCGGCGGCGCGAGCACGGCGCCAGCCTCGCCTTCGTCGACCTGCGCGACCGCAGCGGCGTGGTGCAGTGCGTGGTCGACGGCGCCGCCGAGCTGCGCAACGAGTACGTGGTGCGCCTGACCGGCGTCGTGCGGCGCCGGCCCGCCGGCATGGAGAACGCCGGCCTCGGCACCGGCGAGATCGAGGTGGGGGACTGCACGGTCGAGGTGCTCTCCGCCGCCGAGCCCCCGCCGTTCCCGATCCAGGGCCGCACCGAGATCGACGAGAACACCCGGCTGCGCTATCGCTACCTCGACCTGCGCACCGACAAGATGCAGCGCAACCTGCGCCTGCGGGCCAGGGTGAACAGCGCGTTGCGCGCCTCCATGGAGCGCCAGGGCTTCACCGAGATCGAGACGCCGATGCTGATCGCCAGCACCCCCGAAGGCGCGCGCGACTTCGTGGTGCCCTCCCGGCTCAAGCCCGGTTCGTTCTACGCGCTGCCCCAGAGCCCGCAGCTGTTCAAGCAGCTCTGCATGGTCGGCGGGCTCGACCGCTACTACCAGATCGCCCGCTGCCTGCGCGACGAGGACCTCCGCGCCGACCGCCAGTTCGAGTTCATGCAGCTCGACGCCGAGGCCAGCTTCGTCACCCAGGCCGACATCCAAGCCTTCATCGGCCACGCGGTCGCCGCCGCGGTCGAGGCCGTCAGCGGATCCCACCCGGGCACGCCGCCCCGCATGAGCTGGCACGACGCCCAGGAGCGGTACGGCTCCGACAAGCCCGACATCCGCTTCGGCATGGAGCTCACCGAGCTCACGCCGCTCTTCGCCGCCACTGAGTTCCAGGCCTTCCGGGCGCCCTGCGTGAAGGGCATCAAGCTGGTGGGCGGCGCCGAGCTGACCCGCCGCCAGCTCGACGAGCTCACCGACAAGGCCAGGCAGTGGGGCGCGAAGGGCCTCGTGTGGATGCGGGTCGGCGCGCAGGGCGAGCTGAACTCGCCGGTGGCGAAGTTCCTCTCCGAGGCCGAGCTCGCCGGGATCTCCCACGAGCTCCACGCCGGCGCCGGCGATCTGCTGCTGCTGGTGGCCGACGAGCGGCACGCCGTCAACCATGTGCTCGGCCTGCTGCGCCTCGACCTCGGCCGCCCGCCGGTCACCGAGGGCGGCCTGCACCTGCTGTGGGTGGTGGACTTCCCGCTGTTCGAGGGCGTCGACGAGGAGACCGGCTCGCCGATGCCGGCCCACCACCCCTTCACGATGCCCCACGCCGACGACCTCGCCCTGCTCGGCTCGCCCGGCGACCCGGCGCCGGCCGCCGCCGACCTGCTGGCCATGCGTTCCCAGGCCTACGACCTGGTGCTCAACGGCTGGGAGCTGGGCTCGGGCAGCGTGCGGATCCACCGGCCCGACGTGCAGCGGCGGATCTTCGAGCTGCTCGGCATCGGCCCCGAGCAGGCGCAGCAGAAGTTCGGGTTCCTGCTCGACGCGTTCCGCTTCGGGGCGCCGCCCCACGCCGGGTTCGCGTTCGGGATCGACCGGCTCACCGCGCTGCTGGCCGGGGAGGAGAACATCCGCGAGGTGATCGCCTTCCCGAAGACCCAGTCGGGCGCCGATCCGCTCACCGGCGCGCCGACGCCCGTGGACCCGCGCCACCTGACCGAGCTCGGCCTGCGGGTGCTGCCCGCCGCCACGTAGGTTCAGCGGCGGGCGTCGACCACCGAGAACTCGACCGCCGCCGCGCCCTTGGCGGCGCCGGGGAACGCGGGCCGCCGGTCACGGATCACCGAGCGGGGCTCGGTGTAGATGGTGACGGCCAGCTCGGCGTCGTCGCGGTGGGCCCGGGCCTCGTGGGCCGAGAGCGGCTCGACCTCGAAGCCGGCTTCCGCCAACTCCTCCGAGATCGCCTCGGCCAGCTCCCGGGCGCTCGCCTCGGTGGTGATGAAGGCCAGCCGGTCGTGGTCGAGGTCCTGGCCCGGGGTCGGCGGCGCGGCGTAGACCAGGCCCGAGGGCAGCTTCACGTCGACCAGCAGCCGCTCGATCAGCGCCGCGTCGTCCTGGCGGGGCAGGGACGCCGCGCCCGGCGGCTCCACGGGGGACGCCGGCTCGGGCAGCGGACCTCGGATCAGGTCGGGCGGCGGTGGGCTGCGCCGCAGGAACAAGCTCGGGATCTCCACCAGGTCGCCCGGGCTGCGGGGCTCGTAGAGCCGGCGGGACTCGAAGGGGAAGACCCGGGCGCCGCCGGCCTCGCCGGCCCGGCCCGCCGTCGGGCGCCGGGTCGAGCCCGAGGTGAGGAACAGGAACGCGGTCATGCCGGCCATGGCCGTGGCCGAGACCGCCAGCCAACCCAGGAGCAGCTTGACCGCCAACGAGCCCATCCCGCCGCTCATCCTCGCAGCCGCGCCGCGGCCGCCTGACACCGGCCGCCCCGACGGACGTGCTCGCCCCGCTGCGCCACTACCGTGAGGTTAGTGGGGGACGACCTGTTCAGCGCCGCCGCCGAGGAGCATCGCGCCCGCCGGGCCCCCCTGGCCGACCGGCTCCGCCCTCAGCGTCTTGGCGACGTGGTGGGTCAGGAGCACCTCCTCGGACCCGGCCGCCCGCTGCGGGCGTTGGCTGAGACCGGCCGGCTCTCGTCGGTGATCCTGTGGGGGCCTCCCGGCACCGGCAAGACCACCGTGGCCCGCCTGGTGGCGCAGACCTCGGAGAGCGCGTTCGTGCAGCTCTCGGCGGTGACCGCCACCGTGAAGGACGTGCGGGAGGTGATCGCCGGCGCGCAGGAGCGCCTCGGCCAGCACGGTCGGGGCACGATCCTGTTCCTCGACGAGGTGCACCGCTTCAACAAGGCGCAGCAGGACGCGCTGCTGCCGGCGGTCGAGTCGGGGCTGCTGGTGCTGATCGGGGCCACCACCGAGAACCCGTACTTCGAGGTGAACCCGCCGCTGCTCTCCCGCTCCACGCTGTTCCGGCTGCGCCCGCTCGGGCTCGACGCGGTGGAGGAGCTGCTGCGCCGCGGGGCCGCCGCCGAAGGGACCGAGGCCGCCGCCGACGCGCTCGAACACCTCGCCGCCCACGCCAACGGCGACGGCCGCCACGCCCTCACCGCGTTCGAGGTGGCCGCTGCGCTGGCCGCCGCCGAGGGGGCGCCCCGGGTCGAGCTGGCCCACGCCGAGGCCGCGCTCGACGCCAAGGTGCTCGGCTACGGCCGGGACCAGCATTACGACGTGATCAGCGCGTTCATCAAGAGCATCCGCGGCTCGGATCCCGACGCCGGGCTCTATTGGCTGGGCGTGATGCTCGAGGCCGGGGAGGACGCCCGCTTCATCGCCCGCCGGCTGGTGATCCTGGCCAGCGAGGACGTGGGCATGGCCGACCCGATGAGCCTCGTGGTGGCCGACGCCGCGGCCCGGGCGGTGGAGTTCGTCGGCCTGCCCGAGGCGCAGCTGAACCTCGCCCAGGCCGTGGTGCACCTCGCCGCCGCCCCGAAGTCGAACCGGGTGGCGGTGGGCCTCTGGGAGGCCCGGGCCGACGTGCGCAACCACCCGGCCGGCGAGGTGCCGATCCACCTGCGCGACGCCCACTACCAGGGCGCGGCCAAGCTCGGCCACGGCGCGGGGTACGTGTACCCCCACGACGAGCCGAGCGGCTGGGCGGCCCAGCAGCACCTGCCGACCGGGCTCGAGGGACGCGTCTACTACCGGCCCTCCCGGCACGGCTTCGAGGCCGAGGTGGCGGAGCGGCTCGACCATCGCGGCGCCGCCCGCCCAGGCGGCGACGAGCGGGGGGAGCGCTGAGCGTGGGGGAGGCGGCGGCGCTGGCGGCGGCGGCCGCGGCG
>JBJXGF010000398.1:0-6054 GCA_046153015.1 Acidimicrobiales bacterium | reverse complement strand
CGAATCGATATCGATTCGTCGCGACGCATTCGGAATGGCGGGGCCTCAGGGCCGGGGCGGCCAGGCCGCCCGGCGGGGCGTCAGCGGCCGATGAACTTCGGCTCGCGCTTCTCGACGAAGGCCCGAGCCGCCTCCTTCGCATCCTGGGTGCGCATGTTCGCGCCCTCCATGGTGAGCGAGAGGGGCAGCACCATGTTCGACACGAACCGGATGAAGTGGTTGATCGGCACCTTCGAGGCCGAGATCGCCAGCGACGGTCCGGCGGCGAGCTGGTCGGCGCAGGCGATCGCCTTGTTCAGGATCTCGGCGTCGTCGTCCACGAGGAAGCTCACGAGGCCCATGTCATAGGCGTCCTTGCCCTTCAGCCGATCGCCGGTCATCAGGTACCACTTGGCCCGGTTGACGCCCATCAGCAACGGCCAGATCACCTGCCCACCGTCGCCGGCGCCGATGCCCAGCTTCACGTGAGTATCGGCGAACACGGTGGAGGGCCCGGCCACCACCACGTCGCAGAGCAGGGCCACCGTGGCGCCGAGGCCCATCGCGTAGCCGTTCACGGCCGACACGATCGGCTTCGGGCACTCCAGGATGTGGTCGACGATCATGCGGGCCTCGTCGAGGCTGATCCCGCCGCCCCCGCCGGAGGACTCCTCACCCTCCTTCTTCGCCGCGGGGCCGCCGGCGCCGCCGCCCCCGAAGTCGCCGCCGGCGCAGAACGAGCGCCCGGCGCCGGTGAGCACCAGCACCTTCGAATCGCGGTCGGTCTGGAAGTCCCGCGAGATCGTCGACAGCTCGTGGTGCATGCGGCCGTTCACCGCGTTGAGCTTCTCCGGGCGGTTGAAGGTGGCGACGGTGACCCCGTTGGGCCGCTTGTCGATCTGCATGGTCTGATAGGCCGACTGGTCGAGCGGCATCGGTCCCCCTCGGTTCGTGGATGTGGTGACGCGCCCGACAATAGGCTCGCTCAGCGTTGCGCGGCGCCGGGAACACGCAGACGAGGCCGGCCCGGGCGGGCCGGCCTCGTCCACAATGGCAGGGGAAGGCTGCCAGTTCGGGCGCCCGCCGAGCGGCCGACGCCGGAGCGATCGTACGAAGCGGCTCCGGCCGAACGGCCCGGCCGCAGGTCCCGACCGCGGCGGGACCTTCGGCCCGTGCCGCCGCGGCCGCCTACGCTCGCCGCGCGATGACCGAGCCCGACGCAGTGATCGTCGGCGGAGGCGCGATGGGCGCCGCCGCCGCCTGGGCCCTCGCCCGGCGGGGCCGGCGGGTCGTGCTGTTCGAGCAGTTCGCCGCCGGCCACGACCGCGGCTCCTCGTACGGCGCCACCCGCATCTTCCGGGTGGCCTACCGGGACCCGCTCTACGTGGCCCTCGCCCGTCGCGCCCTGCCGCTGTGGCGCGAGCTCGAGCACGAGACCGGCGCCGTGCTCCTGGAGCAGAACGGCCAGCTCGACCACGGCTGGCCCGGCGCCGTCGAGGAGGTGGGCGCCAACCTCGCCGCCGCGGGGCTCGACCACGAGCGGCTCTCGGCCGCCGAGGCGGCCCGCCGCTGGAGCGGCATGCGCTTCGAGGGTCCGGTGGTCTTCTCCCCTGACGGCGGCCGCTGCTACGCGCAGGCCACGGTGGCGGCGCTGCACCGTCGCGCCCGGGACCTCGGGGCGGAGCTGCGCTTCGGGGAGCGGGTCGAGGCGTTGACGCTCGACCCGAGCGGCGAGGGCGTGCGCCTGCGGGTGGGCGGGTCCGAGCTGCGGGCGCCGGTGGCGGTGGCCGCCGTCGGAGCGTGGGCTGCGTCCCTGCTCGCCGGGGTGGTCGAGCTCCCGCCGCTGCGGGTCACCGAGGAGCAGCCGGCGCACTTCCGGCCCCGCGACCCCGACGCGCGCTGGCCGAGCTTCCTGCACCATGCCGCCCCGGCGCCGGGCCAGCCGGCGGGGTTCGCGGCGTACGGCCTGTTCACCCCGGGCGAGGGCATGAAGGTGGGCGAGCACCTCATCGGCCGCCCGGTCGACCCCGACGCACGCGCCGGGGGCGTCGACCCCGCCGCCCTCGCCCGCCTCACGGCCTACGTGCGCGACTGGTTCCCGGGCCTCGACCCCGAGCCGCTCTCGACCACGTCCTGCCTGTACACCACCACACCCGACGAGCACTTCGTGATCGACCGGCGAGGGCCCGTCGTCGTGTGCTCGCCGTGCTCCGGTCACGGCTTCAAGTTCGTGCCCGCCGTCGGCGAGCTGGTGGCCGACCTGTGCGACGCCAAGCGCCACGACTTCACGCCGCTGCACCTGCCCTGAGCGCCGGGCCCGCGGCGCGCCCGGGCCCCGCGCGCGAAGCTGGCCCGGTGCGATACGTGATCTACGGGGCAGGGGGAATCGGCGGCGTGATCGGAGGCTGGCTGCACCACGCCGGCCGGGAGGTCGTGCTGATCGCCCGGGGGGCGCACCACGAGGCCATCCGGGAGCGGGGGCTGCGCATCGACCACCCGCAGGGGACGATCACCGTGCCGACGCCCGTCGTCGATCATCCGAGCCGGCTCGACTGGCGCGGCGACGAGGTCGTGTTCCTCACCATGAAGACCCAGGACACGCTGCCCGCGCTGAACGACCTCGCCGCCGCCGTCGGGGCGCTCGACGTGCCGATCGTCTGCGCGCAGAACGCGGTGGAGAACGAGCGGCTCGCGCTGCGCCTGTTCCCCCGCGTGTACGGGTTGTGCGTGATGCTGCCCGCCACCTACCTCGATCCGGGCGTGGTCTGGAGCCACGGCGAGCCGGTGCACGGCATCCTCGACCTCGGCCGCTATCCGGAGGGCGCCGACGACGTCGCCGCCCTCGTGGCGGCCGACCTCGAGGCGGCGGGGTTCCGCTCCCAGGCCGACCCTCGGATCATGCGCCAGAAGTACTCGAAGCTGGTGACGAACCTGATCAACGCGGTCGACGCCGCCTGCGGGCCGGCCGGCCGGGAGAGCGTGCTGCTCAAGCGGGCGAGGGCGGAGGCCCTCGAGGTGCTCGCCGCCGCGGGCATCGACGTGGCCAGCCCGGCCGAGGACGCCGCCCGGCGGGGCGAGTTCCGGATCCGCTCCGCCGACGGGCAGAAGCACCGGGGCAGCTCGGCCTGGCAGAGCCTGGCCCGCGGCCTCGGCACGATCGAGACCAACTACTTCAACGGCGAGATCGTGCTGCTCGGCCGCCTGCACGGCGTGCCCACCCCGGTCAACGCGCTCCTCCAGCGGGTGGCCGCCGAGCTGGCCCGCACCGGCGCCCCGCCCGGGAGCCGCACCCCCGAGCAGCTCGAAGCGATGCTGGAGGGCGCGCCGGCCTCGCCCCGAGGCGCCGACGGGTAAGGCGCCGACGGGTAAGGTGCCGGCCATGCGCATCGGGCTCTTCCTCGGCGACCTCGTTTTCCGTTCCACCGACGACGTGATCGCCGGCATCAAGCGGGCCGACAGCGAGGGCTTCGCCTCGGCGTTCCTGCCCCAGGTGTTCGGTTGGGACTCGCTGACGCTGCTGGCCGTCGCCGGACGCGAGGCGGCCAACATCGAGCTCGGCACCGCGGTGGTGCCCACCTACCCGCGCCATCCGGTGGCGCTCGCCGGCCAGGCCGCCACCGTCAACTCCCTCACCGGCGGGCGCCTGGCGCTGGGCATCGGCGTGTCCCACGCCCCGGTGATCGAGGGCTCGCTCGGCTACAGCTTCGAGCGGCCCGCTCACCACATGAAGGAGTACCTGTCGGCGCTGCTGCCGCTCATGCGGGGCGAGGCGGCGAAGGTCGACGGGGACACGGTCAAGGTGAACGCCAAGCTCGGCAACCCGCCGACGGCGCCGCCCCAGGTGCTGCTCGCCGCGCTGGCGCCGCACATGCTGGGCCTGGCCGGCTCGGTGGCCGACGGCACGATCACCTGGATGGTCGGCCCGAAGGTGCTGAAGAGCCACACCGCCCCGCGCATCAACGCCGCGGCCGAGAAGGCCGGCCGCGACGCCGCGCCGAGGGTGGTGGTGGGCGTGCCGGTCTGTGTGACCGACGACGCCGCCGCGGCCCGGGAGCGGGCGGCGAAGACGTTCGCGATGTACGGAACGCTGCCCGTCTACCGCTCACAGCTCGACGCCGAGGGCTACGCCGGCCCGGGCGACGCCGCGGTGGTGGGCAACGAGGAGCAGGTGACCGAGGCGCTCGAGGCGTGCCTCGCCGCCGGGGGCACCGAGCTGATCGCCACGCTCTTCGGCGGCCCCGACGACAAGGAGCGCAGCCGAGCGCTCCTGGCGAACCTCAACCGCGGCTAGGCGCCGGGCGTGTGGCGGAAGCCCACGTCCTTGTGCGTGCCGTCGCAGAGCGGCTTGTTCTTGGACGCGCCGCAGCGGCACAGGGTCATGCGGTTGCGGCTCTCGATCGCCCCGCCGTCGCTGCACTCCACCGCCACCGCGCCGCTCACCCACAACGGCCCGTCGGGCACCACCGCGATCTGGGTGGGCAGGTCGGGCTCCACGTCGGGCCCGGCCTCGTCGAGCGCCCAGGTCAACGCGCCCGAGGGGCAGCGCTCGACCATCGCGATCATCTGCGAGCGCACGGCGGTGTCGCCGGCGGCGCCCACCATCTTCCACACGTTGGTGAGCTGCGTGCCGCAGAAGCCGGCGTGCTCGCAGATCGAGCGGTCATCGCGCACGGCGATGCCCTCGCCGCGCATGACCGTGGCCCGGTCCCGGTAGGCGCCGCGGTCGGCGGTCTCGGTTCCGTCGAAGCCGTTGTTGGCGTGGGTGCCGTCGCAGTACGGCTTGTTGGCGGACCCGCCGCAGCGGCACAACGCGTAGGCCGCTCCCCGGTCGAGCGTGGGCCCGGTGATCCAGCCGATCGGCTCGCTGGCTGCGGTCTCCACCGGCGTCTTCACCACGAGCGGAACGCTCCCGGTCACCACGTAGGGCCCGTTCGGGCGCGCCTTGATCTGGGCGGTCACCTCGGCAACGTCGTTCTCAGCCATGCCGCCAGGCTTCTACGGCCCGGCCCGGCGCGCAACCGAGCCCGGACGCGGCGGCGCCGCCTCCCCCCAGAAAGCGGGCGAGAGACGGCGCCGTGACGCGTTGGGCGTCCGCGGATCAGGTGACCGCGAAGTCCGCCGAGTCGTCGGTCAGGTCGTCGTTGCCGATGGCGCTGACCGTCACCTTGTAGTCGGTGCCGGCGGTGAGCCCGGCGGGCACGTCCCACTCGTAGGTGGTGGTGCCGGCTTCCACGAAGAACGCCATGGTGGCGGTGTTCGTCGTGCCCTTGAACAGCTCGACCTTCACCGGCAGCTCGATCGAGTTGGCGATGCTCCAGCTCACCTCGACGGTGTCGGCGCCGGCCGCGTAGGTCGTGGTGTCGGTGGTGACCGTGATCGCCGGCAGCGCCGGGGTGAACTCGGGGCTGTCGCCGGTCACGCGGTCGTCGTTGAGCATCGTGAGCCGCACGGTGGAGGGATCATCGAGGATGCCCACCGGCACCTGCCAGGTGTACGTGCCGAGCGAGGCGTCGATGGTCTCCACGATCGTCGAGATCGGGTCGGCGCCGTCGGTGAGCTCGATCTTGGCCTGGCCGCTGATGCCGGGCTGGACGGCCCACGTGATCGTGGCCTCGCCGCCGGCCCGCACCGCCGACATGGCGCCCACCGCGATGCCGGGCACCACGATGCTGAAGCGGGCGCTGTCGCCGGTTACGACCGTGGTGCCCGAAGTGGTCACTGCGGTCACGCGCACCACGAAGTCGGCGCCGATCACGTCGCCGGCCGCCTCGGTGCCGTCGCCCACCACGTCGGTGGCGACGGTCCAGACGAACGAGCCCGACGCGCCGTTGGTGGCGGGGGCCACCGAGGCGGCGAGGACGACCGTGTCCTCGGTGCCGGTGGCGTCGACCAGCTCCACCTTGTAGGGCGTCTCGGAGGCCGGGTTGACGGTCCAGTTGATCGTCGCCTGCCCGCCGAGCGGCACCGCCTGCGCGTTGTCCGGCGTGCTCACCGCCACGACCGGGGCCACGACGTTGAAGGCGTTCGACACGACCGGCGTGACCGTCGAGCTCGGGTTCACCGAGGCCACCTTCA
>JBJXGF010000390.1:0-3543 GCA_046153015.1 Acidimicrobiales bacterium | reverse complement strand
GGCCTCGCCACGCTGTGGACCGCCGACCACGTGGTGCTGCCCACCGCCTACTCCTCGAAGTACCCGTACAGCGAGACCGGCCGCATGCCCGGCGACCGCACCGACTTCGACTTCCCGGAGCTGGTGGTGTGGATGGCGTACGTGGCCCACGCGCTGCGCAGGGTCCGCCTCGCCACCGGGGTCATCATCCTGCCCCAGCGCAACCCGCTGCTGCTGGCCAAGCAGCTGGCCACGCTGGACAACCTGCTCGTGCCGGAGCTGGCCGTGGGGGTCGGCGTCGGCTGGCTGGAGGAGGAGTGCGTGGCGCTCGGCGTGCCCTGGGAACGCCGAGGCGAGCGCACCGACGAGTACGTGACCGCGCTGCGTGAGCTGTGGGCCGGCGGGCCCACCACCTTCGCCGGCCAGTTCTGCTCGTTCGAGGAGGTGTACTGCCTGCCGCGGCCCAAGGCCGGCTCGCTGCGGGTGATCGTGGGCGGCCACACCGAGGCGGCCGCCCGCCGGGCGGGCCGACTGGGTGACGGCTTCTACCCCTGGAAGCTGCCGATCGAGCGGCTGGAGCACCTCCTCGGGGTGATGCGCCGCGCCGCGCAGGACGCCGGCCGCGACCCGCAGGCCATCGAGGTGATCGCCGGCGAGGAGAAGGACCCGTCCACCTACGGGCGCCTGGCCGAGCTCGGGGTGACCGAGATCGTGATGGGGCCGATGAGCCTGGACGGGCTGCGCCGCTTCGGCGACGACGTCATCGCGAAGCAGGCGTGATCGGGCGGCGGCCCGGCCCGACGCAGCCCTGGGCCAGCGCGCTGGTGACCGGCGCGTCGGCCGGGATCGGCGCCGCGTTCGCCCGCCGCCTCGGCGCCGCCGGGGTGCCGACGGTGGTGGTGGCGAGGCGGGCCGAGCGCCTCGCCGCGCTGGCCGAGGAGCACCCGAGCCTCGAGCCCCTCGTGGCCGACCTGGCCGAGCCGGAGGGGGTGGGGGCGGTGGCGGCCCGCCTCGCCGACTCGGCGCGGCCGGTGGAGCTGCTGGTGAACAACGCCGGGTTCGGGGCCGCCGGCCGCTTCGCCGAGCAGGACCCGGCCCGCCACGGCGAGCTGGTGGCGGTGAACGTGGCCGCCCTCACCGGCCTCACCCGCGCCGCGCTGCCGGCGATGCTGGCCGCCGGGCGGGGGTGGATCCTGCAGGTGTCCTCCGTGGCCGGCTTCCAGCCGGCGCCGGGCGCGGCGGTGTACGGGGCGTCGAAGGCGTACGTCACGAGCCTGGCCGAGGCTTTGAGCGTGGAGCTGGCGGGCACGGGCGTGCGGATCAGCGCCCTCTGCCCGGGCTTCACCCGCACCGAGTTCCACCAGGTGAGCGGCGCCGGCTGGGGCGCCCGGCTGCCCGGCCGGCTGTGGATGGACGCCGACGCGGTGGCCGCCGCCGGGCTGCGGGCCGCCGCGGCGGGCCGGGTGATCGAGTCTCCCGGCGCGGTCTACAAGGTGCTGGCGGCCGGGTCCTCGGTGCTGCCGCGGCCCCTGCTGCGGGCCCTGCTGCGGATTCGGCGCTGAGCGAGCTCGCCGAACTCGTACCGTCTTCTCACCTTCCTCGGCCGTTCGGCTTACCCGGCGGGGCGAGACTGCCGGGTGTGAAACCCTTTCCCTCCGTCCTGCTGTTCGCGGCCGCCGGCATCCCCACTGCCTCCCGTTGGGCGCGCGAGGTCGAGGAGTACCGGCCGTACCCGGTCGACCCGCAGTGGGCGAAGCTCCGCAAGGAGCTGGCCAAGTACAACCCCGCGCCCGACGTGCTGGAGAAGATCCTGGCCGCCCTGGCCCCGTGAGCGGGCAGGATGCGGCTCGGTTCCTGCGCCGGGGCCTGCTCGGCCTGGCCGTGCTCGGCGTGCTGGGCGCGGCGGCGGAGCTGGCGTCGCTTCGCCATTGGGGTTCGCCGGTGCGGGTCGTGCCCTGGGTGAGCCTCGCCGTCGCCGCGGCGGCGATCGCCCTCGTGGGGCTGGCGCCGAGCCCCGCGCGGGTGCGGGCCGGCGCCTGGCTGGCCGGGGCGGTGCTGGCTTCAGGCGCCTACGGGGTGATCGAGCACGTGGTCTCGAACCTGGAGGCGGCCTCGCTGGACCAGCACTACGGGCCGCGCTGGGCAGCCATGTCGAACGCGGCCAAGCTGTGGGCGGCGGGCTCGATGTCGGTCGGGCCCTCGCCTCCGCTGGCGCCCCGGCGTGCTCGCCCAGGTGGGCCTGTGCGTGCTGCTGGTGGCCCTGCGCCCGGGCCGCGCCGGGCCGGTCAACGCCGAGGGTTGAATCGCAGCGGGGCGGAAATGACCTTCCTTCGGCGCCCAGCCCGGCGCACAGGAGGACGCTGATGAGCGAGTCGACCAAGCCCAACCCGGACCTGACCGACGTGGCCGACCAGGTCATGGCCGAGGACGCGGAGGTGGTGAGCCGCACCGCGGACCTGCCTGCGTTCTCGACCTACAACGTGGTCGCCGCCTTCGAGGGCCTCGAGGAGGGGCGAGACGCGCTGGTGGCGCTCGAACGGGCCGGCATCGACGGCTCGAAGCTCGCCTTCCTGGCCCTCGACGCCGCCTCCCATCCGCCGGCGCCGGAGCAGAGCGCGGAACAGCCCGAGGCCGGTCACGACGACGAGGAGATGAGCGGCCAGGTGGCGAAGAACGCGTTCGCCGGCATGGCGGTGGGCGCGCCCGTCGGCGCGCTGGCGCTGGCCGGCGCGGCGGCGCTGATCCCCGGCGTCGGCCCGATCCTCGGCGCCGGGGTGCTCGGCGCCGCGGCCGGCGGCGGCGCGCTCGGCGCGTGGCTCGGCGGCCTGTGGGGCGGCTACTCGAAGCTGCCGGTGTCGAGCGCCTGGGAGGAGACCTTCACCGAGGTGCGCGACGGACGCGCCATGGTGGGGGTGCACACCACCGACGCCTCCGAGGCGGCCGCCGCCTACGAGGTGCTGCGCGACGCCGGCGCCGTGCGGCTGCGCAGCTTCGACGGCGAGGGTCGGCCGGCGCCGGGCCCGGGCGGCGGCAGCGCCGCCAGCTCCGCCAGCACCTGATCGACCGAGATCTCCAGCAGACCTTCGCTCGGCGAGGCGGCGTGGGGGTCGCCGAGCCGGCCGGTCCACAGCACGCGGTGGGGCCCGTCGGCCGGCGGCCCCCCCACGGCCGGCGACACCGGGCCGAAGAGCACCACCGAGGGCGCCCCGAACGCGCTGGCCAGGTGGGCGACGCCGGTGTCGCCGCAGATCACCCGCCCGGCGTGGGCCACGAGCGCGGCGAGCGAGCCGATGTCGGTGGCGCCGGCCAGCACGCAGCTGCGGTCCAGCCCGGCGCGGGCGGCCACCTCCTCGGCGAGAGCCTGTTCGGCGGCGGCGCCGGTCACCACCACGGCCCGCCCGGCGGCGACCTCGGCGGCTGCGACCGCGGCGAAGCGATCCGCCGGCCAGCGCCGAGCGCCGCTCGCCGCCCCCGGGTGCACCACCGTGGCGCCGGGGGCGGGGCTGCACTCGAGAGGCGGCCGGGGCAGCGCCAGCAGCGCCGCCCCCGCCCCCGCTCCCGCCG
>JBJXGF010000381.1:0-20495 GCA_046153015.1 Acidimicrobiales bacterium | reverse complement strand
GGCCGGGCGCGGCGGCCGCCGGGGCGGCGCTCTCGTCGGCCGCGGCCGACTGGCGGTCGGCGAACCAGGCCACCAGCAGCAGGGCCAGCGGCGGAGCGAGGAGGCGGAGCCAGAAGGCGGCCGGATGCGTCTGAGCAGGGGCGTAACGGGGCCGAGGCGCCATGTCGACGCCGAGGCTAGCCCAGCGGGGGCGGGGTTCCGGGGGAGGGCTCCAAGGCGGCGCGGAAGAAGCTGCGCACGTGGGCCAGCCGCTCGTCCAGTGCATGCTCGGCGAGGGGGTCCCGGCCGAGCAGGCTCTCGAGGAAGGGCAGGTCGCTGAAGTAGGTGAGCAGCGCGCCGTAGCCAGTGAGGATCAGCTGCTCAGGGTCGTGCTCGCGGAACCGGCCCGCCGCCATCTGCCGACGGAAGTACTCGACCGCGCGCAGCACGAGCGGGCGCAGCGCCCCCCCGAGGTCGATCCCGAGCCGCCGCTCCCCCTCCAGCGCCTCGCGGCGCATGATGCGCACGAAGTCGGCGTTCTCCCGGAAGAACTCGAACGCGGCGCGCAGCACGTGGTCGACCTCGGACCAGCCCTCCTCGGCCGGGGCGCCGGTGGCCTCCTCCACCCGGGTGTACCAGTCCGCCAGCGCGTTCTCGATCACCTCCCGGTACAGGATCTCCTTCGACGGGAAGTGGTGCAGCAGGCTCGGGCGGCGGATGCCGACCGCCTCCGCGATGGCGTTGAGCGAGGTGCCCTCGTAGCCGTGCTCGGCGAAGCCGCGCCTCGCCTCGGTGAGGATCAGCTCGCGGGTGGACGCCTTTGCGTGGCCGAGGTCCTCCACCGGTTGAGCCACGTTGCGAAGGATAAGAGGATCCGCCCGGTCACGACGGCCAGCCGCCCGGTTTCATCGAGCCGGCGAGCCGGCGGCCAGCCGGCGGCGGGCGGCCAGGGCGGCGAAGCCGGCGCCGAGCAGCGCCAGCGCCGCCCGCAGCGCGCCGTGGTCGGCGAGGCCGGTGCGGGGAAGCAGCTCGAGCGACGCCCCGCACACCGCCACGCCGTCGACGCCGGGCCGGCCCACGCAGTCGGTCGGCTCGATCGCCACGATGCCGAGGTCGAGCGTGAGGTCGTCCTCGCCGGCGGCGAGGGCGCGGGAGGCGGCGGTGCGCCCCGTCGCCGGGTCGGCGTCGGAGTCGAGCGCGTCGTCGTCGCCGGCGTCGCGGGGCGACACGGTGTGCCCGGCCGGGATCGTGGCGAGGTCGAAGCACGCCGACCAGCGGCCCGGCGCCAGGCCGGCGAAGCCGTACCCGCCCTCCGCGTCGGTGACGGTCGCCGTCGGCTCGCCGTCGGCGCTCGGCACGGGCGCGCCGGCCTCGTCGCAGAGCACCACCCTCACGCCGCCGACGCCGGGCTCGCCGGCGCCCTGGCGCCCGTCGCCGTCGCGGTCGAGCCACACCCGGTCGCCCACCGCCACCCGGCCGAGCGTCTGGTCGCGCGGCGGCGTGCCGGTCGGCGGGGTCGGGGGCGGGGGCTCGGTGGGCGGGGGCTCGGTGGGCGGAGGCTCGGTGGGCGGCGTGTCGGTGGTGGTGAGCGGCGGCGCCGGGGTCTCGGCCACCAGCGCGCCGACCAGCCAGGCGAACGACGCCGGCGCCGCCGACTCGGGCAGGAGCGAGGCGGGCGAGCGCTGCGAGAGGGCCTGGACGCTCACCTCGCCCACGCCGGCGGGGATCGACAGCTCACGTTCCAGGGTGTCGAACTGCTCGCCCGCCGAGTTGTCGAACGGGTCGACCAGCTCGAGGGCGAGCTCGCCGTCGAAGCGCACCTGCACCACGGTCGGTCGCCGGCCGCGGTCGGCCACGCTGGAGGCCATCAGCATGAGCCGCGCCGCGCGCTCGACCGGGGCCGGCTCGAGGGTGAAGCTCTGGGCGGCCGTGCTCTGCAGCGAGCCGGTGAAGCCGCCGTACGCCAAGTCGTTGCCGTCGCGCAGCTCGACCGCGGATGCCCGCCCCGCCTGGGAGTAGATCACCACGGCGCCGACGCCGTTGTTCTCCCGGTTGAAGTCGAGCCCGCCGACGGTCAGCTCGGCCGGGCCGGCGGCCACCACGCCGAGCCCGGTCACGTCGGCCCGGTAGGTGGCGGAGTAGACGGGCAGGCCGTCGTGGTAGAACAGCGTCGGGCCGCCCACCAGCACGCCGGTCACCTGGTGGCCGTCGGCGAGCAGCTCGTCCCGGCACCAGTCGAGCCCAGCGTCGGCGGCGCACGCCTCGAGCGAGGCGGCGGGGGCCGAGGCGGAGGCGCTCTGGCCCTCCCAGTACAGCAGGACCTGGCGGATCTCGGCGTCGGTTGGGGTGCTCACCCGCAGCGTCGCCGGCTGCCATTCGTAGAGGCCGACGGCGCCGATCGCCACGCCCGCGCCTGCGGCCGTCTCGATGCTGGGCGGGCCGAGCGTCTCGGTGCCCTCGGCGGCGGCCGGTCCGCTCCACAGCGCGCCCCCCAGGCCGGCGGCGAGCACCGCCACGGCCGCAGCTGCGCCGACCCGGCGCGCCAGGCAGCGCGGCCGCGGCACGGCGCCGATTGCCCGCCAAACCGCGTCAACTAGGTCACGGTCAACTAGGTCAGTGTCAACTAGGTCACGGTCAACTGGCCGTGTCCGCGCCCCCGATCGGTGCGCTGCGCCATCCCGCGATCGCCGCACGGCGGCCCGCCTTTGCCTGGTAGGTCTCTGCGTCGTAGCTCCGCCTGCCGCCCTGGTCAGACGGCATGCAGGGAGATCTCGGCGCAGTGTACGAGGCGGTTGACGAGATATGTCGCAGACGCGGCAATTGCCCAATAGCCCGGCAGGAAACCGGCGGTAATACCCAAAGGTGGGGTTGGGGCTAGCTCGGGGCTAGTTGCAATGGCTCAGATCAGTCGGCCCTGGGCGTCGCGCACCTCCGGGCCGTTCACCCTCGCCCGGCCGTCGCCGAACTTGCCGTCCCGGGCGGCGAGCGCGGCGCGTAGGCCCTGCTCCTTCGCGGTTCGGCGGAACTCGGATGCCGAGGCGGCCCGGTGGGCGCGGGCGTCGTTCTCCGCCGCCAGGCGCTGCAGCGTGCGGGCGCCCATCAGCTCGAGCCCGAGGTTGACGATCCGCTTGTTGGAGGACAGGAGATCGGCGTCGATCAGCGAGAGCCGGGCGAGGAGCCCGTCGACTTCGGCCTCGAGCGCGTCGGCCGGCACGGCCTTCAGCACCAGGCCGATCTGCGCGGCCTCGGCGCCGGTGACCGTGTCGCCGGTGAGCAGCAGGCGCTTGGCCCACTGCGGCCCAACGTTGTAGAGCCACATGTTGTTGGGCAGCGCGCCGAGATCCCGCGCCGGGGGGAAGCCGAACGACGCGTCGTCGGCGCAGATGATCATGTCGCACAGCAGCGCGAGGTCGGTGCCCCCGGCCAGGCAGTGGCCGTGCACCTGGGCGACCACCGGCTTGTGCATGTCGAACAGGACCATGCGCAGCCGCTGGGAGCGCTCGAGCTGCCAGCTGTCGTCGTCGATGTCCCGCGAGCCGCGATAGGAGCGCCCGTCGCGCTCGCTCGGGGCGGGAGCGGCCGCCAGGTCGTACCCGGCGCTCCAGCAGCGCCCGGCGCCTTTCATGCCGACGGCGTGCACCGCCTTGTCGTCGTCGGCCTCCCACAGGGCCTCGTTCAGCTCCTGCATCATCCGCTGACTGATCGCGTTCAGCTTCTCGGGCCGGTTCAAGGTGATGCGCGCCGTGCCGTCGCGCACCTCGTAGAGGATGGTCTCGAACTCGCTCACTGGTCACACCTCCGCTCGGGCGCA
This sequence comes from Acidimicrobiales bacterium, assembly GCA_046153015.1. Taxonomy (GTDB): domain Bacteria; phylum Actinomycetota; class Acidimicrobiia; order Acidimicrobiales; family CAIXPF01; genus JBJXGF01. The sequence continues at coordinate 16,705 of JBJXGF010000381.1, read as the reverse complement.
CCCTACCGGCCGCATCCGGGGCGATGGCCGGTTAGCGTGTGCAGGCACATGCACATCGTCGCCGCGCTCTTCATCGACGACATCGAGATGCGCCAGGCGCCTGGGCCCTCGACCCGGATCGACCTGCTCGGCGTCCAGTTCTCGGCCGCCGCGCCCTCGCCGCCGCCCTTCACGTGGGCGGCCCATCTCTGCGTGCTGGTGTACTGCCCGCCCGATCATCGGGGGACCGCGGCGCTGGAGACCACGTTCTGGCGCAACGGCGAGCAGGTGGCCCGCAACGCGGCGCCGCTCGTGGTCGAGCCGGGCAAGTTCACCCGCCAGCTCGTACGGCCCGAGATCGAGATCGACGCCTACGGCATGATCGAGGCGCACTGCTCGATCGACCTCGGCCCGCCCACGATCGTGCCGTACACGCTGCTGCCTCCGGTCGCCTGACCAGCCGGCGACGACCGCGCTGCGGGGATCCACATCTGGGGTGAGTGAAATCGGGGGAGATTGAGATGCCCTTTGCCGCAGCGCTCTCCGAGCATCCCGTCGGCTCCGAGGCCGTGGGGGAGGTCGTCGGCGCCGTGCTCGAGCGCCTCGCGGGCGGGGTCGGGGTGGGGGGCGAAGGCGGCGTCGATCTGGCCGCGCTGTTCGTGACCACGCCCCACGCCGCCGCGTTCGACGGGATCGCCTCGGCGGTGCGCACCCTGCTGGCGCCGCGCGTGCTGATCGGCGCCACCTCGGTGTCGGTCATCGGCGGCGCTCGCGAGGTGGAGGAGACCCCGGCCGTGTCGCTCTTCGCGGCCACGGGCCTGGGCGGGCTCACGCCCGTGCGCGTGGAGGCCCGAGCCGGCGGCGAGCTGGGGTTCTCGGGGATTCCCGACGCGCTGGCCGAGGACGCCGAGGCGCTCATCCTGCTCCCCGACCCGTACACCTTCCCCGCTGACGCGTTCCTGGAGGCGTGGCGGGCGCGCCACCCTCAGGTGGCGGTGATCGGCGGCCTCGCCTCGGCGCTGGTGGGGCCGGGCGGCAACCGCCTGGTGCTCGACGGCGAAGGCTTCGGCCACGGGGCGGTCGGCGTGGTGCTCGGCGCCGGCGCCAGGATCGCCACGATCGTGTCTCAAGGCTGCCGGCCGGTGGGCAGCCCTTATGTGGTGACACGCGCCGAGGGCAACATCATCTACGAGCTGGGCGGGCGGCCCGCGCTCACCCGGCTGGCCGAGCTGGCCGCCGCGCTGGCCCCGGCGGAGCGCGAGCTGTTGGCCGACGGCGTGCACGTGGGCCGGGTGATCGACGAGCGCCAGCTCGACTTCGCCCGGGGGGACTTCCTCATCCGGGGGGTGCTCGGCGCCGACCGGGACACGGGCGCGGTCGCGGTGGGCGATGCGATCGAGGTGGGCGCCACCGTGCAGTTCCAGGTGCGCGACGCCGCATCGGCCGACGCCGACCTGCGCGAGCTGCTGGCCGGCCGCCGCGCCGGCGGGGCGTTGGTGTTCACCTGCAACGGGCGGGGGCGGCGCCTCTTCGCCGAGCCCGATCACGACGCCCTGGTGGTGACCGAGGCGCTCGGCACCACCGCAGCGGCGGGCATGTTCTGCGCCGGCGAGCTGGGCCCGGTGGGCGGCCGGCCCTTCCTGCACGCCTTCACCGCATCGGTCGCCCTCTTCGACGACGCGCCCGCGCCGGGGGCCGGCGCATGAGCGCAGCCGGCGCACTGACCGCGGGCGGCGCTCGGCGCTCGGCGCGGCGTGCGATACCGTGACCAGCCGAAGCGCCCCGCCCGAGCTGGCCCCCGAGAGGATCCCCCGTGCCTGATCGTGACCTCGCGCTCGAACGACGCGCCGTCAGCGTGATCCGCGGCCTGGCCATGGACGCGCCGAACGCGGCCCGCTCGGGCCACCAGGGCACGGCCATGGCGTTGGCGCCGCTCGCCCACGTGCTGTGGACGCGGGTGATGCGCTACGACGCCGAGGCGCCCGACTGGCCCGACCGCGACCGGTTCGTGCTCTCGGCCGGCCACGCCTCGATCCTGCTGTACTCGATGCTGCACCTCACCGGCTTCGGGCTCACCCTCGACGACCTGCGGGCCTTCCGCCAGTGGGCCAGCCGCACCCCCGGCCACCCCGAGGCCCGCCACACGCCCGGCGTGGAGGTGACGACCGGGCCGCTCGGCCAGGGCTTCGCCAACGCGGTGGGCATGGCCATGGCCGAGCGCTGGCTGCGGGCCCGGTTCGGCGCCGAGCTCTTCGACCACCGCGTCTACACGGTCTGCAGCGACGGCGACCTGATGGAGGGCGTGAGCCACGAGGCCGCCTCGCTCGCCGGGCATCAGCGCCTCGGCCGGCTGATCGCGGTGTTCGACGACAACCGCATCACGATCGACGGGCCGACCTCGCTCAGCGTGTCCGACGACGTCGCCCGCCGATTCGAGGCCTACGGCTGGCACGTGGTCGAGCTCGGCGACGCCGGCGAGGACCTCGACGCGATCGAGGCGGGCCTGCGCGCCGCGGAAGACGAGCAGGACCGCCCCTCGCTCGTGGTGCTGCGCACCCACATCGCCTACCCCGCCACCGAGCACACCGACGACCACGCCGCGCACGGCTACGCCATCCTCGACGAGGAGATCGCGGCGACGAAGGCGGCGATGGGCCTGCCCACCGACGAGACGTTCTTCGTGCCCGACGACGTGCGGGGCTTCTACCGGGCCGCCGGCCGGCGCGGCGGCGACGCCCGGCGGGCGTGGCAGGAGCGCCGGGATGCCTGGGCGGGGCGCGTCGACGAGCTGGAGGCCTGCTTGGCCGGGCGGGGCCTCGACGGGTGGGAGGCGAAGCTGCCGACGTGGGCGCCGGGCGACAAGGCGGTCGCCACCCGGGTGGCCAGCCAGGCCTGCATCACCGCCCTGGTGGAGGTGGTGCCCGGCCTCGTGGGCGGCGGCGCCGATCTCACCGGGAACACCGGGCTGAGGTTCGGCGGCGAGCTGGCCGGGCCGAGCCGACCGGACGGGCGGGCCTTCGCCTTCGGGGTGCGGGAGCACGCGATGGGCGCGGCGCTCAACGGCATGGCGCTGCACGGCGGCGTGATCCCGGTGGGCGGCACGTTCCTCGTGTTCAGCGACTACATGCGCCCCGCCGTGCGCTTGGCCGCGCTCTCCAACGCCCGGGTGGTGTTCGTGTGGACCCACGACTCGGTCGGCGTGGGCGAGGACGGGCCCACGCACCAGCCGATCGAGCAGATCGCCGCGCTGCGGGCCATCCCCAACCTGGCCGTGCTGCGCCCGGCCGACGCCAACGAGACCGCGCACGCGTGGCGGGTGGCCCTCGGCCTGCCCGGCCCGGCCGCGCTGATCCTGTCCCGCCAGAACGTCCCGGTGCTGTCCGGCACGGCCGAGGCGGCCGCAGGCGTCGCCCGGGGCGGCTACGTGCTGCGCGAAGCGGCGTCGGGCCAGCCCGAGCTGGTGCTCGTGAGCACCGGCAGCGAGGTGGCGGTGTGCGTGGCGGCGGCCGAGCTGCTCGAGGCCGAGGGGGTCGACGTGCGGGTCGTGTCGTTGCCGTGCTGGGAGCTCTTCGAGGCCCAGCCGGACGACTACCAGTGCGAGGTGATCCCCCCGGAGCTGGCGGTGCTGGGCGTGGAGGCGGGCGCGTCGTTCGGCTGGGAGCGCTGGGCGGACGACACGGTGAGCATCGACACCTTTGGGGAGAGCGCGCCGGGCGAGGAGGCGCTGGCCCGCTTCGGCTTCACCGCCGCCAACGTGGCCGCCCGGGCCTTCGCCCTGCTCGAGGCGCTGTCAGAATGAGACCGAGGAAGCGAACCTGATGACTAGGCTGCACCAGCTCTACGAAACCCAGGGCCAGAGCCCGTGGCTCGACAACCTGCAACGGGGGTGGCTCACCACCGGGGAGCTCGCCCGCTGGGTGGAGCGCGGCGTGCGCGGCATCACCTCCAACCCGACGATCTTCCAGAAGGCGATCGCCGGGTCCCCGGACTACGCCGAGCAGCTCGGCGAGCTGGCCCGGGCCGGCGGCACGGTCAGCGACGCCTACTGGGAGCTGGTCGGGCGGGACATCGCCGACGCGCTGGCCGTGCTCCGCCCGGTGTGGGAGGACAGCAGCGGGCTCGACGGGTACGTCTCGCTCGAGGTCGATCCCGCCCTCGCCCACGACGCCGACGCCACCGCCGCGTCCGCCCGTGCGCTGCACGAACGCCTCGCCGCCCCCAACCTGTACGTGAAGGTCCCGGCCACGGTCGAGGGCGTGGAGGCGTTCCGCCGCCTCGTGGCCGAGGGCCGCAGCGTGAACGTGACGTTGATCTTCTCCCTCGAGCGGTACGACCAGGTGATCGAGGCGTACCTCGCGGGGCTCGAGGCCTGCGCCTTGGCCGACCTGTCAGCGGTGTCGAGCGTGGCGTCGTTCTTCGTGAGCCGAGTCGACACCGAGGTCGACCGGCGCTTGGAGGAGATCGGCGGCGACGAGGCCCTCGCGCTGCGGGGCAAGGCGGCGGTGGCGCAGGCGCAGCTGGCGTATGCCCTGTTCCAGCGGCGTTTCGCCGGCCCCCGTTGGGAGGCGCTGGCGGGCCGAGGCGCCCGCGTGCAGCGTCCGTTGTGGGCGTCGACGTCGACGAAGAACGCCGCCTACCCCGACACGCTCTACGTGGACCGCCTGATCGGGCCCGACACGGTGAACACCCTGCCCGAATCCACGCTCGAGGCCTTCGAGGACCACGGGACCGTCGCCCGCACCGTCGACGCCGACCCAGCCGGCGCCGAGGCGGTGTGGCAGGCGCTCGCCGCGGTGGGCGTCGACCTCGCCGACGTGGCCGGTCGGCTCGAGCGCGAGGGCGTGTCGTCGTTCGCGAAGTCCTTCGACGAGCTGATCGCCACGCTGAACGGGCGCATCGAGGAGCTGGGACGGGTCCAAGGAGACCGCTCCTGAGACCCAGCGGCGCGCACGCGCGCGGGGGGCGGCGGTGAGCGGCGCAGGCCGTGACCTCGGCGCGGTGCTGCACGGCGCCCTCGTGGTGGTCGACGACGTGCCCGGCGAGTTCGCCGAGCGGGTGGTCGAGGCGTTCCATTACCGTCCCAACGAGCTCTACTCCCTGGTGCTCTCCGGCGGCGAGACGGCCCGGCTCTGCTACGAGCGCCTGGCCGCCCACGCCGAGCAGCAGATCGACTGGTGGAAGGTCGACCTGTTCTGGGGCGACGAGGCGGCGGCCGCCGAGGGGCCCTCGAACTACGAGATGGCCAAGGCGGCGCTGCTGGAGCGGGTCGGCGCGGCGAACTCGATCCACCCGATACGCCCCGACGGCGGCCTGGCGGACTACCAGAGCCTGTTGGCCGGGGTCGACCGCTTCGACGTGGTGCACCTCGGCCTCTCCGCGCAGGGTCACGTGGCCGGCCTCTACCCCGGCACGAAGGCGCTGGCGGCGGGCCCGGCGGAGCTGGTGTGCCTGGCGGAGGACCCAACCGGCGCCCGGCCGGCCCGGATCACGCTCACCTACCCCGCCATCGCCAAGGCCCGCCTGGTGCTCGTGACCGTGCAGGGCGCCGACAAGCGCGAGGCGCTGGCCGAGGTGGCGGCCGGGCGGGCGCCGGCCAGCCGGATCGTGTGCGACGAGCTCGTGTGGCTGGCCGATCCGGCGGCCGCCGGGGCGTTGGAGTAGCGCCGCCGGCCGGTCCCGCGCCGGCCTGTAGCGTGGCGGGCCATGGCCGGGGAACTGTTGTCGCTGCCGCTCGACGAGCTGATGGCCCGGGCGCGGGCGGTGCGCGACCGCGCGTTCGGCGCCAGGGTCACGTTCTCGCCCAAGGTGTTCATCCCGCTCACCATGCTCTGCCGCGACCGCTGCCACTACTGCACGTTCGCGCAGCCCCCCGCCCGGCTCGACCACCCGTACCTGTCGCTCGAGCAGGTGGGCGCCATCGCCGCCGCCGGCGCCCGGGCCGGCTGCCACGAGGCGTTGTTCACGCTCGGCGAGCGGCCCGAGCTGCGCTACGCCGCCGCCGCCGACTGGCTGGCCGAGCACGGCCACGCCTCCACGGTGGCCTACCTCGCCGCCGCCGGCCGGGCCGTGCTCGACGGCGCCGGCCTGCTCCCCCACGCCAACGCCGGCGCCCTCTACCCCGACGAGCTGGCGCTGCTGCGCACCGTCTCGCTCTCGCAGGGCATGATGCTCGAGTCGGTCAACCCCGATCTCGCCTGCCACGAGGGCTCGCCCGACAAGACGCCCGCCCGCCGCCTCGCCACGCTCGACGCCGCCGGTCGCCTGCGGATCCCGTTCACCACCGGCATCCTGGTGGGGATCGGCGAGTCCCGCCAGGACCGCGTCGACGCGCTCGAGGCCATCGCCGAGGCGCACCGGGCGCACGGCCACGTGCAGGAGGTGATCGTGCAGAACTTCCTGCCCAAGGACGGCACGCGGATGCGCACGGCGCCGCCCTGCCCGCCCGAGGAGTATCTCGACGCGATCGCGCTGGCCCGGCTGATCCTGCCCCCGAGCGTTCACCTGCAGGCCCCGCCCAACCTGTCCGACGACTTCGGCGTGCTGCTCGCCGCCGGGATCGACGACTGGGGCGGGGTGTCGCCCGTCACGGCCGACTTCGTGAACCCCGAGCGGCCGTGGCCGGCGCTGGCCCGGCTGCGGGCGGTGAGCGCGGCCGCCGGCTTCTCGCTCGCCCCCCGCCTCACCATCTACCCCGAGTACGTGCGCGACGGGGCCGTCTGGCTCGACCCGGCGCTGGTCGAGCCGGTCGCCCGCCGCAGCCTGCCCGACGGGTTCGGGCGGGCGGTCCCCGAGCTCTTCGCCGCCGCCGAGCGCTGAGCCGCCGCTCGGCCTCGCCCCGCCTCGCTCAAGGTGGGCCGCCGCGGCGCCGATGACCAGGCGGGTGAGCCGCCGACGTCGGTCCGCCCCGTTCGCGCCGCTGCTCGCCGCCGCGGCCTTGGCCTCGATCTCGTTGGGATGCAGCTCGCCGGCGGTGACGAGGGAGCGGTACGTGTCGGCCTCGGCCGAACGCGCCCGGATCAGCGCCCTCATCCAGGGCCGGTTCGGCGCTCGGGGGGCCGAGGCGGTGGCGATCGCCCGTTGCGAGTCGAGCCTCGACCCCGCCGCCCGCAACGGCGCCCACTACGGGCTGTTCCAGATCAGCGACGTCCACCTCGACACGCTGGTCCGCCCCCGGGGCTGGGCGATGATGGACCTCCTGCGCCCCGAGCCGAACATCGAGGTGGCGTGGGCGCTGTTCGTGCGCGCCGAGCAGTCTTGGCGGCCCTGGGCGTGCGCGGCGGCGCTCCAGCCGGCGCCGCCGACCACCACCACCAGCGCCGCCCCCAACCGAGCGGCCTAGCGGCCGCCTTTCAGCCGGAGCGGTCCGGCTCCTGCAGGATCGCCGCCGCCTTCTCCACCGCCCGGCGGGCTCGGGTGAGGCGGCGTTCGTCCACCGGCAGCTCGGCGCCGCCGGCGTCGATCGAGTCGCGCAGGCGCGCGATGGCCAGCTCGGCCAGCTCCTCGGAGATGTCCTCCAGGCGGCGGCGGATCTCGTCGAACTCCCCGGCCATCGCCCTCACCCCCCGCCGAGCGCCTCGTCGACGAGCTCGACCGGGTGGCGCACCGCCACACCGGCCGCGGCGAGGTGCATCGCGCAGCCCGGGTTGGCGCTGGCCACGAGCGGCGCGCCCGACCGCTCGATCGAGTCGAGCTTGCGGGCCCGGATCGCCTGGGACAGCTCGGGGCGCAGCACCGAGTAGGCGCCGCCGGCGCCGCAGCAGAGGCCCTCGTCGTCCAGCTCCACGACCTCGACGAACGGCGCGAGGAGGCGGCGGACCGACTCGTGGGTGCGCTGCACGTGGCGGAGGTGGCACGGGTCCTGCACGGCGACAACAGGGCGGGGGGCGCCCGGCGGCGGCGCCGGGAGCTGCTCGATGCGGGCGGCGAGCCATTCGTTGATGTCGTACACCCGGGCGCTGAACGCCGCCGCCTCGGGCGTGCCCAGGAGGTGGCCGTAGTCCTTCAGCATCGCGCCGCAGCCGGCGGAGTCGACCAGGATCGGCGCGTCGCCGCCCAGCGCGGCAATGGTGCGCTGCGCCAGCCGCCGGGCCTCGATGCCGAGCCCGGCGTGCTCGTGCAGCGCCCCGCAGCAGGCGGCGCCCGGGCCGGGCAGCGCCACGCCGGCGCCGGTGCGTTCCACCAGCCGCTTGGCCGCGGCGTGCACCGGCCGCTGCCACGCGTCCATCACGCAGCCGGTGAAGAGCCACACGTCGTGACCCGAGGGCGCCAGCCGCCCCCGCCGCAGCGGAACCCGGGGCAGGCCCAACCGGTCGGTGACCCGCCGCGGCGCCAGACGCGCGGCTTGCGCGAAAGCGAGGAGGCTGGACAGCCCCAGCAGCAGCCGGCGCCGGCCGAGCACCCGATACCCCAGCCGGCGATGCCACGGCTGGTAGCCGGCCTCGGCGACGAGAGTCTCCCGGGTGGTCTCCATGAGCCGCCCGAACGGCACCCCCGACGGGCACGCCGTCTCGCAGCCCCGGCACTGCACGCAGGCGTCCATCATGTCGACGAAGGACTCGTCGATCGGGAGGCCGCCCCACTGGACCTGGCGCATGGCCTCGATCCGCCCGCGGGGCGAGGCCCGCTCCTCGCCGGTGACCCGGAACGTCGGGCAGTGCGGCAGGCAGAGGCCGCAGGCCACGCACTGGCCGAGCTCCTCGTCGGGCAGGTGCAGGGTCATCGCCGGCCTCCGCTCATGGCAGCACGCGGCGGCCGGGGTTGAGCCGGCCGATGGGATCGAACGCCGCCTTGACCCGCTGGTTGAGCTCGGCCACCACCGGGTCGACCGCCGGCGGCGGAGCCGGCGCCCGGAGGTGCACCACGCCCACCCCGACCTCGGCCACGAACCCCTCCGGGGCGGCGAAGCCGGGGAGCGCGCTCGGCCGCAGCGACAGGCGATGGGGGCCGAGGTCGGGCGGCGAGTCGGTCTCGGCCAGCCCCAGCCGGGCGGCGACCGCGGCGTCGTCGGCGACGTCGCCGGCGTGGCCTTCGAGCAGCAGCCACGTGCGCGACCCGTTCCACAGGATCGCGCCCGGCCAGTAGAACCGGGACCGCAGGCCCCAGGGCTCGACCTCGCCGGCGAACCAGCGGCTCACCGCCGGCAGCGGCCTGGTGCGCAGGATCACCTCGCCGAACAGGCCCAGCGTGCCGAGCGAGCCGACCGCCAGGCGGCAGAGGTCGAACCCGGTGACGTTCTTCACGACCGGACCGCCTGCCTTGACCAGCACCCCCTCGGCCGACACCCAGCGGAGCTGCAGCAGCGTCTCGCGGATCGGGCCCCGCCCGAGGCGGCCGAGCGTGGACCGCCCGGCGGCGAGCGCGCCGCCCACCGTGCCGCCCGGGCGGACCGGGAGGTTGGCGTACTGGCCGCGCTCGCCCAGCGCGGCGGCGAGCTCGTCGGTGGGGGTGCCGGCCAGCACCCGGACGGTCATCTCCGCCGGGTTGTACTCGCAGATTCCCGCCGGGGCGCGCACCACCCGCGCCGCGGGATCCAGCTCGCCGCCGAGGCTCCACTGCGTGCGCCCCCCGGCCGCCGCCACCGGACCCTCGGCGCCCACCTCCTCGGCGAAGGCCTCCAGCGCCGCGCCGGGCCGGCTGGTCACACCCAGCTCCCGTCGGCCAGCACGTCGGCCTGGGAGGCCGGTGAGAGCTGCGCGATGTCGCCGCAGCTCGCCCCTTCGGGCAGCACCTTGGTGGGGTTGGCCAGCCCGTCGGGATCGAAGGCCTCGCGGAGGTGGGCCTGCGCCTGCAGGTCGGCCGTGGAGAACTGCCAGCACATGAAGTCCCGCTTCTCCAGGCCGATGCCGTGCTCGCCCGAGAGCACCCCGCCGGCCAGGAGCGACACCCGCACGATCTCCTCGCCGGCGGCGTGGACCCGCTCGAGCACGCCGGGCTCCCGGGCGTCGAACACGAGCAGCGGGTGGAGGTTGCCGTCGCCGGCGTGGAACACGTTCATCACGATCAGGTCGTGCTTGGCGGCGATGGCGTACACCGCGGTGAGCACCTCGAGCAGGCGGGTGCGGGGCACGACCGTGTCGTGCAGGTAGTAGTTCGGCTTGACCCGGGCCACCGCGCCGAACGCGGTCTTGCGGCCCTTCCAGATGAGCAGCCGCTCGGCCTCCGTCGTGGCCGTGCGCACCGAGCGGGCGTGGTGGGCGCGACACACCCGCTCCACGACCTCGGCCTCGGCGGCGACCTTGCCGGCCGCGCCGTCGACCTCGACGATCAGGATCGCCGCCGCGTCGGTCGGGTAGCCGGCGTGCACGAACTCCTCGGCGGCCTTGGTGATGTGATGGTCCATCATCTCGATGGCGGCGGGCACCACCCCGGCGGCGATGATGGCGGACACGGCGGCCGCGGCGTCGGCCACGACGAGGAAGTCCATCAGCATCGTCTGCACGGCCGGCGGATCGGGCGTGAGGCGGACCGCGGCCTTGGTGACCACGCCCAGCGTGCCCTCGCTGCCGACGAAGGCGCCCCGCAGGTCGTACCCCGGCGGGTCGGGGTCGGCCCCGCCGAGCAGGGCGACCTCGCCCGAGGGGAGCACTACCTCGAGGGCCACCACGTGCGCGCTGGTGACCCCGTAGGCCAGACAGTGGGGGCCGCCGGAGTTGTTGGCGACGTTGCCGCCTATCGAGCAGGACTGCTGGCTCGACGGGTCCGGCGCGTAGTGGAACCCCAGCGGGCGCAGCTGCTTGGTGAGATCGAGGTTCACCACGCCGGGCTCGACCCAGGCCACCCGCTCCTCGAGGTCGACGTCGAGCACCCGGTTCATCTTGGTGGTGACGATCATGACCGGGCGGCGGCCCCCGAGCCCCCGCGGCACCGCGCCCCCGGCGAGCCCGGTGCCCGCCCCGCGGGGCACGAAGGGCCGGCCGTGGCGGCGGGCCACGCGCACGCAGGCCTGCACCTCGGCGGTGCTGAGCGGAAAGCACACCGCCGCCACCTCGCCCCGCATGAGCGACGCGTCACGCCCGTAGAGCCGCAGCTCCAGCGGGTCGGCGCGCACACGGTCGGCGCTCAGCGCCTGGCGCAGCTCCGCGAGGAACGCCTCGTCGGCCCGGTCGACGGTCACGGCCTCATTGTTGCACTGGGGGTGTGACAGCGAAGAGCCGGCTCAGCCGGCTGCGGCCGGTTCGGGCGCCGCCGCAGCCACCTGACGTTCGGTGGGGATGAACAGGCTGAACCCGGTGGCCACGATCACCACCGAGATCGTGAGCAGGATCGGCGCCACCCGACCGTCGGTGGCGTCGGCCACGAACCCGGCGCCGGTCGGGCCGATGAAGCCGCCGAGCCCGCTGAAGCAGTACAGCGCGCCGAGCACCGCGCCGAGGCCGACCACCCCGAACAGGTGGGCCGCCACCTCGGCTGAGAGGGCCACGAACCCGCCGTAGGAGAGGCCGAGCACCACGGCGAAGAGCACCAGCAGCGGGTAGTTCCCGCCGGCGGCGAGCCAGATGGCGTAGGCCGCGGGCTGAGCGGCGAGGCACGCCTGGAACATGCGCACCGGGCCCAGCCGGGCGGTCAGCGCGGTGAGCACCAGCCGGCCCCCCACGCTCGAGGCGGTGATGATCGGCATCAGCAGCGCGGCCCGGGAGCTCGGCACGCCGGCGTCGGTCGCCCACTTCACCACGAACGTGAACGACGCGAAGAGCGACAGCGACATCAACGCCCCGGTGATCGCCATCACCTTGAACGGGCGGGTGCTGCCCACCGCGGCGAGGCGCTCCCGAGCCGGGGGCGGGGGCGGGATCGGCGGCCGGCGCAGGAAGATCGACGCCAGCCCCAGCGTGACGCCGGCGATCGCGGCGAGGATCACGTAGCTCGTGCGCCAACCGTGGCTCTGGATCATCCGGTTGATGAGCGGGACGAGCACGCTCGTGCCGATCCCGCTGCCGGTGGTGGTGATGCCCACGGCCAGCGCCCGGCGCCGGTGGAACCAGCCGCCCACCGAGGCGATGACCGGGGTGATGAACGAACCGGTGCCCACCCCCACGCCGAACCCGTACGTGAGGTAGCCGAGCCAGAGGTGATGCACCCGGGAGGTGGCCAGCAGGCCGGCGACGACGCAGACGGCGCCGAAGATGACCAGCCGGCGCGGCCCGAACCGGTCGCTCAAGGGCCCGGAGATCACGCCGAGGCCGAACAGCAGGAACACGGTGATCGAGAACACCAGCGCGGTCCGGCCCTGCCCCGCCTCGAACTCGGCGGCCATCGGCTTGAAGAAGGTGCTGAAGGTGTAGGCGGTGCCGAAGCCGATGGCGTTCGTGACCGTGGCGGCGACCATGACCACCCAGGACCGTCTGGAGTCCACCTGATCGGTCACCGCGGCCCCTTCCCGTCGCCGGCCGCCAACCTACTCCCGCGCCCTCGGGAGGCGCCGCCCGCTCACGCGCCGGCGCGGCGGCTCTGACGGCGGCGGTCGGCTTCGGCGAGGAGGCGCTTGCGGACCCGGATGTGGCCCGGGGTGACCTCGACCAGCTCGTCGTCGGTGATGAACTCGATGGCGCCTTCGAGGGTCAGCTCCCGCGGCGGCGTGAGCTTGATGGCCTCGTCGCTGGCGTGGGTGCGGATGTTGGTCTTCTGCTTCTCCCGCACCGCGTTCACGACCATGTCCTCGGGGCGGGCGCCTTCGCCGATGACCATGCCCTCGTAGACCTCGGCGCCGGGGCCGATGAACAGCTCGCCCCGCAGCTGCAGGTTGTCGAGCGCGTAGCCGGTGGCGGCGCCGGGCCGGTCGGCGATCATCGCGCCGCCCTTGCGGGAGGGCAGCGGCCCCGCCCAGGGCGTCCACCCCACGTGACGCTGGTGGAGCAGCGCCGTGCCGCGGGTGGCGGTGAGCAGCTGCGACCGGAAGCCGATGAGGCCCCGGGCGGGCGCCTGGACGGTCATGATCGTGCGCCCGGGATCGCCGGGGCGCAGGTCGACCGTTTGCCCCCGGCGGGGCGCCAGCAGCTGGGTGAGCGTGCCCACGTGCTCGTCGGGCAGGTCGACGATGGCTTCCTCGAGCGGCTCGCAGCGTCGCCCGTCGATCTCTTTCACCACCACCTCGGGCCGGCTCACCTGCATCTCGTAGCCCTCGCGGCGCATGGACTCGATCAGCACAGCGAGCTGCAGCTCGCCTCGGCCGGCCACCTCGAGCACCTCGGGCGAGTCGGTGGGCGCGAGGCGGATCGACACGTTGCCGAGCACCTCGCGCTCGAGGCGCTCGCGCAGGTGCCGGCTGGTGAGGTACCGTCCGGACCGCCCGGCGAAGGGCGAGGTGTTGGCCCCGAACTGCATGCGCAGGACCGGCTCGTCGACGCTGAGGCGGGGCAGCGGCTTGGGGTGCGCCGGATCGGCGATCGTGTCGCCGATCTCGACGTCGGGGAACCCGGCCACCACGAACAGGTCCCCGGCGCGGCGCTCGTCGACATCGATGCGGGCGAGCCCTTCGAAGCCGAGCAGGTGGGCGAGCCGGCGGGGCGAGGCCGCGGCGGCGGGGTCGGCGCCCACCAGCGTGACCGGGTCGCCTCGGCGCAACGTGCCGTGCACGACCCGACCGATGGCCAGCCGGCCGAGGTAGTCCGACGCGTCGAGGTTGGTGACCAGCGCCGCCAGCGGCTGCTCGGGGTCGCCGAGCGGCGGGGGCAGGTGGTTGGTGACCGCCTCGAACAGCGCGTCCATCCCGTCGTCCGGGCCGGGCACGCCGACCCCGGCGACCGTGCGGCCCTCCCGGGCCACGGCGGACACCACCGGGAACTCGATGTGGCGGTCGTCGGCCTCGAGGTCGATGAAGAGCTGGTAGACCTCGTCGAGCACCTCGTGGGGCCGGGCGTCGGGCCGGTCCACCTTGTTGAGCACCACGACCGCCGGCAGGTCGGCGGCGAGCGCCTTGGACAGCACGTAGCGGGTCTGGGGCAGCGGGCCTTCGGCCGCGTCGACCAGCAGGAGCACGCCGTCGACGAGGGCGAGCGCCCGCTCGACCTCACCGCCGAAATCGGCGTGGCCGGGCGTGTCGACCAGGTTGAGGCGCACGCCTTTCCAGGTGACCGAGGCCGCTTTGGCCAGGATCGTGATGCCCCGCTCACGCTCCTGGTCGTTCGAGTCGAGCACGCGCTCGACCAGCGCCTGATGGTCGCCGAAGACCCCTGCGGCGCGCAGCATCGCGTCGATCAGCGTGGTCTTGCCGTGATCGACGTGGGCGACGAGAGCCAGGTTGCGGAACGCGGGGCGCGACGAGTCGTGGGGCACGAGAGAGAAACGCTACCGGTTGGAGGCGGCGAGACCGCGGCGGCGGGGGCGGCTACCGACGGCGCCGGGGGCCGTCGTCCTCCGCATCGTGCTCGTCTTCGTATTCGTCGTCGAACTCGTCTTCATCCTCGCCTTCGGGGCGAGTGGAACGGAGATCTTCGAGCAACGACTCAGGGTCGAAGTCAACCGACCGCTTGAGTGCACGGGCTTCTTCAAAGCGACGATGACGACCCTTCTTCACGGGCCTAGCTCCCCGTTGTCGAGTTCGGCTCGCCAAGTGTATCGCGCGCGAGCCGTCGAGCCACGTTCACACCGAGGCCCTTTCAGGGTTGGCGCCCGCCTTTCGGCCCTTTCCATGCGGCCCCCTGCCCCGTCTGCGAGAAACGCGTTGCGCCCAGCCTAGGCGGCGCCGGGGGCCGGCACCAGCGAATCCCCCGCCCCGCCGCCGGACTGGCGACTCACCCGATCCCGTTCTGGGGGCTGCGCCCCCAGACCCCATCCACGCCCGGGTCGCTGGCGCTCCCCGGTCGTGCCGGCTTCGCTGCGCTCACCCGAGGTCGAGGGCCTGGTGGGAGCGCCGCTCCAGGGCGAGACGGCCGGTGGCCTCGAAGGCCAGCGCGGCGTCGCCGGCCAGCACGCGGCGGATCGGTTCGCCCACCACCCTCGCCCGCCAGCCGTGCGCCGCCCGGGCGTCGGGCTCCTCGCGCAGGAACGACTCGAGATCGGCCCGGGTGGCGAGCAGCGTCACGTCGATCTCGAGGTCGTTGGCCAGCTGCGCCACCCACGCCGCCAGCAGGCCGATGGCCGGGCGCAGCTCCTTCGGCACGTCCTTGGCCGGGCCGGGGGCGGCGAGCGGGCTCTGGTCGGCCAGGCCGGCCCGCACCGCCTCGATCAGCTCTTCCGCCCACTCGGTGCGGATCCCCCGGTCCTCCAGGCCCCGCACCCGCTTGAGCTCAGCCACGGTGGCCGGCGCCCGCTGCGCGACGCCCACCACCGCCAGGTCGGGAAGGATGAACCGCACCGGCTGGTCGAGCTGGGCCGCCTTGCGTTCCCGCCAGGCGGCCACCGCCCGCGCCGCCCGCAGCGCCGGGCCCCGCAGGTGGCGCGCCTCCTTGATCCGCAGGTACGCCGCCTCCGGCGCCCGGGCCGCGGAGGGCGGCCGGCGCAGCATCAGGTCGCACTCGGCCTGAGCCCAGTCCAGCCGGCCCCGCTCGGCGAGCTTGTCGGTGAGCCGGCGGTGCAGCTCGACGAGGCCCGAGACGTCCGCCGCGGCGTAGGCGAGCTGCTGCTCGCTCAGGGGCCGCGCCAGCCAGTCGGTGAGGCGGTCGCCCTTGGGGAGGGGCCGGCCGAACTCTCGCTCGTGCAGCGCCGACAGCGACGGCAGCGGCATGCCCAGGAACCCGGCCGCCACCTGGGTGTCGAACAGCGAGCGGGGCAGGCTCCGGCAGGCTCGCTCGAGCACTTCGAGGTCCTGCGCCGGCGCGTGGATCACCATCGTGCCGGGCCCCTCCAGCACCTGGGCGAGGGGGGCGAGGTCCACGGCCAGCGGATCGACGAGGGCCACCTGGTCCCGCCACGCGAGCTGCACGAGGGCGACCTTCGGGTAGTAGGTGCGCTCCCGGTGGAACTCGGTGTCGAGGGCGTAGACGGCTTCGCCGGCGAGCTCGGCGCACAGGTCGGCGAACTCGGCGTCGGAGGTGATGAGGCTCGGTTCGGCCACCGCGGCGGGCAGCGGGGAGCGGGGGCTGGTCAAGCGGGGCCGCTGTCCGTGGCCCGCCCGGACTCGATCCAGGCGAGGGTGCCGCCGGCCACGTTGACGGCCTCGACCCCGTTGGCGCGCAGCAGCTCCGCGGCGCGCAGGCTGCGCGCCCCGCTCCGGCAGATCACGCACACCTCGCCCTCGTTCGGCACCTCGCCGAGGCGTTCGGCCAGCTCGCCGAGGGGTATCAGCACGGCGCCGGGCACGTGCGCCTCTTCGTACTCGTGCGGCTCCCGCACGTCGATCAGCGGCGTCCCCTCGCCGCGCCGCCGGCTGAGCTGCTCGACGTCGATCTCCGGCACCGCCTGATCCATGCTCGAATCCCCTCGTCGGCTCACTACGCCTCACCGCGCGCCGTGGCGGCGCCGCGGGCCCGCGCCGGCGGTTCACCACCGATCGTAGCGGCCGGGCGGGAGCTCGTCGGGGACGTCGGCGTCCTGGAGGGCCACGGCGTCGAGACCGTCTACGAGGCGAACGAGGAGCGCCGCCGCGTCGACCGCGCCGCGGATCGAACGCTCGCCTCGCTCGAACTGGGCGGCCAGCGCGCCGGCGGCGGCGCGCCGCCAGGCGCCGTGGAGCCATTGCCGGCGCCCGTCGAGGGTCGGGATCGCGGCCGTCGTGTCGGCGCCCGAGCCGGCGAGGGCGCGGGCCACGGCGGCGATGGTGTCGGCCCGGGCGCCGGGCAGGTCGCAGGCG
>JBJXGF010000373.1:0-5930 GCA_046153015.1 Acidimicrobiales bacterium | reverse complement strand
CCGGCCTAGCCGACCTGGGTCGGTTCGTGGCCGAACGCGCCGGGGGCTCGTTCACGGCGTTGATCGAGGCGGCCGACTCCTCGGCCGCCGCGTTGGCCGACCGGCTGGTGGAGCTGGCCCAGTACCGGGACTGCGCCGAGCACGACGGCCGGGAGGTGTGGCTGGCCAAGCGGGCGCAGATCACCGCGGCCGACCTGCACGACGCGTTCGGCGGCGCCGGGCTCGGGCGCTTCCACGACCTGGCCCGCCTGACGATGTTCGCCGACAACCTCGTGCCCCACGTGCTGGCGCTCGACGGCGTGCTCGCCGTCGACCCGGAGCTGCGGGCGGCGATCACCCGGGAGGAGCTGCTGCCCGCCGGCGGGCGGGCGGAGGTGGAGCTGCGGGCGGCCGCGGTGCACGCCGTCGAGCGGCTGACGATCGAGCCGGCGCTGCGAGCCGGCAACACAACGGCAATGCAGCTCGACCAACTGCTTTGGCGGCGCGGCGGCGGCGCGCGCTACAAGGCGACGCCGCGGCACCGCACGCGGTGCACGTTCTATTGACGGCCGTCCGGCCGGCCTGCATGGCCCCCCAACAAGCGAGAAGGCGAGCGCTTGACGCTCGCCTTCTCACCACGGTTCCCGCCGTTGCACTGCAGAACCCCACGAGCGGCGGCAACGAACAGACGCTGCCGCGCGCCTCGCCAGACCGGCCGTGCTTGCTCCGGTCATGACCCACAACCGGCCCATGACCGCGGCCCAACCGGACCTGCAGCAAACAGGATCCTAACACAAGCGCAACCAGATCTCGCGCCCCCGGAGGCCGGAATAGGCCTGTTCCAGATGGAATTGTTTTTCGTCGACCGCCGCCGCCGGATCGCCTTCTAGGGTGCAAATAGCGGGAGGGCGGGCGCGTCACATCCCGACGAGCAGCAGCACCGGGCCGGGGACATAACGTTGCTGCATATATCGCGCCAGGCGGCAGCCCGTACATCTCACCGAAACACGTCCCCATCGGGCGACGTGCGGATAACATCCGAGTTGAGTGAAGCCGCAGCGGGCGACTCGGCCCGCGGCGACGGAGAAGGTGCTGCGGTGGGGCGGAACACCCGAGCGGGCAGACAGGCGGGCAACACGTGCATACAGCGGGCGGCGGCGGCCCCGTTGGCCAGGGCGGGCGCGGGGAGGCGGCGGTGAGCGCGAGCGGCGAGGCCTGGGCCTCGCTGCCGCGGGCGGCGCTCGAACGCGCCGAACGGGCCGAGCTCGCCGAGGTTGCCGAGCTCACCGAGATCGAGATCGACGGCCCGCGCCCGGCGCCGCCCCGGCGCCTGCCGGCGGGTCCGAAGTCGCGGCCTGAACGGCATCGGGTGTGCGTGTCGCTCACCGTGGAGATCCACGACCTGCTGCGTGATCTGGCCATGAGTCGCGACTGCTGGAAGGTCGAGGTGATCCTCGACGCGCTGGAGCGCTTCGCCGACGAGCTGGCCGGCGAGGCCCCGGTGCGCCGGCCCGAGCGGCGGCGGCGGCGCAACCGCGGCTCGAACCCCACGCCCTACGTGATGGACCTGACAACCGAGGAGCTCGAGCGGCTCGATCGCCTGGCTTCGGTGGCGGCGCCGTCACGTTCGGCGCTGGTGCGTCGCCTGATCGAGCTCGAAGCCGACTACGACCAGCGCCAGACCGAGAGCGAAGCGCCCGCTGGCTGAACCCGCCCGGCCCGGTCGGCGCTAGGTTGTGGCGTCGACCGAGGGGGGGCGCAATGAGCGACACCAACGATCCGTTCGACCCGGCCGGGCTGCGCGCCGCATTCGACGAGCGGCTGGTCAAGCGCAGCGAGCAGACCCGCACCACGGTGATGGGCGCCGGCAGCGATGACCTGGTCGACGCCGGGCGCGCGTACCTGAAGGCCTTGGCCGACGGCGGTTGGGCCGTTCCCACCTGGCCCAAGGAATACGGAGGGATGGGCGCAACCCCCGCGCAGGCCGCGGTGGTGGCCGACGCGCTGCGCCACTACGAGACGCCCGATCTCTACGCCTTCTCGATCGGCCTCGGCATCGGCGGGCCCACGATGATCGATCTCGGCTCGCCCGAGCTGTGCGCCCGCATCCTGCCCCGCACGGCGAGCGGCGAGGACATCTGGTGCCAGCTGTTCTCCGAGCCGAACGCCGGCAGCGACCTGGCCAACCTGGGCTGCGCCGCCCAGCGCGACGGCGACGAGTGGGTGCTGAGCGGCCAGAAGGTGTGGACGAGCCGGGGGATGTGGGCCCGCTGGGGGTTCCTCCTCGCCCGCACCAACGTCGAGGTCCCCAAGCACAAGGGCATCACCGCGTTCCTGATCGACATGGCGGCGCCCGGCGTGGACGTCCGGCCGCTGCGCCAGATGAACGGCGACCAGCACTTCTCCGAGGTGTTCCTGAGCGAGGTCCGCGTGCCCGACGCGAACCGGATCGGCGCCGAGGGGGACGGCTGGCGGGTGGCGATCACCGCGCTCGGCTACGAGCGCGGCGGCGTCACCACCCGCCACACGGCCAGCGGGGGCACGCAGGGCCGGCTGATGGCGCTGGTCCGGGAGAGCGGCGGCGCCGCCGACCTGGTGACCCGCCAGCGGCTCGCCCACCTGGTGTCGTACACCAAGGCGGCGTCGTGGACGGCCGAGCGGGCCGCAGCGAGCGCCAAGTCGGGCGCGCCCGGGCCCGCCGGCTCGGGCGGCAAGATCCGTTGGGGCGACCAGCTGAAGATGACAGGCCGGCTGGCAAAGGATCTGCAGGGGCCGCTCGGCATGCTCGCCGAGGACGGCGAGGACGGCTGGCACACGATCTTCATGACCGGCCCGTCGATGTCGATCCGAGGCGGCACCGACGAGATCCAGCGCAACATCGTCGGCGAGCGCGTGCTGGGCCTGCCGCCCGAACCCCGGGTCGACAAGGACCAGCCGTTCTCGCAGGTCAAGCGCTCGGGAGCGTAACGGAGCGGGCCGCCGGGCCGCCTGGAGCCCCCGGGGCCGAGCGAGCGGATAGCCTGCACGCCTCATGAGCACCGCCGCGCGCCCGCATGCTTGACCACGTCTTCACCGACGCGATCGGCGCCCTGCGCGACGTGCTGGAGATCGCCAGGCTCGAACGCCAAGCCATCGAGGAGCGGTTCCAGGCCGACATCCTGCTCGGCGATCTGGTCTGGCAGACCTCCTACGGGCTGCCCGGGGAAGGCTCGCCGCCGCGCGTCCAGGCCGACATCACGCTCGAGTGGCCCACCTGGGCGCAGACCGCCTACCGGTCGTGGACGATCGGCGAGCAGTTCACCGAGTCTCCCCGCATCTCGATCGAGGTGGTGCTGCGCATGCAGCGCCTCGTCGGCCAGCCCGACCCGGCGCTGGTGCTGGCGGTGCTGCCCGAGACGAGCACGCTCATCGGGCCCACGCCGCTCGAGCGCTCGGGGGTGCGCATCGAGATCGGCTACGACAGCGAGCTCGACAACTGCGAGTACGCCATCGAGGTGGGCTACGAAGGCTCCTACGAGCTCGACGAGCCCACGCTCGCCGACGCGGCGCTGCTGGACGAGCACTTCTCGGCCATGGGCGGGTGGATCTCCTCCACCCTCGTCCGCATCGGCGACCTCAAGTTCGAGTACCTGCCCCCCGACGAAGAGGACGACGATTGATGCCCTCGTTGGTCCTGACCGAGGCCGCCGATCGGATCGGCACGGTCACGCTGAACCGGCCCGAGGCCCGCAATGCCCTGTCGAGCGGCCTGCTCGACGAGCTGGCGGCGGCGATGGCGGCCTTCGAGGCCGACGCCGACGTCGATGTGGTGGTGCTCACCGGGGCCGATCCCGCCTTCTGCGCGGGGCTCGACCTGAAAGAGCTGGGCGGCGCCGGGGCCGACCTGGCGGGGCGACCCCGGCCGTGGGCGCCGCTCACCAAGCCGCTCATCGGCGCGGTGAACGGCGTGGCGATCACCGGTGGGTTCGAGCTGGCCCTGCAGTGCGACCTGCTGGTGGCCTCCGAGCGGGCCCGGTTCGCCGACACCCACGCCCGGGTGGGCGTGATGCCGGGCTGGGGGCTCTCGGTCCTGCTGCCCCAGGCGGTGGGGGTGCGCAAGGCCCGCGAGCTGAGCCTGACCGGCAATTTCCTGACCGCCGAGGAGGCCTACGAGTGGGGCCTCGTCAACCACGTCGTGGCCCACGACGAGCTGCTCGCCTTCACCAGGCGCCTGGCCGCCGACATGGTCGGCAACGACCAGGCCGGCGTCCGCCAGATGCTGGCCACGTACGCGGCCACCTCCGCCACCACCGTCGAGGACGCCTGGCGGCGCGAGGCCGAGATGGGCCGGCAGTGGTTCAAGGCGCGTTTCGACCCCGCGTTGGTCGAAGCCCGTCGACGCGGGATCATGGAGCGTGGCCGGGGACAAGCGGCCACCTAGCACAGAGGGGACGGGAGGCGGCCAGCCGGGGAAATACCCGCATCACCACGAGGCGGATTTCCTCTGTTGCCATAGCCGACGACACGCAAGGTTGAGGCGCCCGTCACAGGGGAGAGACACAGCGTGGCCTACGACTTGGGGATCGACGTCGGCACGAGCTTCACGGCGGCCGCCGTCCGGCGGAACCAGCTCGTCGAGGTGGTGGGCCTGGGCCCGATCGCAGACAACGTGCCGTCGGTCGTGTACGTGGACCGGGACGGCCGCACGATCGTGGGAGACGCCGCCAACCGGCGGGGCCTGACCGACCCGACCGCGGTGGCGCGCGACTTCAAGCGCCGGCTCGGCGACCCGACCCCGCTGATCGTGGGCGGTGTGCCGTTCTCGGCCGAGTCGCTCACGGCGCGGGTGCTGGAGTGGGTCGTGGCCCGGGTGACCGAGCGCGAGCGCGAGCCTCCGTGTTCGATCGCGGCCACGTTCCCGGCCAACTGGGGCCCGTACAAGCAGGAGCTGTTCGGTCAGGCGCTGCGCCTGGCCAGCCTCGAGCACACCACTACGATCACCGAACCCCACGCCGCCGCGCTCGACTACGCGTCCCGCCTCCGGGTGCCGCCCGGCGCGGTGTTGGCCGTGTACGACCTGGGCGGGGGCACCTTCGACGCGGCGCTGCTGCGCAAGGAGACCGACCGCTTCGAGCTGCTGGCCGAAGAAGGCGTCGAGCACCTGGGCGGGGTGGACTTCGACTCGGCGATCGTGAGCTACGTGCTCTCGAGCGCCGGGCTGCGCTGGAGCGGCGACGCCTCGGAGGATCCGTCGCTGCTGCCCGCGCTCACCAGCCTCCGGCGGGCGTGCGTGGAGGCGAAGGAGCTGCTCTCCTCCGAGACCGAGGCCACCGTCTCGGTCTTCGTCCCCGGCGTCGAGACGGCGGTGCGGGTGGCCCGCAGCCAGTTCGAGGGCATGATCCGCGACCGCCTGACCGAGACGATCACCGCCATCCGGGCCGCCATCGCCCGCGCCGGGCTCACGCCGGCCGACGTGTCGGCCTTCCTCCTGGTGGGCGGGTCGTCACGCATCCCGCTGGTGGCGCAGATGGTGCGGGCGGAGTTCGGCCGGCCGCTGGCCACCGACCTCGACCCGATGTACGCGGTGGCCCGCGGCGCGGCGATCGCCGCCGGACAGTTCGCCGAGCGGACGGGGCTGGCCGAGCCCCCGCCGGCCCGCCAGGAGCCGGCCCGCCACGACCCCGGCCGCCACGACCCGGCCCGCCCCACCATGGCGGGGCTGCCGGCGGTGGGGCGGGAGAGCTACGGGATGCGCCCCGAGGCGCCGCCGATCGGCGGTCCTCCTCCCCGGCTCACCCCCTCCCCGATGACGCGCCCGCACGGCCTCCAGCCCCAGGCGCCTCCCCTCGCTGCGGCCCCCGCCGCGCCGCCCACCGCCAGGACCCCACCGGCCCCGGCGCCGACCCCCGCAGCGCGCCCGTTCGACCCGGGCGAGACCGTCGCCTTCGACCGCGCCGCGACCCCGCCCGGCG